>NZ_CP192600.1:7500-337500 GCF_050632395.1 Tabrizicola sp. BL-A-41-H6
ACCGCTGCCGGCCTGGTTGAAACGCTGAAGGGCGAAGGTCCGTTCACCGTATTCGCGCCGACCGACGCTGCCTTCGCAGCACTGCCCGCTGGCACCGTGGAAGACCTCCTGAAGCCGGAAAACAAGGACAAGCTGGTGGCTATCCTTACCTACCACGTCGTCCCCGGCAAGGTCATGTCGACCGACCTGACCGAAGGCATGAAGGCCGCCACCGTGAACGGCGCCGAAGTGACCATCACCCTTGATGGCGGCCCGAAAGTGAACGGCGCCGTCATCTCGATGCCGGACGTCGCCGCTTCGAACGGCGTGATCCACGTCATCGACAGCGTCATCCTTCCGCCGATGTAATCGGAAACTTCGTGATTTCTGCGAAAGGGGTGGCGCAAGCCGCCCCTTTTTTATTGCGCGCCCTGCTCATCGCCCGGCGGAACGGAATCGCTCGCCCCACGTTGTGCCAACAGCCGGGCCTCCTGCCCGCGCAGCTTCAAAGGAGCGCGACCGTGGGTATCATCTGGACCATAATCATCGGCTTCGTGGCCGGCGTGATCGCCAAGTTCATCATGCCCGGCGACAACGAGCCTTCGGGCTTCGTGTTGACCACCATTCTCGGCATCGTCGGTGCCTTCGTGGCGAACTTCCTTGGCCAGGCGCTTGGCTGGTACGGACCGCTGGACGGCGCCGGCCTGATCGGTGCCGTGATCGGTGCGATCATTGTGCTTGCCCTCTACGGCTTTCTTCGTCGCCGAGCCTGACCTAACTCTCCCATTCGAAAGGAACACCAGATGGCCAAAGGCAGCCCATCCATGATCGCCCTTCTCGGCCTGCTGGCGGTTGCCGGCTACCAGAACCGCGACAAGCTCGGCGCGATGCTCAACAACCGCGCCGGTGACGATCCGAACCGCAATCCCTTCGGCGCAACCGGCCAGGCCGACAGCCAGGGCGGCATTCTCGACAACCTTCGCCAGATGGCGGGCGGTGCCGGCAGCGGCGGCCTGATGGGCGGCCTGTCGGAACTGTTCGAGCGGTTTTCAAGCCCCCAGCATCAGGCCAAGGCGCAAAGCTGGGTTAGCACCGGACGAAACGAATCCATCGCCCCGGACGAACTTGAACAGGCGCTTGACGAAGACACCATCGCAGAACTTGTCGAAAAGACCGGCCTGACACGCAGCGAGCTTCTGTCCCGACTCAGCCAGACGCTTCCCGACGCGGTTGACCAAGCCACGCCGAACGGTCAGTTTCCGCCCATAGCTACGCAGGAACCCCGCGCGCTCTGACGCGGCTCAGCCAGCATCAAGCCAAGGTTCGGCCCCCGTCAGCGGGGGCCGCAAACCAGCAAGCATCCCCCGAACCCTCGCCAGCGCAGCCTCGTCAAGCCGTTCGACAGGAACCGACCGCGCCGTCGCGGTGCCCGCATGGGAATCGCTGTCAAACGCCGTCAGCGCACCCTCCATATCGGCATCCGGCAGCCCGCACTCTGCAAAGATGCCAGCCAGCGTCCGCTCCCTGTCCGCGACAAGGGCTTCATATGGGGTGGCTCGCATCGGCACCCCGGCCGCAACCACTTGATGGAACCGGTCGCGCTGCAAGATCCAGACCGCCGCCGACAGTTCGTCGAACATCAGCACGTCGCCCGTCATATCCACCAGCCCCGCTGCAGCCCCGAGCGTCATGTTCCCCGACATGATCCACCAGACGAACTCCCTCTCGTCCTTCGGCACCTGCATTTGCCCACCCATCCGCTGCACGAACCCATAGACCGAATTGCACCAGCTTTCGGCGTCCCGGTACAGAAAAAGAAAGCGGGCATCCGGCGTGGCTCGTTGACAATCCTCGGCGATCATCAGTGCCTGGCTGAAATGCTTCAACACCTGAACCTGTCCCGCATATCCTGGAAAGAGCCGCATGAAGGCACAGCCGGCGCGCAAAAGCGCAACGCGCACCTCGTCCACCACCTTGTCGCGCCCCATCGCCAGATCAAATACGAACAGCGGCTCCGACAGGCACCACGCCACCTCGGTCTGGTTGAAGACGTTGTGCAAGAGCGTCGACCCACAATGCCCGATGTTGAACAGGTGCACCTGCGGCGCCGCCGGAATCGCATCAGCCATCCCCAGCACGTCCGCAAACGGCAGCCGCAGCACCCGCTGCGCGATTTCGAACTGCCGCTGATAGCTGAACGGCGCTTGCGACAGATCGCACGGGCCGACATCCACG
This sequence comes from Tabrizicola sp. BL-A-41-H6, assembly GCF_050632395.1. Lineage (GTDB taxonomy): Bacteria > Pseudomonadota > Alphaproteobacteria > Rhodobacterales > Rhodobacteraceae > JAUYQR01. The sequence goes on from NZ_CP192600.1 coordinate 9,715, forward strand.
AACACCGCTTCAGACGCGGCAAGATCAAAGGAAAAAAGCGTCCAGCCTGGCTCCGTCAACACCACCTCGGGTGACACATCCACCGCTGCGCCCAATTGCAGCGCGCCCACCATGTCAGGCATGAAGACCTGACCGTCTTGCCGGCCGGTAACAGTAAACGCTCGGGCCATGCCATGCTTCTCCTCGTTAAAAGATAAGCGTGACACGGCCCGCTTCGTTATGACAAGCGCGCTCTTAGTGAACCACAGCCTCGGTCGGCCGCGCCCTGCGACTGGCGCTCACCCGGTCGCCGATGATCAGGCCTTCCGGCCCGGCACTGATCGTCACCGTGGACCCATCCATCAGATCGCCCGAAAGGATCATCTCGGCCAGCGGGTCTTGCAGATGGCGCTGCATCACCCGTTTCAACGGCCGCGCGCCGAACACCGGATCATAGCCTTCATCCGCCAGCCACTGCTTGGCTTGCGGGTCTAGCTCCAGCGTGATCTTGCGCCCGACCAGCCGCGCCTCCAGCCGTTTCAACTGGATCTCGACGATCTGCGCCATGTCCGCCCGATCCAGCCGGTCGAAGATGATCTGCTCGTCCAGACGGTTCAGGAACTCGGGGCGGAAGTGCTGGCGCACCGCCTCCTCGACCTGCCGCTTGGCGTCGCTCGAATCCGCCCCTTCCGGCAATTCGGACAGCGCCCGTGCCCCAAGGTTCGACGTCAGCACGATCAGCGTCTGCTTGAAGTCGACCGTGCGGCCCTGACCATCGGTCAGCACACCGTCGTCAAGCACCTGCAAAAGCACGTTGAACACGTCCGGATGCGCCTTTTCAACCTCGTCGAACAAGACCACCTGATACGGCCGCCGACGCACCGCCTCGGTCAGCACCCCACCTTCGTCATAGCCGACATAGCCGGGCGGCGCGCCGATCAGACGGGCAACCGAATGCTTCTCCATGAACTCCGACATGTCGATGCGCACCATCGCGTTGTCGTCGTCAAAGAGGTACTCTGCCACCGCCTTGGTCAGTTCCGTCTTGCCCACGCCGGTCGGCCCAAGGAAAAGGAAGCTGCCCAACGGCCGCCCCTCATCATTCAAACCAGCCCGCGCGCGGCGGACGGCATTGGCAACGGCGGTCAGCGCCGCCCGCTGCCCGACGACGCGTTTGCCAAGCTCCTCCTCCATGCGAAGCAGCTTCTCCCGCTCGCCTTCGAGCATCTTCGACGTCGGAATACCCGTCCACCGCTCCACGACCTCGGCAATCTGCTCAGGTCGCACGGCTTCAGACACCAGCGCCTGCCCTTCACGGGCCTCAGCTTCGACCAGTTGCTTTTCCAGCTGCGGAATGCGGCCATACTGCAACTCGCCGGCCTTGGCGAAATCGCCCTCGCGCTTGGCCTGCTCCAGTTCGGCGCGTGCCTTGTCGAGCTCCTCCTTCAGCCCGCGCGCGGCTTCCAGACTGTCGCGCTCCGCCTGCCACTTCGCCGTCATCTCGGATGACTGCTGCTGCAGGTTCGCCAACTCGCGCTCCAGCTTCTCCAGCCGGTCTTTCGACGCCGCGTCGTCTTCCTTCTTCAAGGCCTCGCCCTCGATCTGCAATTGCAGGATCTGGCGGTCCAGCTGGTCCAGTTCCTCGGGCTTGCTGTCGACTTCCATCCGCAACCGGCTGGCGGCTTCGTCCATCAGGTCGATCGCCTTGTCCGGCAGGAACCGGTCGGTGATGTAGCGGTGGCTCAGCGTCGCCGCAGCCACCAGCGCCGCATCGGCGATGCGCACGCCGTGGTGCAGCTCATACTTCTCCTTGATCCCGCGCAGGATGCTGATCGTATCCTCCACCGAAGGCTCGTTCACGAACACCGGCTGGAACCGCCGCGCCAAAGCTGCGTCCTTCTCAACATACTTGCGGTATTCATCCAAGGTCGTCGCACCAATGCAGTGCAGCTCGCCCCGCGCCAGCGCCGGCTTGATCAGGTTCGCCGCATCCATCGCACCGTCGGATTTGCCCGCGCCTACCAGCGTGTGCATCTCGTCGATGAACAGGATGATCTCGCCCGCCGCCGCCGTGATCTCGTTCAACACGGCCTTCAGCCGCTCCTCGAACTCACCCCGGTACTTGGCACCCGCAATCAGCGCGCCCATGTCCAGCGCCATCAGCTTCTTGTTGCGCAGGCTCTCCGGCACGTCGCCATCCACGATGCGCAGCGCCAGACCCTCGGCAATCGCCGTCTTGCCGACCCCGGGTTCGCCAATCAGCACCGGGTTGTTCTTGGTGCGCCGTGACAGCACCTGCATCGCACGCCGAATTTCCTCGTCGCGCCCGATGATCGGGTCGATCTTGCCATCCGCAGCCGCCTCGGTCAGGTCGCGCGCATATTTCTTCAACGCCTCCATCGTCTCTTCGGACGAGGCGCTGTCGGCCGTGCGGCCCTTGCGGATTTCATTGATCGCGCTGTTCAGCCCCTGCGCCGTCACGGCACCCGCCGTCAGCGCATCCTTGGCCCGCGTGTTGACCAGCGCCAGCGCCGTCAGCAACCGCTCGACCGGCACGAAACTGTCGCCCGCCTTCTTCGCGACCGTCTCGGCCTCGTCCAGCACCCGCACCAAGCTCGGGTCGATATAGGTCTGCCCGTCGCCGCCCGTCACCTTCGGAAGCTTCGCCAGCGACAGGTTGATCGCCTCGTTCACCCGCTCGGGCGCACCGCCCGCCTTGCGGATCAGGTTCGAGGCCAGCCCCTGGTCGTCATCCATAAGGGCTTTCAGCAAATGGTCGGGCAGCACGCGCTGGTGGCTTTCCCGCATCGCAATCGTCTGCGCGGCCTGAAGGAAACCGCGCGACCGTTCCGTGAACTGCTCAAGGTTCATCGGTCATCTCCTCTCGTGAAGCGCCTCGGTCCGGAATGCCCGACTGTTCAGCACATTCCGCAAGGCCTTGCCATTCATCTGGGCAAGCGATCTGTGTTTTGCAATCCCGTCCCGCAGCAAAATCAATATGGGCCGCCGCTGCCTTCTGTTGCAGGCCACCACCACCTTTTGGCCGATCCTTGCCGATCCGCACTGCACCCGTCGGCATGATCACGCAGCCCGGCGCGCCCTGCAGCCCCAGCCGCTTGCCAACCGACTGAATCCTCACCCATCCTTGCCGCCCAACCAGAAGGTGTGCGGCGATGAGCGATACCAAACTTCCGATCCTCCCCAAGGCCCCGGTCGAGGGCATCCGTGTCCACGTCGCCCGCGCCGGTCTGGTGATCGGCGATACCGCCGCGCTCGACCGCCTGCCCGATGGCCGGATCGGCGTCTACGCACGGGTCCGCCAGCGCTTCCTCGGCATGATCCCGCGCCGCCGCATCGCGCTCATCGGCCACCTCGGCCCGGTTGCCGAAGACCTGCTGTCGCCTGCGCTCAGCCACGGCGATCCGATGCGCATCCGCATCATCGACCTTACCCCGGAACACCTCGCCAACGGCTTTCCACCGGAAATCTACATCTCGGTCTGGGGCGACCCGCGCCATTTCAGCGAAAGATCCGCCATCCACGAGGCCTTCCTGCCGCTGCCCACCCCGGCACCCGAGCCGGAAGCTCTGGCGCCCCGTCGGCCTCCCCGCTTCCGCATCGCCTGACGGTCAGGGCTTATACCGCACATAGGCAAAGGCGTGTCCGTCCGGCGCCCAGCTTGGCACGTTGATCGTGCCCTGCCCGCCGGTGAACTCCCGCACCACGCGGCGGTCGCGCCCCTCGGGGTCGCACAGCACCAGGGCAACCGGCAGATCAGCCGGATGCCCCGTCGTCCCGGGCGGATACGCAAGATAGACCATGCGCTGCCCATCAGGTGACGGATGCGGAAACCAGTTCACATGGTCGTCCTCGAACAACTGCCGCTGCCCCGATCCGTCCACCGCCATCACCCAGATCTGCGCATGTCCGCCCCGGTCACAGTTGTAATAGATGCGGCTACCATCTGCGCTGTAATCCGGCCCGTCGCAATGCCCCTCGCCTTGGGTCAGGCGCTGCTCCTCACCGCCCTCGACCCCGATCGTGTAAACATCAATCACCCGGCTGCCACCTCGCGCCGCAACATAGGCCAGCCTTGCCCCGTCCGGCGACCAACCGTGCCACCAGCTGGGTGCGTGCCGTGTCACGGCCACCGGCTCTCCTCCCGTTGCGGGCAGCATAAAAATCTCCGACCCCTGCCCGCGATGGTGCGAAAGCACGATCCGCGTCCCGTCAGGGCTGATCCCGTGGTCATTGTTGCAGCGGTCTGCAAACCCGGTGTCTACCCGCACCAAGGACGGCTCCGCCAAGGGAACCCGAAAAAGCCGCCCGCCGCCGTTCACCAGCAGCGTCTCCCCTGACGGGTCCCAGTTCGGTGCCTCGATCCGCCCGTCGATGGCCAACACCTCACGCACCGCTCCGCTTGCGACCTCATAGGTCTCGATGATGCTCTTCACGTCCAACCCCTTGCTATTCCTGCAAATACTTCGCCCGAGGTCTGGAGGTTGTGAAACCGTCCGGGGCTGGGCCGGAGCTCAAGGCTCCAAAGCTGCCCGCAGCGCCCGCACCTGCCCCGCATCCGTCACCCGCTCCGTCGCGACCCCGAAACCCAGCCCCACCACCCGCCCTGTCCGGACCACCGAACATGACCCATGCACCTCGATCGGTTCCAGTACCCGCAACCCCGCCGCCGTCGCCGCCGTGATCCCAGCCCCCGGCAGTATGCCGATCCGCCCCGCTGCCTGCGCCTTCAACGCGACCAGCCGGTCGATCCCCGCCACCGCCGTCGCCGCTCCGCCCGAGGTCAGCACCCGGTGAAACCTAAAGTCGATCGCGGCTTCCAAAGCCTCGCCCATATCCGGCACCAGATCGAACACCCGGTGCAGCGTCAGGCTCAACCCCGCCGCCTCGCCCACCAGCCTCCTCAGCGCCACCGCATCAAGCCGCCCGTCTGCCAGGCTCGCGCCGATCACCACCCCGGCCATCCCGCACTCCCGCGCCACGGCGATATCCGCCGCCATCACCTCAAGCTCCGGCTCGGAAAAGAAGAAATCCCCCGCCCGCGGCCGTATCAGCGCATGCACCGGCACCCCCGCCCGTGCCGCCAGTCGCATGAACCCGGCCGAAGGCGTCAACCCGCCCACGCCCAGCGCCGAACACAACTCAATCCGGTCCGCACCGCCCTCCAGCGCAGCCGCCAGCCCCTCTGCCGTGTCGACGCAAACCTCGATGATCAATGCTCGAACTCCACCAACCCGGCCTCCGCCGCGCCGATCAGCCCCGGCTCCACCGTGCATTCCGCCAGCACCACCAATGGCCGCTCCGTCCGCCGCAACACTCGCGCCCGAACCGCCGTGTCCAGCCGCGCGATCAGCGCCGGCACGTTCGCAAGCCCGCCGCCCACCGGCACGATCCCCGCTCCCGTCACGTTCAGCACCATCGCCAACGGCCCCGAGACCAGCTCTTCCCACAGATCGACCACCGGCGCCGCGTCAGCATCTCCCGCCTGCCACCGCGCCAGAATTTCCACCGATCCCAAAGGCTCCCCACCCGAGGCGCGCCACAACCGCTCCAGCCCGCGCGCGCCACCCACGGTGTCGATGCAGCCAACCTGCCCGCAGCCACAAGGGAAGGCGAATTCACCCCGTATCACCGGCCCATGCCCCCATTCGCCGGCATAACCGCCTGCCCCCGTTACCAGCCGCCCATCTATCACCAGCCCGCCACCTACGCCGGTGCCAAGGATCACGCCGAACACAGTGCCATGCCCGCGCCCCGCCCCCTGCCGCGCCTCGGCCAGCGCAAAGCAATCCGCGTCGTTCAGCACTATCACCCGAACGCCCAGCCGCGCCTCCAGCAGCGGCGCCAGCGCCAGCCCGTCGATACAGCGGATGTTGGCCACCCGGCCGATACCCGTCTCCGGCTCGACCACCCCGGCAATCGAAATCGCCACGCCCCGCACGCCCGGCTGCATGAACCGGGCAAGCCCAGCCACAAAGCCGTCAAGGTCATCCACCGCCGTCGGCACCGCGCCCAACGGCCTTACCCCGTCCGCGTCGGCCAACCCCGCCTTGATCCGCGACCCGCCAATATCAAAGCAAAGGATCATTGCCTGCCAACCCCCGCGCGCCACCTGAAGCCGCGCCCCCATCATTGCGTTCTTCCCATCGTTAGCGATGGCGCAGACGGCTGTCGACATGCCAGATCGCCCGGTAAATACCCATAACGCCAGAAGAACGCGGTTTTCATCGCCAATCTGCCCGGGCATGATCGCGCCGAAACTTGGGAGAGGCATCCATGCGCAACGGCGGGCAGTTACTGGTCGAAAGCCTCGTGGCTCTTGGTGCCACCCGCGCCTTCGGCGTGCCGGGCGAAAGCTACCTCGCCGTCCTCGACGCCATGCATGACACCCAGGGCCGCTTCGACTTTGTCCTTTGCCGCAACGAAGGTGGCGCTGCCTTCATGGCCGCCGCCTGGGGCAAGCTGACCGGCCACCCCGGCATCGCCCTCGTCACCCGCGGCCCCGGCGTAACCAACGCCTCCATCGGCATCCACACCGCGATGCAGGACTCTGCCCCGATGCTGGTCTTCGTCGGCCAGGTCGGCACCGACATGAAGGGCCGCGAGGCGTTCCAGGAACTCGACTACCGCGCCGTGTTCGGCACGATGGCGAAATGGGCGGTGGAAATCGATCACGCCGACCGGATCCCTGAAATCCTGTCCCGCGCCTGGATCACCGCCACCACCGGCCGCCCCGGCCCGGTGGTCGTGGCCCTGCCCGAAGACGTGCTCTCCGGCCTCACCGCCGCCGCCCCCCTCAGCGGCCCGGCCCGCATCGCCGAACCAGCCCCCGACCCGGCCGCCCTCACCGACGCGCTTGCCCTCCTGTCACACGCCCAGCGCCCCGCCATCCTCCTTGGTGGCTGCAACTGGACCGCTCAAGGCCGCGCCGCCCTCCAATCCTTCGCCGAGGCGTCCGACATCCCGGTAGTCGCCGCCCTCCGCTATCAGGACATGATCGACAACCACTCCCCCGTCTACGCCGGCGACCTCGGCCTCGGCCTGACCGCCGGAGTCCGCGCGACCCTGGCCGAAGCGGACGTTGTCCTCGCCCTCAACACCCGCTTTGGCGAGATATCGACCGAAGGCTACACCCTCTTCACCGTCCCCACCCCGGCGCAAAAGATCATCCACGTCCACGCCTCAAGCCTCGAGATCGGCAAGATCTACATCCCCACCCTCGGCATCCCCGCCGGCCCCAACGCCTTCGCAGCCGCCCTAACGCCCGTCAAAGGTCCGTGGTCCGAATGGCGCAAACGCGCCCGCGCAGCCTATGAGGCGACCTTTGACCTCCCGCCACAGCCCTCGCCCGTCGACATGGCCCAGGTCATGGCCCACCTGCAGTCCGTCCTGCCCGACGACGTTATCCTGACGAACGGTGCTGGCAACTTCACCGCCTGGCCGAACAAATACTTCCGCTTTGGCCCCCATGCCCGCCTCCTCGGCCCGCAATCGGGCGCAATGGGCTACGGCCTCCCGGCCGCCATCGCCGCCAAAGTCGCCCACCCCGACCGGACCGTGGTCTGCTTTGCCGGTGACGGCGATATCCAGATGAACCTGCCCGAACTTGCCACCGCGATGCAGGCCGGCGCGCAGCCCATCGTTCTCATCCTCAACAACGGCATGTACGGCACGATCCGCGCGCATCAGGAAAAGAACTTTCCCACCCGCGTCTCCGGCACCACGCTCGTCAACCCGGATTTCCCGGCCCTCGCCCGTGCCTACGGCTTCCACGCCGAACGAGTGTCGGCCACCACCGATTTCCCCGCCGCCTTCGCCCGCGCGCTTGCGTCGAAAACCGGCGCGGTCCTCGACCTCGACATCTCGCCCGAAGCCCTCACCCCTCGCCAGACCCTCAGCCAGATGCGCGCCAAGGCGCTCGCTGAAAAGGAAACGAAATGACCATCCGCCTCGGTGCCGACATCGGCGGCACCTTCACCGACGTGGCGCTCGACCACAACGGCACGATCCATTCTACCAAGATCCTGACGAATTACGCCGCCCCCGAACAGGGTATCCTCGATGCCATCGACATCGTCCTGACCGAGGCGAACCTCACCTACGCCGACCTCGACATCGTCATCCACGGCACCACCCTTGCCACCAACGCGCTGATCGAACGGCGCGGCGCAAAGACCGCCTTCGTCACCACCGAAGGCTTCCGCGACACCGTCGAAATGCGCACCGAAAACCGCTTCGACCAGTATGACCTGAACCTCCGCCTGCCGCAGCCTCTCGTCCCACGCCAAGACCGCTTCACCGTCCCCGGCCGGATCGGCGCCGACGGTCAGGAACTCCTGCCGCTCGACGAATCCGTCCTCGCCGCCGTGGCCGAGGCCATCGCGGCGGACGGATATGGCGCGGTTGCCATCGGCTTCATCCACTCCTACCTCAACCCCGCGCACGAGGCCCGCGCGCGCGACATCATCGCCGCCCGCACCACCGCCCCGATCTCGCTGTCCTCCGAAGTCTCTCCCCAGATGCGCGAGTTCGAACGCTTCAACACGGTCTGCGCCAACGCCTACGTCCGCCCGCAAATGGCCGCCTACCTCACCCGCCTGCAAGCCCGCCTCAAGGACCAAGGTGCCACCTGCCCGGTGTTCATGATCCACTCCGGCGGCGGCCTGATCTCGGTCGAAACCGCAGCCGAATTCCCCGTCCGCCTGATCGAAAGCGGCCCGGCAGGTGGCGCCATCTTCGCCGCCGACATCGCCCGCCGCTTCGACCTTCCCTCCGTCGTCAGCTACGACATGGGCGGCACCACCGCGAAAATCTGTCTGATCGAGGATTACGCCCCCAAGACCGCCCGCAGCTTCGAGGTTGCCCGCACCACCCGCTTCGCCAAAGGCTCGGGCATGCCCATTTCCATCCCCGTGATCGAGATGATCGAGATCGGCGCCGGTGGCGGTTCCCTCGCCTCGGTCGATAGCATGGGCCGCATCCAGACCGGCCCTGAATCCGCTGGCTCCGAACCCGGCCCCGCCTGCTACCAGCGCGGCGGCGACCGCCCCGCCATCACCGACGCCGACCTGATCCTCGGCAAGATCGACCCCGACAACTTTGCCGGCGGCGCGATCCGCCTCTCCGCCCCCCTCGCTGCCGCGGCCATCGACGCCCACGTCGGTCAACCGCTCAAGATCGACACCCTCTCCGCCGCCTTCGGCATCGCCGAGGTGGTGGATGAAAACATGGCCAACGCCGCCCGCGTCCACGCGGTCGAAAACGGCAAGAACATCTCCGACAACCTGATGATCGCGTTCGGGGGCGCCGCCCCCCTGCACGCCGCCCGCCTGTGCGAAAAACTGGGCATCGACCGCTGCCTCGTGCCCCCCGGCGCGGGCGTCGGCTCCGCCATCGGCTTCTTGCGCGCCCCCTTCGGATACGAGGCGCTCGTCACCCGCATCACGCGCCTCTCGGCCTTCGATACCGACGCCGTCAACACCCTCCTCGCCGGCCTGAAAGCCACCGCCGAAGGCTTTGTCCGCACCGGTACCACCGCTGCCATCACGATCGAGACCACCGCCTTCATGCGCTACAAGGGCCAGGGCTGGGAAATCCCCGTCCCCCTCCCCGACCGCCCGTTCACGCCCCCCGACGTCACCGCCCTCCGGTCCGCCTTCCGTGACGCCTATGCCCGCTTCTTTGGCCGCGCCATCGGTGGCACCGCCGACGACGCGCTGGAAATCGAGGTCGTCACATGGTCCGTCAAGGCCAGCGACACCCGTCCCGCCCCCACCCGCCACCATCTGACCGACGGCACCACCACCGTCACCCCCACCATCTTCCGCGACGTGTTCGACCCCGCCACCGGCGCGATGCTGCCCACTGCCATCGTCGACCGCGCCGCCCTCACCTCCGGCCAGCGCATCCCCGGCCCCACCGTCATCGTCGAACGCGAGACTTCCACCGTCGTCACCTCACCCTTCGACGTGGTGATGCAGACCGACGGCTCGCTCCTTCTCCTCAGAAAGTCCGCGCCATGACCGATCCCACCCGCGAAATCCGGATGCAGGTGATGTGGAACCGCCTGATCTCGGTGGTCGAGGAACAGGCGATGACGCTCCTGCGCACTGCCTTCTCCACCTCGGTCCGCGAGGCTGGCGACCTCTCCGCCGGCGTGTTCGACCCCTCAGGTCGGATGCTCGCCCAAGCCGTCACCGGCACCCCCGGCCACGTCAACACGATGGCCGAGGCGGTCCTCCATTTCATCAGCGAAATCGGCCGCACCAACATGTTTCCTGGCGACACCTACGTCACCAACGACCCGTGGAAAGGCACCGGCCACCTGCACGACATCACGATGGTCTCGCCGTCCTTCCTCGGCGACACGCTTGTCGGCTTCTTCGCCTGCACCGCCCATGTCGTTGATGTTGGCGGGCGCGGCTTCGGGGCCGATGGCAAATCGGTCTACGAGGAAGGCATCCAGATCCCGATCATGAAATTCGCCGAGCGGGGCGAGGTGAACGACACCCTGATCCGCCTTTTGCGCGCCAATGTCCGTGAACCGGATCAGGTGGTGGGTGACTTCTACTCTCTTGCCGCCTGCAACGATGTCGGCCACCGCCGCCTCGCCTCGATGATGCAGGAAATCGGCCTCGCCACGCTTGATGACCTTGGCGACTTCATCTTCACCCGCACCCGCACCGCCACGCTCGACCGCCTGCGCGCCCTGCCGCAAGGCACTTGGGACAACATGCTCGACACCGACGGCTACGACACCCCCGTCCGCCTCGCCGCGTCCGTCACCATCGCGGGCGACACGGTGAATGTCGATTTCGCAGGCTCCAGCCCGGTCTCGTCCAAGGGCATCAACGTGCCGATCATCTACACCAAGGCCTACGCCTCCTACGCGCTGAAGTGCGTAATCGCGCCCGACATTCCGAACAACTGGGCCTCGCTCGAAGCCTTCACCATCACCTCGCCGGAAAACATCCTGAACGCCCCGCGCCCCGCACCCGTGTCGGTGCGCCACGTCATCGGCCACCTCGTCCCCGACCTCGTCCTCGGCGCGCTCGCCAAGGCGCTGCCCGGCCAGGTCCTCGCCGAAGGTGCTGCCGCGCTGTGGAACATCCACATGTCCGTCCGCCCCGCGCCGGGCCACCCCGGACGCCGCGCCGAGATCCTGATGTTCAACTCCGGCGGCATGGGCGCGCGGCCCACTGCAGACGGCTTGTCCGCCACCGCCTTCCCTTCCGGCGTGATGACCATGCCGATCGAGGCGACCGAACACACCGGCCCCATCGTAATCTGGCGCAAGGAACTGCGTCCCGATTCAGGCGGTGACGGCGAATACCGCGGCGGCCTCGGCCAGATCATCGAGATCGAGCCGCTGCCCGGCCACGAGTTTGACTTCTCCGCCATGTTCGACCGCGTCAACCACCCCGCCCGCGGCCGCGACGGCGGCCAACCCGGCGCCGCCGGATCGGTCGACCTCGACGATGGCACCAAGCTTAAACCCAAGGGATGGCAACACGTCCCCGCCGGTCGCCGCCTGATCCTCACCCTTCCCGGCGGCGGCGGTTTCGGCGATCCCGCCCGTCGCAGCCCCGACGCCCGCGCCGAAGACGCGACCAAGGGTTATGTCACCTCCAAGTCCGGAATATCCGAATGACCCCCCGCTTCGATACCATCCTCATCACCGGCGCCGCCGGCCGCCTCGGCACCCAGCTTCGCCGCGGCCTCGCTCCCCTCGCCCGCACCCTCCGCCTCGCCGACCGCGCGCCAATCGCGGATCTTCAGCCCAACGAACAGGCGCTGACGTTCGACCTCAACGATGCCCAAGCCGTCAATAATGCGGTCAAAGGCGTCGATGCCATCGTCCACTTCGGCGGCGCGCCAATGGAACGCCCGTGGGACGAGGTGCTGAATTCCAGCATCATCGGCAGCTACAACATCTACGAATCCGCCCGCAAACACGGCATTTCCCGCATCGTCTACGCCTCCTCCGTCCACGCCATCGGCTACCACCGTCTCGAAGACCAGATCGACGCCCACGCCCCGCACCGCCCCGACAGCCTCTACGGCCTTTCCAAATGCTTCGCCGAAGACCTCGGCCGCCTCTACTGGGACAAGTTCGGGATCGAGACTGCCGCGCTTCGCATCTTCTCGTCCTTCCCCGAACCTGCGGACCGGCGGATGCTCTGGTCGTGGCTCTCCTTTGACGATTGCATCCGCCTCGTCACCGCCGCCCTCACCGCGCCCCAGGTCGGCTTCACCGTGGCCTTTGGCATCTCCGACAACACGGTCAAAGCCGTTGACAACCGCCTCGCCGCGCACCTCGGTTTTCACCCGCAGGACAACACCGAACCCTTCCGTTCCGCCGTAGAAACGCGTACCCCTGTGCCCGATCCGAAAGCCCCCGCCGTGCAGGCCCTGGGCGGTTGGTTCGTCGATCTTGGGCACCCCGATGATGAGGCGGCAAAGTGAACGACAGCTATGACGTGGTGATCGTCGGCGGGGCCGTGATCGGCTCTGCCGTAGCCTATTTCCTGACCGCGAACCCCGATTTCAAAGGCTCCGTCCTGATCGTCGAACGCGACCCGACCTTCGCCAAAGCCTCCACCTCGCTTTCCGCCGCCTCGATCCGCACGCAGTTCTCGAACCCGATCAACGTGAAGATCGGCCAGTTCGGCTCCGCCTTCATCCGCGATTTCGCCACTACGATGCAGGTCGAAGGCCAGCCCGCCCCCGACCTCAACTTCCATACCGGCGGCTACCTCTTTCTCGCCAACACCCCCGCTCAGGAACAGGTCCTGCGCGAAAACCACGATGTGCAGCGCGCCTGCGGTGCCGACGTCGTCCTCTGGGATGCGCAGGAGCTGTCCCGCGCTTTCCCCCACCTCAACGTCGACGACATCCGCCTCGCCTCCTACGGTCGCTCCGGCGAAGGCTGGTTTTCCAACACCGGCCTGATGAACGGCTTTCGCGCCAAGGCCCGCGCTCAAGGCGCCACCGTCATCACGGATGAGGTGACGGGCATTACCCGCGACGGCAACCGCGTCACCGCCGTCACCCTCAAATCCGGCGCCACCATCCAGACCGGCACCGTCGTCAACGCCTCTGGCCCCCGCGCCGCCCTCACCGCCCGCATGGCCGGCCTCGACCTCCCGGTCGAACCCCGCAAACGCACCGTCTTCGTGATCGACGCCGCCACCACCCCCGAAGGCAGCGCCACCGTGAACCACGGCCGCCTGCCCCTGATGATCGACCCCGGCGGCGTCTGGTGCCGCCCCGATGGCCGCTTCTTCCTGACCGGCGCCGCCCCCAGCGAAGACCCCGCCGTCGACTGGGACGATTTCGAACCCCGTTGGGAGGAATTCGAAGACATCGTCTGGCCCGCCCTCGCCGCCCGCTCGCCCAATTTCGAGGCGATCAAGGTCGTCAACCAATGGGCCGGCCACTATGATTTCAACACCCTCGACCACAACCTGATCGTCGGCCCGCACCCACAGGTGTCAAACTTCATCTACGCCAACGGCTTCTCCGGCCACGGCCTGCAACAAGGCCCCGCCGCCGGTCGCGCGGTCTCGGAACTCATCATCTACGGCGGCTTCCGCACGCTCGATCTGTCCGAGGTCGGCTACGACCGCATCGTCGAAAACCGCCCCTTCCTCGAAAAGGCGGTCATCTAAGCCTAAAAACGGTTCGGAATCGTCAACTGCGGCTCCGGCTCGCCACCGTGGTGATAGATCGGCCAGCCGAGGTAGCGCGTCACCGCTTCGTTCACCACGTCCGCATGCTGCCCCCGCACCATCGCCACATGATGCTCGAACCCGTTCTGCGTGACGAACCGCAACAACTTGCGCAAGCCCGCCACCCGCGTCGTGGCAATCCCGCCATCCATCGCAAACGGATGGTCGGTGAACTCGCCCTCGCCCAGATAGCATTTCACCGTGCCGCGCCGATCATCCGTCGACAGCCGGAAATACGTCATCGGTCCCGGCTTCACCTTGCCCTTGACTGCGCCAAAGCACTTCGAGCGCCCGATGGTCTCGCCCAGCACGTCCAGTTCGCCCACCTCCGGCGTGTCCCCGATGAAGGTCTTGGGAAAGTTGCCGCAATGCGTGCAGACGCACATGTCCTCCTCGTAAGCATAGTTGTTGTTCCAATCGAGGATCGCGGGCGGCGCGCCAGACGCCAGCGCCAGCGCATACATCGACAGCGCCCCCATGATGTCCACCTCGCAGGCCGAGGGCATAAGATCCTCGCCCATCATGCTCATCGTCAGGCAGGTGGCGCAGCCAAAGTTGTCCTGCAACGACCGCCAGCACTGGATGGCGCTCGCATCGCAGCCGTTCTCCGCGATCCAGCGGTTCACGGCCAGGGTCCAGCGCGCCTGCTTTTCGATCTGCGAAGGTTGGATATGTGTCGGAATGCGGCCGTAGCCCTTCACCTTGTCCAGCGTCGCCAGCAGCGCCGGATCGTCGCCCTTGATCGCCCCGGCCGCCCCCATCATCTCCGACAGGTCCACCGTCACCACCGTGATCCCCGCCGCCTGCAACAGCTTTTCCGAATAGCGCATGGTCTGGAACGCCCCGGTGCGCGCCCCGATCGACCCAAGCCGCGCCCCGCGCAACCCGCGAACCGTCCGGCAGACACGGGCAAACCTGTCCAGATCCCCGCCGAACTCCGCGCCCCAGGTGTCGCAGGTGTGGTTGGTCGTCTCGGTGAACGGCACGCCATATTGCCAGAAATTGTTGGTCACGCTGATCTTGCCGCAGAACGCGTCGCGGCGGTCCTGCACGCTGACCTTCGCCACCTCGTCGTTGCTGGCTTGCAGCAGGATCGGCACGTTCAGCCGGGCGCGGTTGACCAGCTCGGCCACTGCGATCTCGTCGCCAAAGTTCGGCAGGCAGATCACCAGACCGTCGATCCGGTCGGCATTGGCGCGGAAATGCGCGGCGTAAAGGTCGGCATCGGCAATCGACTGGACTGCCCCGTTGTCGGTCGCCTCGAACGGCAGGATCACCGCGTCGATCCCCAGCCGCACCAGTTGCGCCAGCACATCGTCCCGCGCCGCCTTGCAGGGCGCGGGGCTGAAAAACGCCCGGCTGCCGATTACAACGCCAAGACTGATCTTGCGCTTGAAAATTCCGCTCATCCCGTCCCCCTGCCCGCGCCCCCCAGTGAAGCGTTCAGGCCGGTCCGGATTACTGCGTCCAGCGCAAGTAATCCAGCAATCCGGCAAGGTCGGTTGACTTCAACGGCATCACACCGCAAGACGCGGACCAAAACCGGGGGTTCCTCATGTCCGATGACCGTCTGATCGTGGCGCTCGACGTGCCGAACGTGGTGCAAGGCCTCGACCTTGTCGCCCGCATCGGCTCCGCCGCCAGCTTCTACAAGATCGGCCTCGGTATGCTCACCGGCGGCGGCCTCGCGCTGGCGAACGAGCTGAAGCACGAACAGGGCAAGCGCATCTTCCTCGACATGAAGCTTTTCGACATCGGCGCCACGATCGAGGCCGCCGTGCGTGGCCTCGCTGAATACGACCTCGATTTCCTCACCGTGCACGGCGACCCGCAGGTCGTCACCGCCGCCGCCACCGGCAAGGGCGGATCAGGCATGAAAATCCTCGCCGTCACCATCCTCACCTCGCTCGACCGCGCCGATCTGGACGCCAACCTGATCAAACCCGGCGACCTGCGCGACATCACCCTCGAACGCGCCGCCCGCGCCCTTGCTGCCGGCGCCGACGGCGTGATCGCCTCGCCGCAAGAGGCCGCCCTGATCCGCGCCCTTCCCGAAGCGACCGGCAAACTGATCGTCACCCCCGGCGTCCGCCCCGCCGGCGCGGCAGCGGGCGATCAAAAGCGCATCGCCACCCCGCATCAAGCCATCACCGACGGTGCCGACCACATCGTCGTCGGCCGCCCGATCTGGCAAGCGCAGAACCCCGCCACCGCCGCCCGCGCCGTCATCGCCGAACTGCCCCGCGATAACTTTCTATCTTCCTCTCTGTGAAAGTATCCCTCGGGGGGTGCGGGGGGCGTGGAACCCCCCGCTCCGCCAGCGTCACACGCGCAGCGCCTCCCACACGATCCCGGCGCGCCGCTGCATCTCCGGCACCGCCAGCCCATGTGCCACGAACACCGGCACCGGCATCATCTCCCACCGCTGCCCCTCGTCGCCGAACCTGATCGCCGCGACCTCCGCCGCACTCAACCGCCCGCCAAAGAAAAACGACCGCCGCGCTGCATCCATCATCGAGGGAAACTCACCCCGCCAGATCAGCCGCTCTGCCGCGAACCGCAGCCCGAACTCCTCGTCCAACTCGCGCAGCAGGCACTCCTCCGGCGTCTCTTTGCCCTCGCGCCCACCGCCCGGCAGATCCCAAAGGCCCGCCCAGCCCAGACCGGGCTTCTCGTCACGCAGATAAACGAGGATATCAGTGCCGCAAAAGAACGCCGCCTTGCAGCCGACGAAGCTCACCCGAAGTTCCGCGCCATCACCGGCACCACCTCAGCCCGCCCGCCCGCCGCCTGCCCCGCCGCCCACAGCCTCGGCGTCTCGGTCTGAAACCACGCCTGCCCCGGCCGCCAACGCGTCATCACCGCCAGATAGACGTCAATCGCCGAAAACCGCGCGCCCAGAAACCACGGCCCGACAGCGGCCGCCTCCATCACCCGCCACATCGCCTTGCGATGCTCGATGACCCTCGCCTGAAACGCCTCTGCCCCGGCCTCGGGCACGAACCGCGTCGGCACGTCGCCGTAGGCGAAACTCGGGTAGACCGCCGCCACCAGAAACACCAGCCACCGCAGGAACGCCGCCCGCTCCGCCGCTTCCGGCCCCGGCACCAGCACATCCGACCGCGCCAGATCCGCCATATGCAGCGTCATCGCCGCGGTTTCCGTCATCACCGCGCCGCCCGGCAACACCAGAGCCGGCACCTGCCCCAACGGGTTCACCCCGGCCATCGCCCGCGCCACTGCGTCCGGGTCGCTCGTCCCGCCCGCCGGCACCAGCCGCACCGGCATCCCATACACCGCCAGCTGCGCCTCGATGATCGCCGAGCCCCAGCCGGGGTTTTCGTAAAGGACAAACTCAGCCGTCATTGATGTCCTTGTCCCAGATCTTCACCTGGCCTTTGCGCACACCCATCGTGCGACGCAAACCCAGCCAAGCCAGCAAGGACGCAACGGCAAAGATGAACAACAGCGCCGCCACCCCCGCAGGCGCCAGCCCGATCCCGACCAGCGCCCCGGTCACCACCGCGCCAATCGCAAAGCCCAGGAAGATATACCCCGGCGCCAGCACCTCCAGCACGCCCAGCGCAAAGCCAAGCACGATCCAGACCCACCAGACCGACATCAGGTCATGCCACATCTCAGCCACGCCCCTTCAGCATCTTGAACGCGTCGCCGAACGCCTCCAACGCGTTCGCCGGCACCAGAATGGTCTGCTTTCCGCCGCCCGATGCCAGCGCGGTCAGCGCCTCCACCTGCTTCAAGGCCACCTGAAACTGTGCCGCCTCCAGCCCGCTTTCCGCGATGGCCCCCGCGATCACTCCCGTCGCATAGGCCTCGGCGTCCGCTGTGATCCGCCGTGCCTTGGCCTCCTGCTCGGCGGCATAAAGGTCGGCGTCGGCGGCAAGTTCCACCGCCCGCTTCTTGCCCTCGGCCTCCATCACCTGCGCGCGGCGTGCCCGTTCGGCGTTCAACTGCTGCAACATCGCCGCCCGCGTCGCTTCATCAAGGTTCACGTCCAGAATCTCGGCCCGCGTCACCTCGACACCCCAGTCGTCGACCATCGCCGTCACCTGCTCGCGCACCCGCTCGATCAGTTGCGCCCGGTTCGACTGCACCTGATCCAGCTCCAATTTGCCGATTTCGGACCGCACGATCCCCGCCACCGTGGTCGCAATCGCGCCGTCCACGTCGCGAATCCGGTAAACCGTCTTTTCCGGCTCGGTCACCCGGTAGAAAACGCTCGTCTCCACCTTCACCAGCACGTTGTCGGCGGTGATCGCATCCTGACTTGCGGTCGGCAGCTGCCGTTCCAGCACGCTCACCTTGTGCGCGATGCGGTCCAGAAACGGCACCACGAAGTTGATCCCAGGCCCCAGCACGCTTCTCAACCGGCCAAACCGTTCGACGACGTGCTTTTCCGATTGCGGCACGATCCGCACGCCCAGAAAGATGCAGACGATGATGAACGCGGCAATCGCCAGAAACACCGCATTGCCGCCGATAAAGTCCTGCATTCGAACAATCTCCCACTGGAAAAGCGGCCCTTCGGCCTTGGCTCGGGTATATCTGGCCCGTTACGCCCCTTCGCGCAAGTAGTGCGGGCCAGTTGCCCGCCAGAAGCCCGCGCGAAGGTACGCCCGAACACCCCGCCTTTCCCCCGCCCGCAAGACCGGATACCGTGCCGCCGTCCAAGGCAAGCGAACCTTGCCAATCGCAGATGAGAGAAAACCGGCCATGACCCAACGCCTTCACCTTGTCTTCGGCGGCGAACTGACGGACCCGCAGGTCAACGTGTTCCGCGACGTCAGCCAGATCCACATCGTCGGTATGTTTCCCGATTACGCCTCCGCCTTCCGGGCTTGGAAGGCCGAGGCCCAGCGCACCGTCGACAACGCGCACATGCGCTACTACATCGCCCACATCCACCGCCTGCGTGACGAGGCAAAGTCCGGTTCCCCGACCGAGGAACTGGGCACCTGACACTCATGCCGCCCTCAATCGGCCTTACCCTTTACAACCTCGGGCAGCGCCGCGAACCGGGGGCCGATGTCCCGCGCCCGCCGCGTCCCGCCGGGCGGCTCGCCTGGCTGCACGCGCCCACGCTTGAGGCCAGCCGGACGCTCCTCGCCCTCGCCCGGCGGCTGGTCGAAGATGACGGCATCCCGGTGCTTCTCACCTGCCCCGCCGATCTGCCCCCCCGCGAAGGGGTCATCCTCCAACCGCCGCCATCCGACACCCCGCTCGAAGCGCGCGAGTTTCTCGATCACTGGAAACCTGAAATCGCGATCTTCGCCGAAGGCGAGTTGCGCCCCGCCATCCTCAGCAAGGCCGTCGAACGGAAGATTCCGCTCCTGATGGTCGATGCCCGCGCACCCAGCCTGCCGCATGGCCGTGACGGCTGGTTTCCCGGCTTGATGCGCACCGCCCTTGGCGCCTTCCACCATGTCAGTGCGCTCGACGAAGCTGCCGCACGGGCTTTTCGCAAGGCAGGTGCCGCGATTTCCGCCGTCGCCGTCACCGGGCGGATGGAAGAGGAAAGCGCCGCCCTCCCCTGCCTCGAGGCGGAACGTGCCGCCCTCGCGCGCCTTCTCGCCGCCCGCCCGGTCTGGTTCGCCGCCTGCCTGCCCGAGGCCGAGGAGGCCGCCGTCCTTGCCGCCCACCGCACCGGGTTGCAACAGGCCCACCGCCTGCTCCTCATCCTGATGCCCGACGACATCACCCGCGCCGAGGCGCTTGCCGCCCGGATCGAGGCTGACGAAGGCTGGGCCGTGGCGCTGCGCTCGCGCGACGAAGAGCCCGACCCGGAAACCGAGGTTTTTATCGTCGACAATCCTGCCGAATACGGCCTCTGGTATCGGCTGTCCCCCGTTTCGTTCCTTGGCGGCAGCCTTGTCGGCCTCGGTTCGCTGCGCGATCCGCAAGAGGCGGCTGCGCTTGGCTCCGCCATCCTGCACGGCCCGCATCACGGACAGTTCAGGCCGTTCTTCGCCCGCCTGATCGCGGCCCGCGCCGCGCGCCCCGTGATCCGCCCCGATCAGTTGGGCGATGCCTTGGGCGAGGTTCTCGCCCTCGACCGCACCGCCCGCTTCGCGCAGTCGGCCTGGGCCGTCGCCACCGACGGGGCCGAGGTGACCGAGGCCACCGTCGAACGCATCCGCCGCCTGATGGACGGTGAAGCCTGATGCGCGCGCCCGCGTTCTGGTTCACCGCGCCCGACCGCCCGACCCTTGCCGCCCGCCTCCTGTCGCCCCTCGGCGCACTTTACGCCGCGCTGACCGCCCGCCGCCTGCGCCAGCCCGGCCATACCTCGGCCGTTCCGGTGATCTGCATCGGCAACATCAACGTCGGCGGCACCGGCAAGACCCCAACCGCCATCGCGCTGATCGACCGGCTCACCGCCCGCGGCCAGCAGGTCCACGTCGTCTCGCGCGGCTACGGCGGCTCTGCGACCGGCCCCCTCCGCGTCGATCCCATGCGCCACAAGGCGGCAAAGGTTGGCGACGAACCGCTCCTCCTCGCCGCCTTCGCCCCCACCTGGGTCGCCCGCGACCGCGCCGCCGGTGTCCGCGCCGCCGAGGGCGCCGGTGCCAGCGTCATCCTCCTCGACGACGGCTTCCAGAACCCCGCCGTCAAGCCAGCCCTGTCCATTGTGGTCGTCGATGCCGCCAAAGGCTTCGGCAACGGCCGCTGCCTACCCGCCGGCCCCCTGCGCGAACCCGTCGCCACCGGCCTCGCCCGCGCCGACCTCGTCCTGTCGATCGGCATGCCCGATCACCAAAGCCGTTTCGCCACCCAATGGGGCAACGCTCTCCGCCAGCCGCACCTCACCGGCGCGCTTCGTCCGCTCAAGATGGGAATGGACTGGCAAGACCAACGCGTCCTCGCCTTCGCCGGCATCGCCGACCCCGCCCGCTTCTTCGCCAGCCTCAGGGCCGAAGGCGCGAGGGTCCTCCGTGCCGAACCCCTCGCAGATCACCAACCCCTGTCCGACACGCTGCTCCACCGGCTCGAGGTCGAAGCGGCCACCCTCGGCGCCCAGCTTGTCACCACCGAGAAAGACGCGGCCCGCCTGCCCGCCGCTTTCCGCCCAAAGGTGCTGACCTTCGTCGTCCGCCTACAGATCGACGACTGGACCGCGCTCGACGCAGCCTTCGCCCGCCTCGGCCTCTGACTACTCGCCCAAGACCTCGTCCTGATGCTGCCCCAAGCGCGGCGCAGGACGGTCCAATGCCAGCTCCGCCCCCGAAAACGTCATCGGGCTCCTTACACCGGGCAATCCACCCGGCGCGATCTGCATCCCCCGCGCCTGCACCTGCGGATCGGCGAACACCTCCGCCAGATTGTTGATCGGCCCGGCCGGCACCCCTTGTGCCTCGCACGCCGCCAGCAAGTCCGCCTTCGCCCAACCCTTCGTCGCCGCCGTGATCCGCGCCGTCATCTCCACCCGGTTGGCAATCCGGTCGGCATTGGTCAGGAACCGCGCGTCCTCCGCCATCCCCTCCAGCCCCAGAATCGCACACAGCCGCCGATACTGCCCGTCATTCCCGGTTGCCAGAATCAGCCACCCATCCGCGCAATCAAACACCGCATAAGGCGCCAGGTTCGGATGCGCGTTCCCCATCAGGCCCGGAGGCTTCCCCGACACGAGGTAATTCATCGCCTGATTGGCCATGATGCTTGTCGCCACGTCCAGAAGCGCCATGTCGATTCGCTGGCCCACCCCCGTCCGCCCGCGCTGCACCAGCGCCGCCAGTATAGCCGTCGCCGCATAGACCCCGGTGAAGATGTCCGTCACCGCCACGCCCACCTTCTGCGGCTGGCCATCCGGCGCGCCGGTGACACTCATCAACCCGGCCATGCCCTGGATGATGAAATCATACCCCGCCCGCTGCGCATAAGGCCCGTCCTGCCCGAACCCGGTGATGCTGCAATAGATCAGCCGCGGGTTCACCTTGCGCAACGACTCCCAGTCCAGCCCGTATTTCTCCAGCCCGCCGACCTTGAAGTTCTCGATCACCACATCCGCATCGGCCACCAGTTTGCGCACCACCGCCTGCCCCTCGGGCGTGCGGAAATCGCAGGTGATGCCGCGCTTGCCCCGGTTCGTCGCGTGGAAATAGGCCGCCGACCGCTCCCCCTCGCTCTCCACGAAAGGCGGTCCCCAGCGCCGGGTGTCATCGCCCTCCGGCGCCTCAACCTTGATTACATCCGCGCCAAGGTCCGCCAACGTCTGCCCGGCCCAGGGGCCAGCCAGAATCCGCGCCAGTTCAATGACGCGGATACCTTCCAGCGGTGCCGTCACTTCGCCAGTTCGGCGTCGATAAGCGCCTTCAGATCGTCGTAAGACATGTTGGAATGCTTCGCACCGTTGATGAAAATCGTCGGCGTGCCCTCCACACCGTCAGCCGCCATGTTGGTCTCAAACCGCTTGATCAGCGCCTCGGCCATCGGCCCGTCCTTCAGGCAGGCGTCCACCGTCGCTCCGTCCATGCCTGCGGCGACAGCGATGGACTTAAGATTGTTCACCACCACCGTCGGATCATCCGACCCCGCCCATTCCTTCTGCGAGGAAAAGAGCACGTCGTGAATGCCGAAATACCGCATCTCGCCGCCACAGCGCGCCACCATCGCCGCCCACAGGCCGTAACGGTCGAAATACACCTCGCGCAGGGTGAAATGCACCTTGCCGGTGTCGATGTAGTCGCGCTTCAGGCCCTTGAACACCTTCTCGTGGAAGTCCGCGCAATGTGGGCAGGTGAAGGACGCGTATTCCACCATCTTCACCGGCGCGTTCGGGTCACCAAGGCTGAAATCGGTCGGCTCCGGTGCGTCCTGTGCCAGCGCCGTCCGGGCCATCACGGGCGACATCGCCATTGCAGCGGCCAGTGCAATAATCGCCCGGCGGTTCATCTTCAGCATCGCTTGTCGTCCTTCTTCAATTTCGTCGATTTAGGATATTCTGCGCCAAGGCCGCAAGGGCCGCGCGCAAATCGGGGTCGCCAACGCCCTCGGCCACCGCAGCCGCCTTGGCCACAACCACCGGGTCCGGCGCGGGCGCAGCCTTCGGCACGACTACGAACTCCGCCTGCCCATCGGCAAAGCCGGTGGCCGAGGTCTGGGTCAGGCGGATGTGCGACACCGCCGCATAGCCGTAGACCGCATTCACCCGCTCGCGCAGGCGTTCCTTCTGCATCTCCAGCATCGGCGCATGGGCTCCGTTGACCAGAACGGTCAGGGTCGCTCCAAAACCGCCCGCGCCAGACCGGTGCCCATAGCCGATCTCCACCGGGCGGCTGACCCGCGCAACCTCGGCCCCCACGACCTCGGCCCAATGCGTCAAAAGCCGCGAAACAGCAAAGCCGCGCGTCTCGCCCACCGTCCGCACCGGCTCCTTCACCAACCCCGCCGCAGCCTCGAACCCCCGCATCCGGCGCACCGGGCTGGGAGGGGGCAACGTGGCAGAGGCAGGCTTGCGCGCCATTGCGGTCCTTCGGTCAACTTCGCTTCACTGTATCCCACACCGCGCCCACCGCCAGTGTCCGAAAGGCGCACGGCGCATAAAGATTGCGTGACGGCCAGTGAACGGACACCGCATCGTCCAGACGACTCGCACCCTCCCACCTCGCCGCCGAACTCCTTCGCAGCGGCGCACAACCCGCCCGCCGAACCCCCATATTGCAGGAACACCCCAACATCTTCCCCTTCGCCAAATATTCCGGGGGTCCGGGGGCTGGCCCCCGGCAACCTCAGCCCGTGCGGCGGCACGCCGCTTCGCAGCCCCCTCCCGCTGCCGCAGAAAACCACCACACCCAGCAGATTTCTTGCCAAATCCTTAAGTCACCTCGCAACCCCTTGATCTACAATGGCCCGCTAAATGTCCCACGGTGGGACACCCCCCTGACCCCACCGATGTTCAGGCTGATTGCCTCTGGCCCTTTCCCCCCGGCGCACTATCCTCCCTGCCGCCCTCACCCCGAAAGCCGACCCTTGCCCGCCAACCCGACCGCCCTCTCCGACGACCTTCTCCGCTGGTACGACCGCCACGCCCGGGTGATGCCCTGGCGGGTCTCCCCGCATGACCGGGCCGTCGGCGTCCGCCCCGACCCCTACCGGGTCTGGCTCTCCGAGGTCATGCTCCAGCAAACCACGGTCGCCGCCGTCCGCGACTACTTCCACCGCTTCACCGCCCGCTGGCCCACGGTCACCGCCCTCGCGGCCGCCGAGGACGCGGAGGTGATGGCCGAGTGGGCCGGCCTCGGCTACTACGCCCGCGCCCGCAACCTGCTGAAATGCGCCCGCGCTGTCGCCACCCTCCACGATGGCCACTTCCCCGCCACGCGGGACGGCCTTCTCACCCTGCCCGGCATCGGCCCCTACACCGCCGCAGCCGTCGCGGCCATCGCCTTCGACGAGCAAGCGACCGTGGTCGATGGCAACGTCGAGCGGGTCATGGCGCGCCTCTTTCGCGTCGAGACGCCACTGCCCGCCGCAAAGCCCGCGCTCACAGCGCTGGCCGCCAGCCTCACGCCCCCGCTGCGGCCCGGTGACCATGCTCAGGCAGTGATGGACCTCGGCGCCACCATCTGCACCCCGCGAAAGCCGGCCTGTAGCCTTTGCCCGTTGTCCACCCTCTGCGTCGCACGGGCGGACGGGGTGCAGGACACCCTCCCCCGCAAGACGCCAAAGCCGGACAAGCCCACCCGGCATGGCACCCTCTGGCTCGGCCACCGCGACGGAGACTGGCTGCTGGAGACACGGCCCGAAAAAGGTCTCCTGGGCGGCATGCTCGGCTTTCCCGGCGATGGCTGGGATGGCGCGGGCGGCCCCGCCCCAGCCGATGCCCCGTGGCAGCCCATCGGCGAGGTGCGCCACACCTTCACCCACTTCCACCTTGTCCTCACCCTGCACAGCGCCCCGCTGCACTCGGCGCCCTTTCGCGGCCACTGGGCGCGACCAAAGCCGACCGATCTGCCCACCGTCATGCGAAAGGCTCTCGTGCTTGCATCCGCAGCCCTTTCGTCGCGTTGAGCGCCGGGGAAAACGCACTATATTGCCGGAATGAAAACCGCCGCCTTTCCCAGTGCGCTCCCCTTCTGGCTGTCGTTCGGCCTGATCCCGCTTGCCCTGGTCGGGATGACGCAGGGTGGCTGGACCGTTCTTCTCCTCCCCCTCGCATCCTGGGGTCTGTTTTCCCTCCTTGACGCGCTGACCGGCCTGAATGCGGCGAACCCGGACCCGGAAACCGCCGACAACGCGCTTCGCTGGCACCGGTTGGTGACGCTGGTCTGGTTCCCGGTCCAGTTCACGCTCCTTTGCCTCATGCTGTGGTATGTTCCGCGGGCACCCCATCTTGAGGCGTTGGAGAAGATCGGCCTTTTCTTCGGGATGGGCATCATTTCCGGCACAGTCGGCATCACCTACGCGCATGAACTGATGCACCAGAAATCCCGGCTTGAACGCTGGCTTGGCGACCTTTTGCTTGCCTCCGTGCTCTATTCGCATTTCCGGTCGGAACACCTGCGCGTCCATCACACCTGGGTCGGCACTCCGCGCGATCCGGTGACCGCGCGCTACAACGAGGGCTTCCCGCGCTATTTCCTGCGGGTCCTGACCAGTTGCCCCGGCTCTGCCTGGGGGGCCGAAGCGCAGTTTCTGGCGCGTCGCAGCCTGTCTTGGCACCACGCCTCCAACCCCTTCTGGCGTTATGGCGCGCTGCAGGGTGCGATGCTCGTTCTGGCCATTTCCCTTGGTGGCTGGGAGGGGCTGGCACTGTTCACCTACCAGGCTTTCATCGCAATCTGGCAACTGGAACTGGTGAACTACGTCGAACATTATGGGCTGACCCGCCGCTACATCGGGGCCGGAAAGTACGAGCGCGCGCTGCCGCGTCATTCATGGAACGCGTCGCACCGGGCATCCAACTGGCTTTTGATCAACCTGCAGCGGCATTCCGACCATCATGTCAAACCTGACCGCCGGTTTCCACTGCTGCAAACCCACCCGGAGCCTCACGCGCCGCAACTGCCCTACGGCTATCCGGTGATGACCGCCGCGGCGATGGTGCCGCCGCTTTGGCGGAAGATGATGAACCCAAAGGTCAAACGCTGGCGCAAGCGGCATTATCCCGACATCACCAACTGGCATGATTACAACAAGGCGCTCAATCCGGTCGCGGGCTAGCGCCCATTGCCTGCCTGATTGTGTCAGCAGACCACCTCGATCAGCCGTGGCCCGCGTTGTTCCATCGCTGTGCGAAACGTAGCCACAAAGCCATCAATATCCGTGACCCGCACGCCTTCGACACCATGCCCCTGCGCCAGCGCCACCCAGTCCAGAGTCGGTTCCACCACGTCGAACATGCGCACGGCGTTGCGCCCCACGTCGGTCACCCCGACAGCCGAAAGCTCGTCGCGCAGGATCTGGTAGCCCCGGTTGGCAAAGACGACGACCGTGACGTCCAGACCCTCACGCGCCATCGTCCACAAGGATTGCAGCGTGTACATGCCCGACCCGTCACCCTCCAGAACCACCACCTTGCGGTCGGGACAGGCCACCGCAGCACCCACGGCGGCGGGCAGGCCAAAGCCGATCGACCCGCCAGTGATCGTCAGCACATCATGGCCTCGCGCCCGCGCCAGTGCAGACGCCAGAAAACGGGACGAAGACACCCCTTCGTCCACTAGTACGACATCCTCTGGCATCATGGCAGCCATCGCCTCGCCCACAGCTTCCAGCCGCATCGCGCCGCGCGGCAGATCGGGCAAGTCGTGGGGCACAAAATCCTCAGGCCCGAGTTCTGCCTCGCCCAACTCGGCAGCCAGTGCCGCGATGGTCCAGTCGATGTCCATGTCCCGGTCGCACAGCTGGATCACATGCGTCGCCGGGTCCACCGGCGTCGACGGCTTGCCCGGATAGGCGAAGAATCCCGCCGGCAATTGCGTCCCGCACAGGACAAGCGCGGGTGCGCCGGCCAGAAGCGCACAGTTGTCCTCGATCCGGTAGGCCATCCTTTCCATGCGGACAGTCCCCGCACCGCGCCTGAAGCGCGCGGCGAAGAACGGCTGAAGCAGGCGTGCGCCGGCGGCCTTGGCAACCCGCTTTGCCATAAGGCCAATGTCGGACCAAAGAGCTGCGCCATCGACCATGAGGATCGCCCCTGGCTGGCACAGCGCCGCCGCCGCAGCCTGAACCTCGGCTTGCGACGGCCGTCGCAGTGGCAACGGCGCTGGCGCAACCGACGCCGCCTCCGCCGCCTCCCAGGCCATGTTGGCCGGCAGTATCAGCGTCGCGATCTGCCCGTTCCTGCCGCGTGCCGCCTGCACCGCCGCCGCGCCGTCGCCTGCTACCGCACCCGGCTCCGCCGTCACCCGCGTCCAGTGGGAAATGGCCTGACTGATCCCCACCGTGTCGCCCTTCAGCGGCGCCTCAAAACGCAGGTGGTAGTCGGCATGTTCGCCCATGATGTTGACAACGCCGCTGTGCGCCTTGCGCGCATTGTGCAGGTTGGCAAAGGCGTTTCCAAAGCCCGGAGCCAGATGCAGCAGCGTGGCTGCCACCTTGCCGGACATGCGGTAATAGCCATCGGCTGCACCCGATACGCCGCCTTCGAACAGGCACAGGATGCAGCGCATCTCTGGATGACGATCCAGAGCCGCGACGAAGTGCATCTCGGACGTGCCCGGGTTGGCAAAACAGACATCGACGCCACTTTGCAGCAAGGTCTTCACCAGTGTTTCGGCCCCGTTCATGTCGCGTCTCCGTCAGATTGCTGGGGCGATGGGGCATCAAACGGCGGCGAAATGCAACCGACGCTGCGCGAAAGGCGAAAAGGCCCCGCCATGCTGGGCATGGCGGGGCAGGCGTCACCCCCGGGCGGACCGGGGAGACAGGCGTGGTAAATCTGTTAGTGGGTGGGGCTGTGGTCAGCCTCCATCTCGGCCCGGATCTGCTGGCGCAGAATGTCGATCGGCACCATCTTTCCGTCCCGCTTGAAATGCCAGTAGGTCCAGCCGTTACAGGACGGCGCGCCCTCCAGTGCGGCGCCAACCTGATGGATCGAGCCCTTCACCTCATGCCCGATCAGCGTGCCGTCGGCGCGCACCTTTGCCTTGAAGCGATTGCCCAACGAGAAAAGCTCCTCGCCCGGTCGCAGCATTCCGCGTTCGACGACCTGACCGAACGGAACCCGCGGCTCTGACCGTTTCGATCCGGTGATCTCCAGCGCGCTGGCATCGAAGCGCCGCACCCGCGCGATCCGCTCTGTCGCAACCTTGCGGTACGCCTCTTCGCGCTCGATCCCGATGAAATCGCGGCCCAGCATCTTTGCGACCGCCCCGGTAGTTCCGGTTCCGAAGAACGGGTCCAGCACCACGTCGCCCGGATTGGTCGTGGCCACCAGGATTCGGTGCAGCAGGCTTTCCGGCTTTTGAGTCGGATGCGCCTTGTCGCCGTTTTCGTCCTTCAGGCGTTCATGCCCGGTGCAGATCGGAAGCACCCAGTCAGACCGCATCTGAAGCCCGTCGTTCAGCGCCTTGAGCGCCTCGTAGTTGAAGGTGTATTTCGCCGCCTCGTCGCGGGATGCCCAGATCAGCGTCTCATGGGCGTTGGTCAGACGTTTGCCCTTGAAGTTCGGCATCGGGTTAGACTTGCGCCAGACCACGTCGTTCAACAGCCAGAAGCCTTGGTCTTGCAGGACCGAGCCAAGCCTAAAGATGTTGTGGTACGATCCGATCACCCAGATCGCTCCGTTCGGCTTCAAAAGCCGCTTTGCGGCGGCCAGCCAGTCCCGGGTGAAACTGTCGTAGGCGGCAAAGCTGGAAAACTGGTCCCAGTGATCGTCCACCGCGTCGACCTTGGAATTGTCGGGCCGGTGCAGGTCGCCCTTCAGTTGCAGATTGTAGGGCGGGTCAGCGAAGATGAGGTCAACCGACCCTGCCGGCAGTTTGTTCATCTCTTCGATGCAATCACCAGACATGATCTGGTTGAGCGGCAGCACATGGGCCGCCGTAGCCAATTTCGTCGCCATTCTCTGCCTCTGCGTCGGCCTCGTTTGTGTGCCGATCTTGGACCCAAACATGAGTCAGCGGAGATTCGCCGTCAAATTCTTTATTGAATCAACAGGTTACTGAAACCCCTTGATACAATATGTTGTAGACGGGCCGGAATGAACGCCTATGCCAAGCGGTCACGCCAAGATTTAGCAAGGCTTCCAGATGCTCCGGAGTCGGGTATCCGGCATTCCTCTCCCAGCCGTAGCCGGGATGCTGTTGCGCCAAATCCACCATGATCCGGTCGCGTGTCACTTTGGCAACTATCGAGGCTGCGGCAATCGACAGGCAAAGCGCATCGCCCTTCACGATCGGCGTCGCGCGACAGGTCAGCCCACGCGGAATCAAGTTTCCGTCTATCAGCGCATGATCGGCACCAAGCGCACCAATCGCGCGCTCCATTGCCAGATGGCTTGCGCGCAGGATGTTCAGACTGTCGATTTCCGTTACGCTGGCATGGGCGATCGCAACTTCGGCGACGGCAAGGATCTCGTCGTACAGACGTTCGCGCTGGCTGGAAGTCAGCACCTTTGAATCACGCAGCCCCTTTGGAATCCGGCCGGGGTCAAGGCGCACGGCGCAAGCTGTCACCGGCCCGGCGAGCGGCCCACGTCCCACCTCGTCAACGCCAACGACATAGGCAAAGCCCTGCCCCAAGGCGGCGGTTTCGTAACTGAAATCGGGAGGTGCGGCGCCCATGCGCATGATTAGCGCAGACCAGCCGACAGAAAAAGGGGGGTGCAAGCTGCTCACCCTCGCACCCCCCAGGGCATGACGTGACGGTCAAGGGTGCCACCACGCCAACCCGAGCCGCCTCAACGGCTCGAGATGCGGTATCCGGCGTCGCGCAGGCACTGCACGCTGAAGACACGGTCGTCGCGCCCGAAAATGCGGGCCTCATTTCCACAGGTGCGCGGCAGGGGCTGGGTAAAGCCCTCGCGTCGCAGGCAGCTTTCGGGAAACAGGGTCACGTCGCGCTCCGCCCCTTCGATCGAGATGGCGCAGACTGCCGGTAGGCGGTTCTTGCGAACGGGTTCGGGCGCTGGCAGGGGAACAGGCGCGGGTTCGGCGCGCTTGGTCTCGTGCACGATGGCACCCAGAACCAGAGCTGCGATCAGCGCCTTTGCAAGATCGTCTTTTTTGCCGGCATGTGCTGGCATCGCCGTGGCAAGAACCAGTGCGAGGATAACGGCACCCGCAGTGATCATGGCCGAAAGGCTGCGGCCCGCCGGACCACCCAAGGTGGCGGTATCCCGCAAGGCCGAGCGGGGAATGCGCGTGGACGGGCTTTCGAATGGGCTGGTCATTGGTTGGCTTCCTGTCTTGCGATGCAGTCGAGAGCGCCGTACGATGATCGAGATTACTCATCGTTTGGCCGATGCAGTGACGGTCGCCCGTCGCCAGAAAGACAAGCAATAACGCGCCCTCGCTATGGCATAACCGATGCTGCGCGCGACGCGGCTATCCGATAACAACTGCCGTAAACTTCCGTTGATATTGAATATCATCGCGCACCGGCGCATGTTTCCGAGCGAAGCCGTTGCCTTCCGAAATGGCTGTCTTATCTGGAGCGGACCATGACCAGACTGACCCTCACCGTTGCGTTTCTGCTGGCCGTTGCAGGCCCTGCGGCGGCAGAGTGCTATGCCGACTACAAGGCGAAACGCGACGAACCGCTCAAGCTGCACTATGGTGTGGCGCAGGTGTCCGATGGAAACTGCAACCCCGGCGCTGCCGAAGGCGAACTTGCGCCGCGCCTTGCCTCTGACGGCTGGAAGTTGTTGACTGTGTTGTCCACATTCGGTCCCGAAGGGTTGGAGGAAAGGAAAGCGAGTGCCGGAGCCTACTTCCTCCGTTACTGACAGTCTGAAGGCCGGCAACCGCGTTGTTGCCTTTGGTATTGCAGCCATCGTCGTGATCCTGCTGGCAGCGGCGGCGCTGCTGTTTGCAAACCTGCCCGATGCAAACGCCTTCAATGCACGGGTGGAGCGGATCTTTGTCGAAAACAACGATCTGACCACCGGGGCCGAGATCAAGCTGCTGGAAATCCTCGCCCAGTCCGGAACATCGTTTCAGGATGTGCTGATCAGCTACCGCAGCGTGATCTTCGTTCTTCTGGTGTTTTCCACGGCGCTGCTGATTGCGACACTGGTGTTTCTGGTTACGATCATCGCCCTGAACCGCCGCATTTCGGCGATCCAGCGATCCGGAATCCAGGTGGCAAGCCTGATGATCTCGCGCGAGGCGCGCGCAGTCTATATCAACGATCTTGAATTCGCGCTGACCGAGGCTGCGCTGGAAACGCTGTCGGTGCTGGCCGAAGCGCGGATGGATGACGAGGTGCTGACTGGCGCACAGATCGAGGCGGTGATCTCGGGGCGCAACGAGGCTGATTGCGACGAAGCGGCCGGGGCAACGCGGGTCAAGCGATTGCGCGATACGCTGGGCAATCAACTTGTTTCGGAACTGCTGGTCAAGACCATCGCGCGACGCGGCTATATGCTGGCGGTGGGCAAGGAAACCATCCGCATGATCTGAGCCCACGAAAGCAAAATGCCCGAGCCGCGCGGCCCGGGCATTTTGATAAAGTGGTGAGCCGGACAGGATTCGAACCTGTGACCCGCTGATTAAAAGTCAGCTGCTCTACCAACTGAGCTACCGGCCCCACGAGCGGGGTGATTAGGCAAGCCAGCATCGGGGGTCAAGGGCAAAAAGCGCGGCGCTCTGGCAAAAGCCACGGGGCGAAGGTATATGGCGAGGAATGAGGGACTCGGCCGCTCCTGCCAGCCTGCCGTTCATCAAGATGCACGGTGCAGGCAACGACTTTGTCGTGATCGACTCGCGCGGGCGGGGGCGAACGGTGACGGCCAGCCTTGCGCGCGCGATTGGCGACCGGCATCGCGGTGTCGGCTTCGACCAGCTGGCTGAAATCATCACGTCCGACACGGCTGATTTCGGGCTGGTGTTCTGGAACAGCGATGGCAGCCAGGCCGGGGCCTGCGGCAACGCCACGCGCTGTGTGGCCGACCATGTCATGCGTGGAGCTGGCCTTGACCGCGTTACCCTGACCACCGCACGCGGAACGCTTCAGGCCGAACGTCTGGCCGATGGCCGGGTCGCCGTTAACATGGGTGCCCCGCAACTCGACTGGCAGGAAATTCCGCTGGCAGCAGCGGTCGATCCCCAGCATCTGCCGTTGCAGGGAGACCCGATCGCGGTTGGCATGGGCAATCCGCACTGCGTTCATTTCGTTCCAGATGTCGCGACGGTTGACCTTGCAACACTTGGGCCAGCGATCGAACAAAACCCGCTGTTCCCACAAAAAACCAACGTCGAATTTGCCAGTCTGATCTCGCCTTGCCGGATAAAGATGCGGGTCTGGGAGCGGGGAACCGGCATCACGCTTGCCTGCGGCTCCGGCGCCTGCGCCACGGCGGTGGCGGCACATCTGCGCGGCATGATCGGCCCGCGAGTTGCAATCGAGGTAGACGGCGGCACGCTGGAAGTGGACTGGCGGGACGACGGCGTCTGGCTGACCGGCCCGGTGGCGCGGGTGTTCGACGGGGTGCTGGCCGCCGACTACGTGGCCGCGCATCAATGACTGCCCCGGTCTTTGCGACGTTGGGCTGCCGTTTGAACGCCTATGAAACGGAAGCCATGCGTGAACTTGCCAGTGCCGCCGGCGTATCAGGCGCTGTAGTTGTGAACACCTGCGCCGTGACCGCCGAGGCGGTGCGCAAGGCGAAACAAGAAATTCGCCGCCTGTCACGCGCCCATCCTGGCGCGCAGAT
This sequence comes from Tabrizicola sp. BL-A-41-H6, assembly GCF_050632395.1. Lineage (GTDB taxonomy): Bacteria > Pseudomonadota > Alphaproteobacteria > Rhodobacterales > Rhodobacteraceae > JAUYQR01. The sequence goes on from NZ_CP192600.1 coordinate 42,280, forward strand.
CATCGTGACCGGCTGCGCCGCACAAACCGAACCTGAAACCTTTGCCGCAATGCCAGAGGTCAGCCGCGTCGTCGGCAACCACGAAAAGATGCAGCCCGAGACTTGGGCCGGCCTTGCGGTGCCCGATCTGATCGGCGCGACCGAGCGGGTGCAGGTCGACGACATCATGTCGGTGCGCGAAACTGCGGGCCATCTGATCGACGGGTTCGGGCGGCACCGGGCCTATGTTCAGGTTCAGAACGGCTGCGATCACCGCTGCACGTTCTGCATCATTCCGTTTGGGCGGGGCAATTCCCGGTCGGTTCCGGCAGGCGTGGTGGTCGAACAGATCAAGCGGCTGGTCGACCGGGGCTTCAACGAAGTCGTGCTGACCGGGGTGGACCTGACCTCTTGGGGCGCTGATCTTCCGGGAGAGCCGCGGCTGGGTGACCTTGTCCTGCGCATCCTCCGCCTTGTGCCCGATCTCGCGCGGCTACGGATTTCGTCGATCGACAGTATAGAGGTTGACCCCGCCTTGATGGAGGCGATTGGCGGCGAGGCCCGTCTGATGCCGCATCTGCACCTTTCTTTGCAGGCCGGCGCTGACATGATCCTGAAACGGATGAAACGCCGCCACCTGCGGGACGATGCGATCCGCTTTTGTCAGGAAACGCGGCGCCTTCGACCAGAGATCGTCTTCGGAGCGGATATCATCGCGGGTTTCCCCACCGAAACGGAGGCGATGTTCGAGCAGTCGCTGGCCCTGATCGAAGACTGCGGATTGACCTTCCTGCACGTCTTTCCGTTTTCTGCCCGCAAGGGCACGCCGGCATCAAAGATGCCGCAAGTTCGCGGGCCAGTGGTCAAGGAACGGGCGGCACGGCTTCGCGCAGCAGGCGATGCGGCCTTGGCACGCCATCTGACAGCGCAAGTCGGACGGCGCCACCTTGTTCTGGTCGAGGGGCCAAGACTGGGCCGAACGGAAGGGTTTGCGGAGGTAGACTTCGCCACCGACCAGCCCGAAGGGCAGATCATCGAAGCCGTAGTCACATCGCATCAGGGTGGCCGGCTGAGGGCCTGACGCCCCGGAACGCGCGACAGTATTTCTCTTGTTCGGTGTTTCCGGTAACGTTTCCAATGTAAAGAGGGATACCAAAGCATTGCGCGATCTGATCGTTGGCCTCTGCATTGTAAAAAACGAAGCCGATATCATCGAGCCTATGGTGCGCCATAACTTGGCGTTCGTTGATCATTTGCACCTTGTTGATAACGATAGTTCTGACGGCACGCTTAGAATTCTAAAGTTGCTGAGCGCCGAGTATCCTGATCGCCTCACTTGGTCGGAAGACAAGCGTCCGGGGCACAGGCAGAAGGATATCATCAACAGCACGCTTTCGAAGATCGCTCCGGCCGAAAGCATCGCGCATGTGGTTCTGTTGGATGCTGACGAATGCATCCGCGGAGATAGGACGTCTTTCAGGACGGGATTGCTCGGTATAGACGTACCCGTTCTTTTGCCGTGGGTCACTTTCCTGCCTACAGGATCAGATGGCGAGGAGTTGAACCCCGTTTTGCGCATGGTGTGCAGGAGAGAACTGGAGCTTCCACAATATTTCAAAGTGACAGTTCCCGGACGACTGATCGGCAAGGTTATCGTAAAAGCTGGAAGCCATGTTCTGAAGGGCGCGGATGTGCCCACCCCGGTCGAATTAGCCGGGATCACGCTCGCTCACTTTCCCGTCCGCTCACGCGAGCAGTTGATGTCGAAGGTTCTGATCGGCTCGTGGAGCGTCCGGTTCAGGGGTCCGTTGAAGGGAAAGGAGGCTTATCACTGGCACGCGCTCGCCGCGCGAATTCTGGCCGGTGACATGCTTGGCGACACCGACATCCATTCGATTGCGCTAAACTATGCTGCCGAAAAGGAGGCGGCCCTGGTGCGGGATCCGCTGCCCCATCATTGCGGGACGCTTCGCTACACCGAGGACGGGTCACACCTGTTGCTGCGCAACCTGATCGCATTTGCGGAAAGCTGCGTTACATGGCGCGAGAGCCACCAACCGAAAAGCCAGGCCGGAGGCAGATGATCGCGCGGATCAGGCAGGTGGAGCGGTGCGGATCGTGTCGCCGCGCTGAAGGACCGGGAAAAGTTCCACCACCTCGCCCGGGCTTGCGGTTCCGGCGATGATTTCGGCCGAGCGGCGGCCGATCTCAAGCCGGCAGGCGTCCATCGTGGCCAACTTCCGCGGCAGACCGTCCAACATATCGACGCCGTTGAAGCCGGCAAGGCCGATCTTTCCGGGCACGTCGATCCCTTGGGCCAGACAGTACAGCAGTCCGCCAGCGCCGATCATGTCGTTGGAGTAATAGAGGAAATCCACGTCCGGGGTGCGGTTCAAGACGGCGGCCGTCATCTCCCGCCCCTTCAGCAGCGCAGAGCCACCCGAATAATACTCGCGGTCAATCAGGGTCAATCCAGCCTTGGCAAGCGCATCCTCAAAGCCTTCCAGCCGCTTGCGCGCGCGGTGGTCATTCGGCATCTGCGTGCCAAGAAACGCGATGCGGCGGTACCCGGCAGCAATGATCGCCTCAGCCATCTTGCGACCGGCGCGGCGGTGCGAGATCCCAACCGCGTGATTCACGGCCTCGCCGTCGATATCCATGATCTCGACGATCGGGATGCCGGCCCGGGCGAGCATCGCGCGGGCCGCAGCCGTATGCTCAAGCCCCGCGATGATCATCCCCGACGGGCGCCAAGAAAGCATTTCGTAGATCACGCTTTCTTCGCGGTCGGGCAGGTAGTTGGTCACCCCGACGACCGGTTGCAGGCCTGTGCCTTCCAGCTTTTCCGAAATTCCGGTCATCACTTCCGGGAACACCATGTTCGAAAGCGACGGTATCACGACGCCGACCAGATTGACCCGTTGCGACGCAAGCGCGCCGGCGATCTTGTTGGGGACATAGCCAAGGGTACGGGCGGCTTCCAGCACCTTTTCCCGGGTGGACGCCGACACATCACCCCGGTTGCGCAGCACGCGGCTGACCGTCATTTCACTGACGCCACAGGCTTCGGAAACGTCGCGCAAGGTCAGGGTATGGCGGGGGTCAACGGCGTGAGGTCTGGACAAGGGTGTTTCCGGCTGAACGGGTGACTGTCCCTTGTTACCGCTAAAGCAAAGGCTTGTCCAAGGGACTGTGGTCTGATACTGATAGCGCTAACAGCCGACGTGCTGGCCATATCCTGCGCATCCTGCAAGCTCTCAACCATGATGCAACGGACCAGAGGGGGAGCGGTGGGCCAAATTCGTTCCCCCTTTTCTTTTGCCAGTCGGTTGCCTTGCTTCCCGTTTTGACGCATTCAGACGGAAGGCCTTGCCAACAAATGGCCTCGTAGCTCAGGGGATAGAGCGGCCGCCTCCTAAGCGGCAGGTCGTAGGTTCGAATCCTACCGGGGTCACCATCCAATCCCCTTGAGCGGGCATGTCCGGACGTGACCTTTTCGGTCAGGTGTCCAGATGCTCGACACTCAGTGCATTGTCCTGAATGAAGGCCCGACGCGGTTCAACCACGTCTCCCATCAGCTTGGTGAAGATATCGTCTGCTTCCGCAAGGTCATCAACCTTGACCTGCAAAAGCGTGCGCGCCTCGGGGTCAAGCGTGGTTTCCCAAAGCTGTTCGGGGTTCATCTCTCCCAGACCCTTGTAGCGTTGCAACGAAAGACCCTTTTCGCCCTCTGCAAGGATCGACTTCAAAAGGTCGATGGGGCCATGAATCGGCTGGTCACGGTCCTTGCGGACAAGCCGCGACGGATCGCTGTAGACGTCGCGATGCTGGGATGCGGCAGTCGCCAGTCGTCGCGCCTCGCCTGACCGCAGGACCGCACCGTCCAACGTCCGCAACTCTTCGACGCCGCGCAGGATGCGGCTTAGCCGGATGCCGTGATCCTGCGTTATGCGCCCGGTCCAGCCGCGCTCGTACTCGGCGGCAACCAGATTGAGTCGTTGCGCCACGGTGTCGGCGACGCGCTGAAGGTCAGCGTCCGCACTGCCAGGGTCGAACGCGCCCGCAAGGGCCGCCTGCTCAAGGATCGCACGGGGGTAATGCGTGGGAAAGGCGTCCAGCACACGCCGGAACTGGCGCGCGCCCTCGATCACACGGGCAAGGTCGTTGCCGGCGATTTCAGTGCCATTGGCCAGCCGCAGAACCGCGCCTTCCAGCCCCATCTCGATCAGATACTCCTCAAGCGCCGCCTGATCCTTCAGGTAAACCTCGGACTTCCCGCGCGCGACTTTGTAAAGCGGCGGCTGGGCGATGTAGAGGTAACCGCCCTCAATCAATTGGGGCATCTGGCGGAAGAAGAAGGTCAGCAGCAGCGTCCGGATATGCGCGCCGTCAACATCGGCGTCGGTCATGATGACAACCTTGTGGTAGCGCAGCTTGCCGATGTCGAATTCGTCACGGCCGATCCCGGTGCCCAGTGCGGTGATCAGCGTGCCGATCTCCTGGCTGCCCAGCATCCGGTCAAAGCGCGCGCGCTCGACGTTCAGGATCTTGCCTCGTAGCGGCAACACCGCCTGATTATAGCGGCTGCGCCCCTGTTTGGCGGAACCGCCCGCGCTGTCACCTTCCACGAGGAACAGTTCGGATTTCGACGGATCACGCTCTTGGCAATCGGCAAGCTTGCCGGGCAGCGATGCCACATCCAGCGCCGTCTTGCGCCGTGTCAGTTCACGCGCCTTGCGGGCAGCTTCACGTGCAAGCGCTGCCTCGATGATCTTGCCAACGATTGACCGGGCCGGGCCGGGGTTTTCCTCAAACCACTCGGCCAGCTTTTCGTTGACCAGATTTTCAACGGCGGGCCGAACCTCAGACGACACCAGCTTGTCCTTCGTCTGGCTGGAGAATTTTGGATCGGGCACTTTCACCGACAGAACGCAAGTCAGACCCTCGCGAGCATCATCGCCGGTGAAATCGACCTTTTCCTTCTTCGCGATGCCCGACGACTGCGCGTAGGCGTTGATGGTGCGGGTAAGCGCGCCCCTGAACCCGGCCAAATGAGTACCGCCATCACGCTGCGGGATGTTGTTTGTGAACGGCAGTACCATTTCGTTGTAGCTGTCGTTCCACCACATGGCGACTTCGACCGTGATGCCATTGCGTTCGCCGATCATGTAGATCGGATCGGGCACGACCGGCGCTTTCGACCGGTCGATGTATCTCACGAATTCCCGAACGCCGCCTTCGTAGAACAACTCTACCCGCTGTGGCTCAGCGAGGCGCTGGTCTTCGAGGATGATGCGCACGCCAGAGTTCAGGAACGCCAGTTCGCGAAGCCGGTGTTCCAATGTCTTGAAGCTATATTCAAGGTTGGAGAACGTCCCTTCAGGTATGTTCGACTTCGCGGATGCCAGAAAGCGGACTTCAGTTCCACGCATCCCGGGGGCCGGGCCCACCGGATAGACGTGGACCACGCATTCGCCATGCTCAAAGCGGGCGCGATATTCCGTCTCGTCGCGCCAGACGCGCAGCTCAAGCCATTCCGACAGGGCGTTGACCACGGAAACGCCCACGCCATGCAGGCCGCCCGATACCTTGTAGGCATTGCCGCCTTCGTCAGTATTGTTGAATTTGCCGCCAGCGTGAAGCTGGGTCATGATGACCTCGGCTGCCGAAACGCCTTCCTCCTGATGGATGTCGACGGGGATGCCACGACCGTTGTCGCGCACGGAAACGCTGTCATCGGCGTGGATGATTACCGTGACGGCGGTCGCGTGGCCTGCTAGCGCTTCGTCGATGCCATTGTCCACGACCTCGTAGACCATATGGTGCAGGCCTGACCCGTCATCGGTGTCACCGATGTACATGCCGGGACGCTTGCGAACAGCCTCTAACCCTTTGAGGACCTTGATAGAATCAGCACCGTATTCGGCTGGCTTGCGGGCGGCGTCGGCCATGTGTGGAAAACCCTTGAGATTACCCGCCATTCATAGCGTTTTAGTCATCCTTTGTCACCCCTGACCCACAAGATTTGGTGGTCAGGTGAACGGGATGACGCAGCCGACCGCGACAAGCAGGATACCGGAAATGATGTTGAGGCGACGCAGCGCAGCGGGGCTGGAAAGCAGGCTCCTCGCCCGATCAAGAAACAGCGCCAAGCCAAGATTTCCCAGCATCGGAACCAGCATCGAGACAAGGAGGATTGCCACGATATCCAGCCCCGTGACGCGGCTCAGGTCGAAAAAGCCCGGAAGCACCCCCATGTAAAACAGGATCGCCTTCGGATTGCCGATCACCGCCGCTACGCCGACGGCAAAGCCAGCCAAAGCCCCCGGTTTGATCAGCTTGCTGTCGGCATCGAGCGTTGCGGCGGGCTTGCGCACCAGAAGGACGCCCATCATCAGGAAGATGCCGGCTGCCACCCACTTCAGCGCCTCAAGAAACCCGCCGTAAAGCGCGACGATCCAGCTGAGGCCAAAGATCGCGGCCAATGGCCAGATGCCGTCGCCCAGTGCGACCCCCACGGCAAGTGGCCAGGCCGAAGCGAAACCGCCCGAAAGGGCGCGCGCGGTCAGCGCAACCCAGACCGGGCCGGGGATTACCCAAAGCAGCGCCATTCCGCCCGCATAAAGCAGCAGCTCATAAAGCGAAACGGTCATTCATATATCCTCTTGCGAACTGATCTGCGATTGCCCGCCAGCATCGGAAACGCGGATCAACCGGCCTCTTCCGCTTAGCCCCCGAAACAACTCTGCTTCGGTGCCGGTCATCAGGGCTTGCGCACCAAGGGATACGATTTCGTCATACAGCGCGCCACGCCGGTCTTCGTCCAGATGTGCGGCAACCTCATCCAGCAAAAGAACGGGGGCATGTCCGATATCTTCGGCCAAAGCCCGTGCATTGGCGAGGATGAGGCTGATCAGCAACGCCTTCTGTTCGCCGGTAGAACATTGGTCCGCAGGCACACCCTTGACGGTGTAAACAGCGGCAAGGTCCGTGCGGTGCGGACCGGCAAGGGTGCGGCCAGCGGCCAGATCCCGCCGGCGTCCATCGGCCAACGCAGTCAGAAGGTCGCTCTCATCGGGCTCGGAAAGGGCCAGTGTCGCCCGGGGAAATGCAGTGTCGCCTGTACTGGCGCGCGCGATCCGGGCCAGCGCAGCACGGCGGTTCTGGGTGATCTGCGCCCCCGCCTCCGCCATCTGCGACTCTAGCGCGGTATACCAGTGCGGATCGACGATCTGGTCCTTCAAAAGCCTGTTGCGGTCACGCATCGCCTTTTCGTATGTGAGCGACAGTTCAGCATGATCTGGCGCAAAACTGAGCGTCATGCGATCAAGAAAGCGCCGACGGCCTTCGGCAGCCTCGATCCAGAGCCGATCCATGGACGGAACCAGCCAGAGAATGCGGATCACACGGCCAAGGCTGGCCTGCGTCGCAGCCTTGCCATCGACTCGCACCTGCCGGGCCTCGCCCGGCTCTGCCCAAGTCTCAAGTTCATGGTCGCCACCAAGGCCGACAACGGTTGTCCGCAACTTCCAGCCAATGCTTTCAGGCCGTTTGGAGAAATCGTCAGGGCTTGCCCTGCGCAGCCCCCGGCCCGGGGAAAACAGCGAAACCGCCTCCAGGAGATTGGTCTTGCCGGCGCCGTTCGCGCCGATCAACGCAACGGGACGACCATCGAAATCCAGATTTGCCGAGCGGTGGCTACGGAAATGCGACAAGCTGAGCGTCTTGATCGACAGACCGCCCACGGATTTGCGCCTTTTCGTTCAGGAACGGGGTCAGACGCGCATCGGCATAACGACGTAGACCGCCGACGTGTCATTGCCTTCGCGCATCAGCGTTGGGTCGCCGGAGGAGTTGAACAGGAACACGGCATTCTCGCGGTCAACCTGGCTTGCGATTTCAAGAAGATACTTGGCGTTGAACCCAATCTCGAGCCGCTCATCCCCGTAAGCGACGGCCAGTTCCTCTTCGGCGGCCCCGCTGTCAGGCGCGTTCACCGAAAGGATAAGGCGGTCTTCGTCAAGGCTGAGCTTCACGGCCCGCGACCGTTCGGACGATACGGTGGCGACACGATCTACCGCCTTGGCGAACTCCGAGGCATCAACCTCAAGCCGCTTGGTGTTCCCGGTTGGGATGACGCGGGTGTAATCGGGGAAGGTGCCGTCGATCACCTTTGAGGTCAGAGTAATTACCGGCGTCGCAAAGCGAACCTTCGTTTCGGAAACCGACACGGCGATCTGCGCCTCGTCATCGTCGAGGAGTTTGCGCAACTCTCCCACCGTCTTGCGCGGCACGATCACGCCAGGCATGCCAGCGGCACCTTCGGGCAGCGGGGCATCAATACGGGCCAGACGATGCCCATCGGTCGCCACGCAGCGCAGCACCTGCGCACCCTCGGACGTCGAGACATGCAGGTAGACACCGTTCAGATAGTACCGGGTTTCCTCGGTCGAGATGGCAAATTTTGCCTTGTCGAAAAGGCGGCGCAGCACCGGTGCCGGCGCCGAGAAGTTCGAGGAATACTCCGACGTAGCCATGATAGGGAAGTCTTCCTTCGGCAGCGTCGCAAGGCTGAAGGTCGACCGGCCGGCAGTGATCGTCAGGCGGCCGGTGGCGGCATCTTCGGTCAGGTTCACAAGCGCGCCGTCAGGCAGCTTGCGGACGATCTCATGCAGCATGACGGCCGAAACCGTGGTGGCACCGGGGCGTTCCACCATTGCCGGAGCACGATCCACGACCTCGATGTCAAGGTCGGTCGCGCGGAAGCTGACGCTTGCGCCTTCCGCCTCGATCAGCACGTTGGCGAGGATCGGAATGGTATTGCGACGCTCGACCACCGACTGGGCCTGTGCCAGCGCCTTCAACAGTGTGGCGCGTTCGATCGAGAGCTTCATGTCGTTTCCCCCTGCCGTCCCCCTGAAGGGACGCCGAATTTACCCGGTTTTCGCCGGTTCACAAGCCTTTGCGCGGACATTGCGGGTGATTGCATAGGCCGTCAAGGCCGAGCGGGCTTCAGCCTTGCAGCAGACGGCGCAGAAGTTGCAGATCATCTGAAAGCTGGCTGTCAGTGGCCATCAATTCCTCGATCTTGCGCACACCGTGCATGATAGTGGTGTGGTCGCGCCCGCCGAACCGCCGACCGATTTCCGGCAGCGACCGCGGGGTCAGTTGCTTGGCCAGATACATCGCCACCTGACGCGGCCGGGCGATGTTGCGCAGACGCTTCGGCCCGATCATGTCGGACAGGCGAATGTTGTAGTGTTCGGCCACCTTGCGCTGGATTTCCTCGATCGAGAGCTTGCGGTCCGATGACCGCAGGATGTCGGCAAGGCAATCCTGCGCCAGATCAAGCGTGATCTCACGGCCCACCAGCGAGGCAAAGGCAAAAAGCCGGGTCAGCGCGCCTTCAAGGATGCGGACGTTCGAGGTGATGCGATGGGCAAGGAATTCCAGCACGCCATCGGCAAGCACAAGGCCGCGATACTGACTCCGGTAATAGTCGACCTTCTGTTGCAGGATACCCAGACGCAATTCGTAATCGGTGGGGTGAAGATCGACCACAAGACCGCATTGCAGCCGCGACTTGATGCGATCCTCCAGATCCTTGATCTCGCCGGGGGCGCGGTCGGCGGAAATCACGATCTGTTTGTTCTGATCGACCAAGGCGTTGAACGTGTGGAAGAATTCCTCCTGCGTCGAATCCTTGCCGGCGATGAACTGGACGTCATCGACCATCAGCACGTCAACCGAACGGAACAGCTCCTTGAAATCCATGATCTGGCGTTCGCGCAGGGCTTGCACGAACCGGTACATGAACTGCTCGGCAGACAGGTAAAGGACGCGCAATTCCGGGCGGCGGGTCTGCAGCTCGTGCGCGATGGCATGCATCAGGTGCGTCTTGCCAAGGCCAACCCCACCGTACAGGAACAGCGGGTTGAAGGTGACAGGCCCGCCTTCGGCCACACGGCGCGCGGCGGCGTGGGCCAATTCGTTCGGCTTGCCGACAACAAAGCTGTCGAAGGTGAACCGGGCGTCTAGCGGGGCACCGGGAAGCTCTTCGTCTGAAGCGGCACGGCGCGGGGCCGCGGATTTCGCGGCGGCGCGGGCCGGTTGGGCACGAACGGCGCCGGTGCTGACGGTAAATTCCAGACGGTCCACAGGCTCACCGGCGGTGGACAGCTGATTGCGGATCTGGTCGGCGTAGTTGCGCTGGACCCAGTCGCCGAAAAAGATTGTCGGGACTTCAAAACGCGCGACGCCGTTCTTCAGGTGAGACAGCTTCAGAGGCTCGATCCAGGTGACATAATTGTTCCTGCCCACGCGCTTGATCAGTTCCTCGCGCACCTGGCCCCACGCTTCGTTCGTCATACTGTTCGACCTGCCCCAAAGTTCAAACCTGCGGTTCTGCCGCAGGGCGCGCACTAAGCGTCTGTCATCATGCGGTCCACCGGTCACAAGCCACCGTCCACCACCATCGCAAGCGACGGGGACAGTGACCCGAAGTCTGTGGGACAAGAAATGTCAGCAGCACGCCGAGATTTCGGCGCGCCTGACTGCACGTCAGCGGAGCGGCTATGCCGCCACCTCTAACCTGCTGAACCCAAACAGAAAACTCAGACGAAGCGGACGGTTCCGCAGTCGCTGTGCAGCAGCTTTCCGTTCACGTACAGCCCTGTCCCCCAGGACGAAGTGAATCGCATGCCCAAGTTAGCAAGCGGCCCGGAGCGACCGCAACCGAACATCTCGCTTGACAGAGGTTACCGGCAAGCGAATCCGGCGGGGTGTGCAAATCGGCAACGCCGCGCCGATTTGATGGTCGTGACGAGAGAAGAATGACAAGGGGCGCAACCTTGCGGTTGCGCCCCTTGCACGTGACCATTGCAGTCGGATCTCAGGCAGTCGGCAGCGATTTTACCCGCGAGGCCAGACGCGAAATCTTGCGCGAAACGGTGTTCTTGTGCAGCACGCCTTTCGACACACCACGCGCCAGTTCAGGCTGTGCAGCCTTCAGCGCGGCGGCAGCGGCGTCAGAATTGCCAGACGCAAGCGCCTCTTCGACCTTGCGCAGGAAGGTACGGATACGCGAACGGCGGGCTTTGTTCACGGCATAACGCGCTTCGGATTGACGGGCGCGCTTCTTGGACTGGGCGGTATTTGCCATGGGCTTCCTATGGATCTTTCGGTTTCAAACGGGTTGCACGAAAGACCAAAGGCCCCGGCCTGACGGTCGGGAAATGATTCTTGCCTAAGCGGGCCCACGCGCATGTGGGGCGGCCTATAGGCCAAGGCGCGCGAAAAGAAAAGCCCTACTTGTCGCGGAACTGCGGCTGGCGCTTTTCCAGAAAGGCGGCCATGCCCTCCTTCTGGTCTTCGGTGGCAAACAGCGCGTGGAACATCCTGCGCTCGAACAGCAGTCCTTCGGAGAGGCTGGTTTCCTGCGAGCGGTTGACCGTCTCCTTCACTACCATCGCCGTGATGCTGGATTTCTCGACGATCTTGGCTGCGGATTTCATCGCCTCTTCGATCAGCGATTTCGCGGGTACGACGCGGCTAACCAGCCCACATCGCTCTGCCTCGGCAGCATCCATGAACCGGCCGGTCAGGTGCATGTCCATCGACTTCGACTTGCCGACCGCGCGGGTCAGGCGCTGGGTGCCGCCCATGCCGGCCACGATGCCAAGGTTGATTTCAGGCTGACCAAACTTGGCCGTGTCGGCGGCGATGATGAAGTCCGCCAGCATCGCAAGTTCGCATCCCCCGCCCAGGCAATAGCCCGACACGGCCGCGATCACCGGCTTGCGCACCTTGGTAATGGCGTCAGCCTCGGGGCCGAACAGGTTGTCGAAATAGACCTCGGTGAAGGTCTTTTCCGCCATTTCCCGCACATCCGCACCGGCGGCAAAGGCCTTCTCCGATCCGGTGATGATAATGCAGCGCACCTTGTCATTCGCGTCGGCCGCCGTGACCGCAGCCGCAAGCTCGCCCATCAGTTGGGAATTCAACGCGTTGAGCGCGTCGGGGCGATTGAGGCGGATGAGGGCGACATAGTCCTCAATCTCGACAATCAGCGTGCTGTAGGCCATTGCGCGGCTCCGCCTTTTTGGGTGCGGTGACTCCTAGCACCAAAAGGGGCGATGGCAAGTCACCTCTGGCAGGCAGGGCACCAGAACGACGAGCGGCCGGACTGCACCGTGCGTTTGATCGTGGCACCGCAACCCGGCGTTTCACACGGCTGGCCTTCGCGGCCATAAACCTGAAAATGCTTCTGAAAATAGCCAAGTTCGCCATCCGCCTGACGGTAATCGCGTAGCGACGACCCGCCCGCATCGATCGCTTCGGACAGCACTTGGCGGATAATGGGAACCAGGGCCGCCGGCTTTTTCACCTTGCCAGCCAAGCGCAACGGGCTGATCCCGGCACGGAACAGCGTTTCGCAGACATAGATGTTGCCAAGCCCTGCCACGATCCGCTGATCGAGCAGCGCGGATTTGATCGGCGTGTTGCGGCCCTTCAGGCGCGCGGCAAGGTAGGGTTCGCTGAAATCATTGCCAAAGGGTTCCGGGCCGATGCTGGCCAGAAGCGGATGCCCTTCGGCGGTGACGGTAGGCATCAGGTCCATGGCCCCGAAGCGGCGGGCGTCGTTGAAGGTAATGCGCGCGCCGCCCGACATGGTCAGAATCACATGGTCATGTTTCTGAGGTGCCGGATGATCATGATGAAATTCTCCGACCATGGCGCCTGAAATCAGCATCCGGCCCGACATGCCAAGGTGGATCAGCAGCGTTTCCCCGGAGGACAGGTCCGCAAGTATGTATTTGGAGCGTCGGCGCAGCGCCAGAATCCTCTGGCCAGTCAACCGCTCGGCCATGCGGTCGGGCAGGGGCCAGCGCAGGTCGGGGCGGTTGACCTCGGCGCGGATGATCACCTGACCCTCCATCACCGGGGCAAGACCACGGCGGACGGTTTCTACTTCGGGCAGTTCGGGCATGGCACCTCGGCTCCTTGGCGCGCCAATTTCGACGAAAGCAGCGCGGCCGACAATGGCTTTGGCGCAGCCTGCGGCAGTTTGCGGTTTCCCTCGGAGGGTGGCCAGCGCTATATCCCGCCGAGACGCGTTTTGCGAAGGCAGGCCCGGATGACCAGCGAAGACGACAAGACCACCCACTTCGGGTTTCAGGATGTGCCAGAGGCCGAAAAGGCCGGGATGGTGCATGGCGTCTTTTCGCGCGTGGCGTCGAAGTATGACGTGATGAACGACCTCATGTCCGGAGGCGTGCATCGCCTCTGGAAAGACGCGATGATGGATTGGCTGGCGCCCCGGCCAGGTCAGCGCCTGCTGGACGTAGCGGGAGGCACCGGAGACGTTGCGTTCCGCTTCCTGAAACGCGCGGCGGGCGCGACGGCGGTGGTCTGCGACATGACCGAGCCGATGCTGATCGAAGGCCGCAAACGCGCCGAAGCGGAACAGCAGTCGGACCGGCTGGACTGGGTTGTTGGCGATGCGATGGCGCTGCCGTTCCCGGACGCCAGCTTTGACGTCTACACGATCTCGTTCGGCATTCGGAACGTGACCCGGATCGCTGATGCGCTGGCCGAGGCTTACCGCGTATTGAAGCCCAGCGGGCGCCTGATGGTGCTGGAGTTCAGTCATATCCCGAACGACCTGCTGCAAAAGGCCTACGACCTTTATTCCTTCAACGTTATCCCGGTGATGGGTCAGATCGTTGCCGGAGACCGTGACAGCTATCAGTATCTCGTTGAAAGCATCCGCAAGTTTCCCGATCAGGAAACCTTTGCCGCCATGATCCGCGCGGCGGGCTTTGGTCAGGTAAAGTATCGCAACCTCACGATGGGCGTCGCGGCCCTGCATTCTGGCTGGAAGCTGTGAGGGGACCGCACAACATCATCCGGCTGATCCGGACCGGAGCAACGCTGGAACGCACCGGCGCGATGGATGTCGTCCTCGAGGCGTTCCGCGCGCCTGCCCGGCTGCGCTTCGCAGCAAGGATGCTTGGCTGGCCGTTCAAATGGCTTGGCCTGAAGGGTGACCCGGCGTTGCCGCCCGCGACGCGCGCGCTCACGGCGCTTGGACCGGCCTACATCAAGTTCGGGCAAGTGCTTTCGACGCGCCCCGACATTGTCGGCGACGAATTGGCGGTGCAACTCAAATATCTGCAGGACAAGCTGCCGCCGTTCCCTACCGCAATCGCGAAACGAATGATCGAAGCGGAACTCGAGCTTCCGGTAAGCGAGCTTTTCTCCGAGTTTTCCGAACCGGTCGCCGCCGCCTCCATTGCGCAGGTTCATCGCGCACGGCTGGCCGACACAGGCGAGGATGTGGCGGTCAAGGTTCTGCGGCCGGGCATCGAACGGGCCTTCCGAAAGGATATCGACGCCTTCTATCTTGCTGCGCGCGGGATCGAGCTTCTGGCGCCCGCCGCTCGTCGGCTGCGTCCGATGGACGTGATCGCGCATTTCGAAGGCGTGGTGATGGGCGAATTGGACCTGCGGCTGGAATCATCTGCCGCGGCTGAATTCGGCTCGAATACGGCCAAGGACGAAGGCTTTCAGGTGCCGAAGCCCTACTGGTTCCTGTCCAGCCGCAACGTGATGACGCTGGGCTGGGCAGAGGGCATCGGGCTGAACGAAAATGCCGCGATCGACGCTGCTGGCCATGACCGCAAGGTGCTGGGCGCGCGCGTCTTGCACCTGTTTCTGAACCATGCGCTGCGCGACGGCTATTTCCACGCCGACATGCATCAAGGCAACCTGAAGATCGCACCTAACGGCGACATCATCGCCTATGACTTTGGCATCATGGGCCGGATCGACGAGTATACACGTCGCGTCTATGCCGAGATCCTGTTCGGCTTCATCCGCAAGGATTACCGCCGTGTCGCCGAGGTGCATTTCGAGGCGGGCTATGTGCCGCCCGACCGCGACATCGACGAATTCGCCCGGGCGCTGCGCGCGGTTGGCGAACCGATCTTCGGGATGGATGCCAGCCGAATCTCGATGGCCCGACTGCTCGCCTATCTGTTCGAAGTGACCGAACGCTTCGGCATGGAAACCCGGACCGAACTGATCCTGTTGCAGCGGACGATGGTGGTGGTCGAAGGCGTCGCGCGCTCGCTTGACCCCCATATCAACATCTGGGAAGTCGCCAAGCCCATCGTCGAAGGCTACATCAAGGAAAACGTGGGCCCCAAGGCAGTGTTGCGCGATCTTGCCAAGACCGCGCGCGTGCTGGCGCGGTTCGGGCCGAAGCTTCCGTCACTGGTCGAGGCGCAACTGATCAAGGCCGGCAACCCGCTAACGCCGGTCGCGGTGGTGCGGCGCCGGGTGCATCCGCTGGTCTGGGCAGCCGTCATCCTTGCCGCCTTCGCCGCAGGCCTTGGCGTGGCTGAGTTCATTTAGCTTACTGCGGCAGTCTGAGCCCGGTAACCGCTGATGCGGCTACCTCGATGCCGCCCTTCAGCACCAGTCGCGTGCCATCGCTGCCGCCCCGCGCCTCGATGACGCGGGCATAGTGTTCGACCGCGCGGGTGTCGACCAACTGGTCCCCGCTCCAGCTTTCAAGCGCTATCTGATACCTGCCCTGCGGCAGCGGTTCCCCCGTCGCATCGGCGCCAAGCCACTGGTAAGGCTCGGCCGTCGGTGGCACCTCTTCGCGAGAAACAAGGTTCCCCTGTGCATCGGTCACCACTATCACCGCGCGGGTCGCGCCTGCCGCCGGGTTCGGCGACAGGCTGACCGCGCTGCCGTCATACCAGACCGGCGCGTTCGAGCGTGCTTCCTGCCCGATCCATCCGGCCATTTCCGACATGCCAAGCTGGGCAAACCGCCCTGTCATCTCGGCCAGCAACTGGTTCGTCTGCACTTGCTGCTCGACGCCCGAGAACGTGGCCAGCTGCACGGCGTAATCGCTGGAATCGATCGGGTTGAGCGGGTCCTGATTCTGCATCTGCACGGTCAGCATCTTCAGGAAGGTCGTGAAATCAGAACTGATCTTGCTCGCTCCGTGGCCGGGTGCCGGGTTCGCAGCGGTGGGGGAATTTGCGGTGACGGGGCTGATGTTCATCGGGTGCTCACAGTCTGAGGTCAAGGGAAGTTGTGGTGCCGGGCCGGGGTGCCGCAGGTGCATGGGCCACGGGCGCATCGGCGGCAAAAGGCATGGCATGGCTCGGCGGGTGGTCAGGCCCTGCCGAACCACCGTTGCCGGAATTGGAGTGCGCAAACCCCAGGTCGGCACCGGTGAATCCGGCCATCTTGAGGTCGGCCACAAGCTGATCGGCATTGCGTCGAAACAGATCCATCGCCTCGGGCCGCTCGAAGGTCATCATCACGACGATACGGCTGGCGTCGGTTTCATGGGGGCGAAACGTCAGCCGAACCTCGCCAAGCTCGTCCGGCGATAGCGCGATCTCGGTGGTGCTTTCACCCAAGGACGCGCTTTGGACGATCTGGGCCGCAAGGGCCGCTACCGGGCTTGTCGGCAGGGCACCCTGAAGGACGTGGGCCGATGGTTGCAGGGTTGGCCATTGCAGGCTGCCATGAAGGCTCATCACGCTGCCGGTTGCGTCGAGAAGCTCGTCGGTTGGCGGCCCAACCTTCACAGACGTCAAGTCGGCCGGCAGCATTGCCGTCGTTACGACACAGGCAAAGCGCGCTTCGCCCGGTGGGACAGGCGGACCGAGCCGCCCCTGCCCCTCCGGCTGCGCGGTCGAACCAAGTCGCGGGTCGGGGCCTTCATCCGCAGCCGGGTCCTCACTGGCCATGTCCTCGGTTCCCGCCCGCGCTGGCCCCACTGCCTGCGGCGCGCGCGGCGCAACGGCTGCGACCGAGATGTGAAGTGATCCGTCCGTGTCATTGCCCAGCGACGAAGGCGCAACAGCATGGCGGTCGTTCTCGCCGGCGGGTGCCGTCGCTGCGTGCCAAATGGCGGCGGCATGGAGTGGCAACAGCCCTTGATCCGGTTGTGGCAACATTGCAGCCGTCTGACCCACCGCGACTGGCAGGGCGAGAGACGACGTCATCGCCGCGACGGGAGCGTCAGCGGCGGGGTAGCGACGCACCTCCGATGCATCGTCATCCGCCCGCGCCGGCGCAAGTGGTGCCGGCAGGTCTTTCACCGCCAGATCTGCCGCACCGAAGGGCACCTTGGAGACCGCTTTCGGTGCCTGCCCCTCGAAGGGCGGGGCGGAGCCGACCTGCGCCAAGTCAGGCGAAAGTGGCGCCCCCTCCATCGAACGCACATCAGGGTCGGCAAAATGCGCCTCAAGCGCAGGACTTGGCGGTTCCGAAGCCGTCAGGGCGGGCTGTGGCCGAACCATCCAGAAGTCTGGAACCCTTGCAACTGCAGTGACAACATCGCTCCCCATGACCTTGTCCGTCGCGGTCTGCGTTGCATCGCCTGCACCCTCCGCATCCGCGTCGAATTCATCACCGAAGCTGACGTCATGGCACGCCTCGCCTTCGCCCGGAACGTCTGCGGCGCGCGGCATCGAGGCCAACAGGATGGGCGGTATGGCTTGCATCGCTTCCGGAATTTCTTTCAGGATCTCCCGCTTATCCCCCGCAACTGGTTACCCATTCTTTACCCGGATCGCGAAGAATGCCGAAAATCCGCCTGATCGGAGCGATGCGATGCAGATTTACCCGACAACTGGCGAAGGCCCTCCTGTCTCTGACCGAAACCAGCAGTTAATGACACAGGCCAAGGCGCTTGAAGCCTCGTTTCTGGCCGAAATGCTAGGCCAGGCCGGCCTTGGCGCGCCCAGCGAAGAGTTTGGCGGTGGCCACGGCGAAGAACAGTTCGCATCGTTCCTGAAACAGGAGCAGGCCCGGCTGATGGTGGAAAAGGGCGGCATCGGCCTTGCGGAAATGATCTTCAGATCCCTGTCGGAGAGAGACAATGCACCACGCTGACTTGGATGGCCTATTGGACCAGACCTACCGCGCGCTCCTTTCCGGTGACCTTCGCGGGTTAGCCCGGCTGACGGCGGACATGGAGACGACGCCGGACATCCGGGTGGCGGATCGCGCGGCAGCCGAGCGTCTCCGTAGCAAGGCGGAGCGGAACCAGCGCCTGTTGCGCGCCGCAGCACAGGGCGTGCGCACCGCACGCGGGCGGCTGGTAGAGATTTCGGCCGAGCCTGCGCTGACGACGTATGACGCAAAGGGGCACAAGGCATCGGTCGGGCAAGTCGCGCCGGGTCAGCCCAGGCGTTTCTGATCGCTAAAACCTGATGCATTCCGGCAGGTTGCCTTAGGAAAGCATTAGGATCTTCAAGCGATCACTGAACCCGCATCCCATGACGGGACGGCGCTTCCGGATCTCCCGGTTGCAGTGGACAGAACGCCCGTTTCGCCACCAGACCGGTGGCTCTTTCCAGCCGCGAAAAGCGCGGCTTCAAGCGAAGGAATACATCATGACGTCGATCCTGACGAATACCGGTGCGATGGTCGCCTTGCAGACCATGAAGGGCATCAACGCCAACCTCAACCAGACCCAGGCAGAAATCGCCACCGGCAAAAGCGTCGGCTCCGCCAAGGACAACGCGGCTGTCTGGGCCATCTCGCGGGTGATGGAATCGGACGTGAAGGGCTTTAAGGGCATTTCCGACAGCCTTTCCGTCGGCTCCGCCACCTTGACCGTCGCCCGCCAGGCCTCGGAATCGGTTACGAACCTCCTGACCGAAATGAAGGGCAAGATCGTTGCGGCGCAGGCTGAAAACGTTGATCGCAGCAAGATCCAGACCGACATCACCGCGCTGACCAAGCAGATAGAATCGGTCGTCGGGGCGGCACAGTTCAACGGCCTGAACCTCGTCAACGGATCGCAGACCACAGTGAACGTGCTTTCGTCGCTGGACCGCAGCGCAACCGGGGTCACGTCAAGCAACATCTCTGTCACGGCACAGAACCTGTCGACCAGCGCCGGTGCCGCCCTCACCAACGGCACGCTGTCCGGCGCCTCGGTTGCCACCGGCACACCAGTCACGCTGAACGGCTTCACCTTCCAGGGCACGGGCGGCGCACTGGCCAAGGATGCGCCGACGGCGAACCCAGCAACCACGACTGCCCTTATTGCCGGTGATGCCGTTGCCCTGAAGATCGGCTCCGTCGAAGGGCGCTATATCGTGCAGGAAGGCGATACCGCCGATGCGCTGGTTGCCGGCCTGAAAAGCTCGCTCTCGACGAACGGCCTGTCGGATACCGATTTCACGCTGTCGCTTGCCAGCGGTGCGCTTTCGGTGGCCAACAACACCAACGCAGCCTCGGCGATTTCGGTCACAGCGACGCGCGGCACGGGCGGGCTTTCGGCGCTGAACACGCTGAACGTCACCACGGCACCGGCCAGCGCGCTGTCTGCAATCGAAGGCATGCTGAAGACCTCGATCGACGCTGCCGCTTCCTTCGGTTCGGTGCAGAAACGGATCGATATCCAAAGCGAGTTCGTCGGCCAGCTGACGGATTCGCTGAAAACCGGCATCGGGGTTCTGGTGGATGCCAACATGGAAGAAGCGTCGGCCCGGCTTCAGGCGCTGCAGGTCCAGCAGCAGTTGGCCACGCAGTCGCTGTCGATCGCCAACCAGCAGCCGCAAAGCCTGTTGTCGCTGTTCCGGTAACGTTGACGCCAGGGGGCCGCAGGTAACTGCGGCCCTTGCCACGCCTCTGCAACCCTGAACCGATGGACCAACAGATGACCTTCCACTCACCCCTCGCGTACGCACAGCGGGAAGCTCCCACCCGGTCGCTCCGGTCGATCGAGTATGATTTGCTGGCATTGACGACACAGCGCCTGACTGCCGCCTGGGCGCAGCGCGGCGAAAACTTCCCGGCATTGGCCGCCGCGCTGGCGGACAACCAGCGCCTTTGGCTTACCTTGGCCGACGATGTCGCCGGTCCCGAGAATGCGCTGCCCTCCGCCCTGCGCGCGCGGTTGTTCTATCTCTACGAATTCACCGTTCACCACAGTCGTGCCGTGTTGGACGGAGGTGGCAGCGTTGAGGTTCTGACCGATATCAACACCGCCGTGATGCGTGGCCTGCGTGGCCAGGGCGGTGTCGCATGACGGGGCTGGTGCTCAAACTCGGGCCGCATGAACGGGTGCTGATCAACGGTGCGGTCGTCGAAAACGGTGATCGTCGGTCCCGGCTCGCCATCATGACGCCGAACGCCAACATCCTGCGGCTGCGTGACGCGATCCATCCAGAACAGGTGAATACGCCGGTCCGCAGGGTGTGCTACATCGCTCAGATGGTCCTGTCGGGCAACGCCGAGGCATCTGATGCGCGGATGCAGCTCCTCCGCGGCATCGAGCAGTTGAGTCAGGTGTTGACCGATCATGACAGCCGCACCCAGCTGACGATTGCCAGCACCGCCGTGCTGGAGGATCAGCATTACCAGGCGTTGAAAGCCCTTCGCAGCCTTTTGCCCCGTGAGGAACGCCTCTTCGCCGCTGCACGGGTATGAGCTTTCAACCAGTCCTGGCCTTGGGCGGCCTCGCCGGCTGGGGATTTCTGAAGCGTACGATGGCGGTTCAACAGGCGGCCCAGCAGGCCGTGCCCGCAAATCAGCGCGACGAAGCCTATTTCCGCGACAGGATCGGCAAGATTGATACGGCAGAACAGCTGGTGGCGGACAAACGGCTGCTCCGTATTGCCCTGACGGCCTTCGGGCTTGAAGCTGACATGAACAGCGGGGCCTTCATCCGCAAGGTTCTGACGGATGGAACGCTGAAGGACGGCACGCTGTCGGGAAAGCTTGCAAACAAGCAGTATCAGAAGCTGTCCGCCGCCTTTGGCTTCGGCGACTTTTCAGTGCCGCGCACCAAGCTGTCGGATTTCCCCGACAAGATTCTGGCGCAATACCAAGCCCGGCAATTTGAAACCGCGGTCGGCACCCAGAACAACAGCTTTCGCCTGGCGATGAACGCTCAGCGAGAGCTTCCCGCCCTCGCCGGACAAAAGATCAGCGAGACGGCGAAATGGTTCACGATCCTCGGCAACCCGCCGCTGCGAGAGGTCGTTCAAACCGCGCTCGGCCTGCCAAGAAGCTTTGCCTCGATCGACATTGATCAACAGGTCGCAGTGCTGCAAACGCGCGCCGAGGCGGCGTTCGGCAGCGAAGGCGTCAGCCAGTTCGCCCACCCCGCGACGCTGGAAGCTTTGACACAGCGCTTTCTGACACGTTCAGACAGTCAGACGCAGGGCAATGCCTCCTCTCCGGGGGCCATTGCGTTGCAGCTTTTGCGGCGTTGATCAGGCTGACAGGCAGGCCGCAAGGCGCTCGAAACTGCCCGCGATCCCGGTCGCCGGCGCAGGTTCGGCAAGATAGCCATCAAGTAACGGCCAGAGCGCAATCGCACGGTCGATCACCGGGTCGGAGCCCGCCGCATAAAGACCGGCCTGAATCATCAACTCCGCCCTGTCATATGCACCAAGGAGTCGCCGGGCGTCGGCGATCAGGACATTCTCTGCCGCAGTCGCCGCGTCCGGCAAGGACCGCGAGACCGAACGCAAGAGATCTATCGCAGGGAACCGGCCGCGTTCGGCGATGCGCCTGTCCATCACGACATGGCCATCCAGCACACCGCGCAGAATATCGGCCACCGGTTCATCCATGTCAGACCCAGCGACAAGCACCGAAAACACCGCCGTGATATCCCCCGCGCCCTGAGGCCCCGGACCCGCCCGTTCCGCGAGGCCCATAATCGCGTGCGATAACGACGCGGGGTAGCCGCGCAGTGCTGCCGCCTCGCCACCTGCCAGCGCCACTTCGCGATGCGCCTCGGCAAAACGTGTCACACTGTCGACCAGCAACAGCACATGCATACCCTGATCCCGGAAATGCTCGGCCACG
Source organism: Tabrizicola sp. BL-A-41-H6 (assembly GCF_050632395.1). Taxonomy (GTDB): domain Bacteria; phylum Pseudomonadota; class Alphaproteobacteria; order Rhodobacterales; family Rhodobacteraceae; genus JAUYQR01. The sequence continues at coordinate 64,126 of NZ_CP192600.1, forward strand.
GCCATCGCCGTCAGGGCGCAAAGTCGCCGTGTCAGCGGCGACTGGTCAGAGGTGGCTGTAACCACGACCGACCGCGCCATTCCATCCGGTCCAAGCACATTTTCGGTAAACTCGCGCAGTTCGCGGCCGCGCTCGCCGACAAGGGCGATCACGACAACATCGGCCTCCACCCCCTTGGCGAACTTTGCCAGAAGCGACGATTTCCCGACGCCGGACCCCGCGAAGAGGCCGATCCGCTGCCCGCGGACCAAGGGCAAAAGCGTATCAAAGACAGCCACCCCGGTTTCCAGCCGCTGCCCCAGACGCCGCCGGGAAGCCGCCGCCGGAGCCGCCGCCCTAAGCGGCCGCGAGATCGCACCCCGCAGCAACATGCTGCCATCCAGCGGCCGACCGTAAGGGTCGATGATGCGCCCGATCCAGCTGTCGTCCGGCGCGATCCCGGCCTGACCCAGAAGATCGACACGGTCGCCGATTGCCGTCCCGTAGCCGGGGCCGTCCGGCAACACCGTTGCCGCACCTGCCTCAAGCTGAACGATTTCTCCTTCCAGACGCCCTGACGCGCTGTGAACGGCAACCCTGTCGCCCAGCGCCGCTTGGTCGAGCCCGCTGGCAATCACTGTTCCACGCTGCAGGGCCTTCACCCTGCCCACCCTCAGAATTGGCCGCGTTCCTGCGATTTCTGCCAGCAATCCGTCAAAAACTCCAGCCACGGGATTCTCCCTTTGTTCACGCTTACCCTTTCTAAAGGAATCACTCTTAAGCCTTGGTGAAAGCGGTCGAGGGAGAAGCCCACGATGTTCGAGAAACTGGAACTGACACGGATGGCGCAGGCACTTGCCAGCCATGCAGGCGCACGGATGGGGGTCATTGCCCGCAACGTCGCCCATGCCGACACTCCGGGTTACAAGGCGCAGGATCTGCCGACCTTCGCGTCGGTGTTCAAGGCGGACGGCGAGGCGATGCGCGCTACCCGGCCCGGCCACCTGTCAGCGGGCTCCGCCATGGCGGACATGCACGCAGAAAACGCACCGGGGCGTGAGGCGCCCAACGGCAACACCGTTTCTCTCGAAGGTGAAATGGTCAAATCGGTCGAGGCGCGGCAAAGCCACGAAATGGCGCTGGCGGTCTATCGGGCCACATCTGACGTGATCCGCGCCAGCCTTGGCCGGCCACGGTAAGGGCGCGGATCATGGGCAATGACCTTCTCACCTCGCTCAACTTCGCCGCCTCGGGCATGGAGACGCAGGCAATGCGCCTGCGGCATGTGTCTGAAAACATCGCCAACGCCGATACCCCCGGCTACCACCGCAAGGTTATGAGCTTTGACGAGGCGATGGATACCGGCCTCGTCACTCCCGGCCCGGTCCGGCTGGACCACTCCGAACTGCAGACAATCTACGACCCCGGCCACCCGCTGGCCGATGCAACCGGTCACTATCAGGGATCGAATGTCGATCTGGTGATCGAAATCGCTGACGCGCGCGAAGCGCAGCGCAGCTACGAGGCAAACCTCCGGATGTTCGATCAGACGCGTCAGATGACGCAAAGCCTGTTCGATCTTCTGCGGCGGTAATGGAGCTCCAGAATGGATGTCAAAACCTCTTTCGTCAGCCAGGCCTATGCCAACGCTAAAACGGCGGCGGCACCCCAGCCAAAGGCAGAATCGGCGGGTGACGGGTTCGCTCGGCTGGCCGGCAACTTCATGTCGAGCCTGCAGGAGCATGAAAACACCGCCCGCGCCGCCATGACCGGAGGGGCCGATCCGCACGCGCTGGTGCAGGCGCTTGCCTCGTCTCAGTTGGCCGTGGAAACCGTGGCCACGGTCCGGGATCGCGTGGTCGAGGCCTACCAGGAAATCCTAAGGATGCCGGTATGACCGAAGCGACGATCTTCGACACCCTGCGTCAGGGCCTTTGGGTATCAGTGCTGATCTCGGCCCCGCTGCTGACAGTAGCGCTGGTCGCAGGCGTGGTGGTGGGCCTCTTTCAGGCCCTCACGTCGATCCAGGAAACCACGCTGACCTTCGTTCCCAAGGCCGCCCTCATGGTCGCGGTCTTCTGGGTCTCGATGAGCTTCATGACCTCGACCCTGGTGTCGTTCTTTTCCGACACCATCATCCCCCAGATCGCGGGGTTCTGAGATGGACGCCGCAGGATACACCACGCTCACCCGGCAATCGGGGCTGATGCGCGAAATGGCACAGGTAGCCAACAACATCGCCAACATCTCGACCACGGGGTTCCGGCGCGAAGGTGTGGTGTTCTCCGAATATGTCGCCGGAATGGATCACGACCCTTCGCTTTCGATGGCCAATGCAAGTGCGCGGCATGTCGATCTTCAGCAGGGCACGTCAAGCCAGACCGGCGGGGCTTTCGATCTCGCGATTCAAGGCGACGGTTTTTTCCTTCTGGAAACGCCGCAGGGAGAGCGGTTGACGCGGGCCGGGGCTTTCCTGCCCTCGGCTGACGGCGAATTGGTCAATGCCGACGGCCTGCGCGTGCTTGATGCAGGCGGCGCGCCGATTCTCATCCCGCCGGATGCAAAGGGCGTCACGGTGGCAAGTGACGGCACCCTTTCGTCGGGCGGCGAACCGCTGGCCCGGATCGGCCTGTGGCAGCCTGTTGATCCGCTGACGCTGCGCCATGAAGGCGGCACCGTCTTTGCGGCGGGCGAGCTGGAGCCGGTTCAGGACGGCCAGATGCTGCAAGGCATGCTGGAAGACAGCAACGTCGAACCCGTCTCGGAAATTGCCCGGATGATAACTGTTCAGCGGGCCTATGAACTGGGTCAGAAGTTTCTCGATGCCGAGGATCAGCGGGTCCGCGGCGTCATACAAGCCCTTGGTCGGTAAGGAAAACACATGAAAGCGCTTCAGATTGCAGCCACCGGAATGGCGGCCCAGCAGATGAAGGTCGACGTTGTCTCGAACAACCTCGCCAACATGTCGACCACCGGCTACAACCCGCGCCGGGCGGATTTCGCCGACCTCACCTACCAGCAGATGGCGCGCCCCGGCAGCGTCACCGCCGAGAACGGCGCGATGCTGCCCACCGGCATCCAGATCGGCCTTGGCGTCCGGCCTGCCTCGGTTTCGGTCGTGCTTGGGCAAGGCTCGCTGGACGCGACCGGCGCAGACCTTGATCTGGCGATTGATGGCAATGGCTATATCGAGGTCACGCTGCCGTCGGGCGGCTCGGCCTATACCCGGGACGGGGCGCTGAAGCGGTCGGCAGATGGGCAGATCGTCACGTCCGATGGCCATCCGGTTGCACCCGGCATTACCATACCGTCCGATGCACGCGGCATCACGATCAGCCCGTCGGGCGAAGTCTACGCCGACTTCGCCGATCGGGTGGACCCCGAATTGATCGGATCGCTGACCCTGACGTCCTTCGTCAACGAAAAGGGGCTGGAGGCGATCGGCTCGAACCTCTTTCTGGAAAGCCCGGCCTCGGGTCCGCCCACCACCGCCCCACCGGGGCTGGAGGGGCTGGGCACGCTCAGGCAGGGGTATCTTGAGGGCAGTTCCGTCGATGCGGTGCGCGAAGTCACCGAATTGATCAAGGCCCAGCGCGGTTACGAGTTGAACGCCAAGGTCATCACCGCAGCAGATCAGATGCTGTCTGCCACCACGCAGGTGCGTTGATGCGCAGCCTTGTTCTTGCCCTCTTGATCGCACAGCCGGTGGCCGCCGAGAGCCTTGTCGCCACCCGCACGATCCGCGCGCAGGCGGTGATCGCCCCGGATGACCTGACGCTCGTCGACGCAGAAGTGCCGGACGCGCTGACCGATCCGGCACAGGCCGTGGGGCAGGAAGCGCGGATCACGATCTACGCCGGGCGCCCCTTGCGGCTTGCCGACCTGGGCCCGGCTGCGGTGATCGACCGAAATCAGGTGGTGCCGCTGGTCTATCTGGCCGGCGGTCTGGCGATCACGACCGAAGGCCGGGCCCTGGCGCGCGGGTCCGAAGGCGACGTGATCCGGGTCATCAATCTTGGGTCCCGCACCACCGTTAGCGGCCGGGTCGGGCCGGACGGAACTGTGTATGTAGGCGTGGAGAATTAAGTGACGAAACTCAATCTGATGGTTCTGCTGGTGGTCCTCACCGGGTGCGGCAAGCTTGGGCAGGTCGGGCGGGCGCCCGCCTTTTCGCCACTGGAAGGTGGCACCCAATACTCCGCCATGTATGCCTCCGAAATGCCCGAAGATGTGCTTCCCCCCGGCCCGTCCGACGGATCGTCGCTGTGGGATGCGGGAACAGCCTCGCTGTTCGGCGATCGCCGGGCGGCCCAGCGGGGCGACATCCTCACCGTCGTGATCGAGATCGACGACGAGGCGTCGATCCGCAATTCCAGCGGCCGCAGCAGGTCGGGTTCGGTGAACGCCGGCTTACCGGAGTTCGTGGGCATTCCGCAGCGCATCGACGAAGGCCTGCCCGACGGCGCCAGCATGGCCAACGCGTTCGAGACGAATTCCTCCTCAACCTTCCAGGGCAACGGGTCGGTTGCGCGGAAGGAAAAGCTGACGCTTCGAGTGGCCGCGACCGTGGTTGAGGAACTGCCGAATGGCGTCCTCAGGATCGAAGGCCAGCAGGAAGTGCGGGTCAACTTCGAGCTGCGTGAGCTTGTCGTCACCGGCTACGTCCGCCCGATCGACGTGTCACGGCAGAACGAGATCACCTATGACAAGATCGCCGGGGCGCGGATCGCCTACGGCGGGCGCGGCCAGATAACCGACATGCAGCAGCCGACTTATGGCCAGCAAGTCGCCGACACCGTGTTGCCGTTCTGATGCTGGGCAAGGCTCTTCCGGTTCTGCTTGCCGTGCTCGGCCTCGGGGGCGGCACCGCAGCCGGCCTTTTCCTGCGCCCCGCAGACCATCCGGAAACCGCCGCAGAAAGCCAGGCGGCCGAATCCGGCGACGCGGAAATCAGCCCAGAGGCTGAAGGCGACACCGGCCACGAGGCCGGTTCCGAAGATGCTCAGTTGCCGGACTATGTGAAGATGAACAACCAGTTCGTCGTCCCGGTCGTATCCGAAGGCCGGGTCACGGCGATGGTCGTGCTGTCGCTCAGTCTGGAAGTGGCGACGGGCAGCACCGAAGCAGTCTATGCACGCGAACCGAAACTGCGCGACGCGTTCCTGCAGGTGTTGTTCGATCATGCCAATGTCGGCGGTTTCAATGGCTCGTTCACGGATGGCTCGAACCTGATCTCGCTGCGCACCAGTCTGCGGGAAGCAGCCGGCATGATCATCGGTGACACGATCAAGGATGTCCTGATCACCGACATCGCGCGCCAGGACGGCTGACCCGCCCGATCAGGGGGCGCGCGGCTTTTCCCGTGCCTGCCGTGCCGCAAGCCCGCGCAGCGCTTCAGCCCTTCCGAAAGCCAGTGACGCTGCCGACCGGGCCGCCATCCACTCGACGGTCTGACGCGCGATCAGCGCGTTCAGCTCGGTCCGGCGCAGGTCGGCCCAACGCTCGTAGGCAAGGCTGACCTGACCGGCGATCGGCAAGGGCAGGTCGTGGTCGGTCGGTGGCAGGTCGAGGGCAGCGATCTGCCTCCGGCTTCGGTCCCGGGCCGCTGCGGCCAAGCGCAACTGTTGCAGCCGTTGATCCAGAACCAGCGCGGTGAGGGCGATGAGGTTCGCGACATCGCTCTTTTGTGTCATGAGCGGCGCGCCTTCTTGCGCATCGTCTCGGCGAAGCGGATGGAGGCGGCGACGGCGCGGTAATGCTCTGGACGGATTTCCTGGCCGATCTCGACCGTCGCGAACATCGCGCGTGCAGCCGGTGGATCGCGGTGGATCGGAACGGCATGCAGCGCGGCCCGCTCACGGATCTGGCGGGCGATTTCATCGACACCCTTCGCGACGCAGATCGGCGCCCCTCCCCTGCTGCGATCCCACCGAAGCGCAACCGCGTAATGCGTCGGGTTCACGACGATCACATCGGCAGTGGCGATGTCGGCAAGCATCCGGTTGTTCGCCACCTCTTGCGCCCGCTGCCGACGCGACGCCTTCATCTGCGGATCGCCTTCGCTTTCCTTGAATTCGTCCATCATCTCCTTGCGGGACATCCGGTTGCGGCTGGCGTGCAGACGCCGTTGCCACAGGTAGTCCACGCCGCCGATCACGATCGTCAGCACCAGAATGATCGACAGGAAGTCGAGGGTGAGCCTGGACAGCACGACCGAAGCCGGCATCGGCTCGAGGTAGATGGTCGCAAGGATTTCTTCGGCTCTGCCCGCAAGAAACCAGTAGAGCACGGCCGCGACCAGCAGCATCTTGACCGTGCTCTTGGTGAACTCCACCAGTCCTTCCGGACCGAACTTGTGCTTCAGCGTCGCGACCGGCGAAATGCGGGACAGTTTGGGAGCAAGGAGCGAGGGCGTGACCAGAAAGCTGCGCGTCGCGAAGACAAGGCCGAGGACGGCCAGAATCGGCAGCATCAGGATCGCCATGAGAGGCAGGCCCACGGCCAGCAGCAAGCCACCTATTGGGCCGGATGCCCCCGCTGAAATCAACGCGGCAAACCTGTCGGACTGATCAAGCAGCACCATGCCTGCGGTGCCGGTGGAGGTCACGATCCAGGACCCGAGGGTCGCGAAGGCCAGAACGAACCCGGCCGTGCTTGCTGCGGCCTGAAGATCGATCGATCGCGGAATGTCGCCGTCCTTGCGCGCCTGTTCCAGGCGCTGCGGCGACGCGTCGTGTTCCTTGTCGGCGCTTTCCTGGTCTTCCTCGCTCATCTCTGCACGGCAAAAGGCTGGAGGAGGTGGGCTTCAAACGCCTGCAGCCAGACCGCGAGCAGCACCGGCGTTGCCACCGCCAGCATCGCCAGCGCGCCAAGCGTCTGTGCGGGGGCGCCGATGAAGGACACCATCAGTTGCGGCATCGCGCGGTTGATCGCGCCAAGCGCCAGATTGTAGATCATCGACGCGATGACGAATGGGGCCGCCAGCGAAAAGGCAAGGCTGAAGGTGGACACGATCAGCGACAGCCCCCAGTCCGCAACATCGGCCGACGTCGGCGGGCGACCCTGCGGCAGGATGTCGTAGGACAAGATCAAAAGCTCTGCCGCGCGAACATGCAGCCCCGCATTCACCGCCAGTGCAAGGCCCGCCACGATGAAGAGGTTGCCGATGGCCGGCTGCGGTTCGGGGGCGGCGCCGGCAAAAAGCTGCGACAAGGTGGTGGCCTGCGCGATGATCGAGGCGGCGGTCTGCAGCGCCAGAATGAACAGCCGCAGCCCGATCCCGAGGATGAGCCCCGCCACCACTTCCGACCCGAACGTCACAACGCCGGGGGTCACCGTCGGCGCTCCGGCGGCGACGACGGGCAGCACGATCGCGGTGAACGCCAGAACAAAGACCAGCTTCACCCGCTGCGGCACCGCCTGCTCCCCCAACGCCGGCAGCAAGGCCACAAGGGCCCCGGTGCGAAGGAACACCAGAACGGCAATCCAGAAATACTGCTCGCTCAGGTCCAGAAGACCGGCAAGTTCGGTCACCACCCCGGTCATGCGGCGACCTGCCCCAAAAGCGCCGGCCGGGCATCCGAACCGATTTCCTCGTACGACAGAACCGCCATCTGAAGCCCCTTTGCCTGCACCACGGTCCGCAAGAACCGCCGGCGAGCCACCGAGGTTACCAGCGCAGGATAGATACCGCTTTCGGCCGTGCGATTGACCTTTTCGGTCAAACCATTGGCAAGCCTTGCGAAAAGCTCTGGTGGCAGGGCGATGTCGCGCTGCCCGCGGTCACCCTCGATCTGGTAGGTCGCGAAGGTCTTTTCCCATTCCGGGGCCAGCTGGATCAACGGGATCGAGCCATCCGCGCGCTTCAACTCGGCAACGATCTGGAAGCCCAGTCGTTGGCGCACATGTTCACAGATCGCCTCCGGGCTGCCGTGATGGCGCGCTTCGGCAACCGCCTCGAGGATCAGCGGCAGGTTGCGGATCGACACCCTTTCTTCCAGCAGCAGCCGCAGGACGGCGTGCAGCAGGTCAAGCGGCACCTTCTCGGGCAGCAGCTCGTCCAGCAGGCGGCGGTTCGCCTCGGCCCGTACCGGATCGCTCAGCCGGACGAATTCGTCCAGGAGCCGCCTCAGGCCCCGAAGCGTCAGCAGCCGGGAAAGGTTAACCTTCAGCACTTCCAGCAGATGCGTTGCCAGCACTTCGGTCGGGGATACGACCGTCAGACCAGCCAGAGCCGCATCTTCCTGCTGGTCAGGCCGGATCCACCTAGCAGCCGCACCATAAACCGGCTCTTTCACGTCTACGCCTTCGGGGGCGATGATCCCGTCGGACATCAGCGCCAGAACCCGGTCCGGAAGCAACCGGTCGGCGACCCGTTCCACGCCTTGAAGGCGTATCCGGTACTGGCCCGGCGGCAAGGCGGCTTCATCGGTCAGACGGATTTCGGGCAGGATGAAGCCGAAGGCCGAAGCGATATGGTTGCGCATGTTCGCGATGCGGCTGTCGAGGCCGGTCGCCGGATCAAGCGCCATGGCGACGAGGTTCGGCGCAAACTCGATGTGGATGTCGTCGAAATCCAGCACATCGCCGATCGACTTCGGGCGTGCGGGCTCGACGAGCGCGACCGGTGTCTCGCTCGCAACCCGCATCTTCTTTGACAGCGTCCAGGCGGAAACGCCCAGCACGACCGCCGCCAACATGAAGGGCAGGAACGGCATCCCCGGGACTATCGCAAACAGGCCCATCAGCAGCGCGACGGTGCCAAGCGCGCCGGGGTACTGACCAAGCTGGGCAAAGAACGACACGTCGGCCGCGCCCTTCTGGCTTCCCTTGGCCAAAAGCAGGGCCGCAGCCACCGAAATGATGACGGCCGGAATCTGGCTGACCAGACCGTCCCCAACCGTCAGGATCGTATAGGTCTCGAAGGCGACGCGCGGCTCCATGTCGTGCACGAAAATGCCCATGAACAGGCCAACCACAATGTTGAGTGCCGTGATCAGCAATCCCGCGATCGCGTCGCCCTTCACGAATTTCGATGCCCCGTCGAGCGAGCCGAAGAAATTCGTCTCGGCCAATTCCTGCTCCCTGCGCCGCTTGGCCTCGGCGTGATCGATCGCCCCGGCAGCCATGTCCGCATCAATGGCAAGCTGGCGCCCCGGCATCCCGTCCAGCGCGAAACGCGCGCCAACCTCGGCCATGCGGCCTGCGCCCTTGGTGATCACGATGAAGTTCACGATCAGCAGCACGATGAAGATCACCAGCCCCAGAACGACGCTGCCACCCATGATGAAATTGGCAAAACCCTCGATCACATGGCCTGCGGCGTCGGTGCCGGTATGACCCTCTCCGATGATCAGTTTCGTGGACGAGACGTTGAGCGACAGGCGAAGGAGGAGCGAGGCGAGCAGGATGGTCGGAAACGCCGAAAAATCCAGCGGGCGCTCGATGAACAGCGAAATGGTCAGCATCAGGATGGCAAGAGAAAACGAGACAGCCAGCCCCAGATCCAGAAGCCACGGCGGGACCGGCAGGATCATCATCATGATCACCGCCATAAGGCCCAGCGCCAGAAGGATGGTCGGCCGAAAGATCATAGCCGCAAGGGTCGGGCTGCCCTTCATGTCACGGGCCCCCGATCAAGCGGCGCCGCGAATGCGACACCGGAACAAGCGACCCCCGACCGCCAGCGGTGCCTTGCACCAACAGGGGAAAGAGATTCTCACGCCGGGTCGGCGCCGCCAACGGCGGGGGCAAAAGACCGGTGTCCAACGACGCAAGGGTCTGCTCGAACTTTGCCTGATAGCGCGCTGCGTGTTCGGGCGTGCGGGAATGATAGGCGGCAGCGGCGTCAGACCAGTTGCCCGCCTCGACATACAACCGCGAGAGATAGTCCGCCGCGTAACGCGCATTAGCCCAAGGGTCGAGCATCTCGTCCAGCGAGGCGAAATTCTCGGCGTGCCACCGATAGTTCAGCTGAAAGCAGCCGATGTCGACGTTCGTGGCCCCTGACGAGACCGCCGCTTGCGCATATTCGGCCGCCTCGGCCTTTGACGCCAGCCATCGCCCCTCGCCCCCAAGGTTCACCGCCCACGGCCACGGTCGCTGCCCACTGCCGTCGCTCCTGCCGGTTTCGACCAGCGCAATGGCGAGCAACACGTCGCGCGGCACCCCTGTTTCTCTGGCAGCTTCCGCCGCCGCTTCCTGACACAGGACCGCCTGATCCGTGGCGGCCCCGGCCTGCTTGACGGTCGTCAAGCCAAGAACGCTGGCTACGATATGGCCAAGCAACAGGACATGGTGCGTCTTCGGGCTCATTCTGCGCTCCCCCGCCAGCGTCCTGCCAGCGGTCAGCATCAGATGTAGAAGCTAAACCTTGCCAAGAGGTTAGCGGCGTCAGGGCGATGCCGCGGGCTGCGCTACGTCTTCCAAAAGGCCTGCCACCGCATCGCGAACCTTCTGGCTGCGGTCGGCTGACGCAGCACCTTGCGCAAGAAGACCGGCCTCGGTCCCCTCCGTGGTAACGGCGAGGGTAATCGCAGCGGCCTCTTGCCAAGGGCTCGGCCCGTTCTGCGCAACTTCGGGCCAGTTGCGGTTCCAGATTTCGAGCCGTTCACCCGTCACCAGATCGCCCCCCGCGCGTGCGCTGTCGGCAGCGGGGCCGATGGATCCGAGTGCAAACAGGGCCTTTGCGCGTGTCGCTTCGGCGGCCGGCGTGTCGATGCCTGAAAGAAGGTCACGCGCGGCGCGCGCATCCCCACGCATCAACTCTGCCTCCGCGGCCAGCAACCTCGTCTCGGGCGGGGCGGTCTGGTCCTGAGCTCCGAGCCAGTGCAGCGCCGCGTCGGCGAAGCCAAGGGCAACCAGCCGACGCGCAATCTGAACCGAAATTTCAGGCTCGGCAGCGGGGTGGGGTGATGTGACGGGCAGGATGGCGACCTGAAGCAGATCAGCGTCGGTTGCCCTTGCGCCGACGACCCGCCAGAAATCTGGCTCTGTCTCGGGCGACGCGGCAAGGGCTGCCTGCGCATTTCCCGTCTGCCCGGCGAGGGCGAACGAAAGCACCAGGGCGCGGCGCAGTGCGGGATGGTCGGGGGTGCCCTCGGCCTCGGCCAGATAGGAACTCACGGCAACGGGCAGGTCGGGGCCAACCGGCTCAAGCTTTCGGAACCTGGCCTCGACAAGTGCGAGGCTGGCGTTCAGACCGGCGGGTCCGCCAGCCTTCAGCGCCGCCTCGGCCTTGGCGTCGGCCTCGTCCAGACGACCTTGGCCCAGATCCACCTTTGCGTCGAGCAGGGCGACATCCTGCCCCGGGATGTCGGGAACACGCGCCGTCGCATCGCGCACCGACCGGGCCGCCTCGATATCTCCGGACGCAATAAACCGGTCGGCGAGGCCCGGTCCAAGGTGCTGCCTCAGATGCGGCGGCAGGTCGAAAAAGCCGCGCAGGATGGCGGGTATGTTCGGTTTGGCCCCAGCAGGCAAACGGTCATGCAGAAGCGCCGCCCAAAGTGCCGCCGCACTGTCGCACGCCAGCATCCGCGCGAGCGGGCTTTCCGGGTCTTGCATGCCATCCACGGCACGGGCGATGCTTTGGTAGATGCGCGCCTCGGGGTCTTCCGGTCCCGACGGATCCAGAAGGCCCAGGTATTGCAGCGCCTCGGCGCCGAAACCCAGGAACAGGTGGTGGCGCACCGCGCGCTTGACGGCCAGCGGGTCCGGCACATCAAACTCGCCCAGCAGGCCACCGCGCGCTTCGGCGATGCGAAGCGCCTCGGGGCCGTCACCCCCCCATTTGGCAATGTCCAAACTTGCATCCCCAATGCAGGCAGCACCGTCCGCCTGCATCTCGCCCGTAGCGGGAACCGTTGCGCCAACAGCGAAGCCCGACAATTCGCCGATCGAAACCTGTGACCACGGCAGATCGCCGGGGGGTGCCTCGGCCCGCGGCGGGACCAGACCCTTTGGCGTCACGTCCACCATCCCCTCGGCCGCGCCCCTGCTGATCTCCATCAAGAGCGTGTCGCGAAGCGGGCCCAGCGAGACCCGCCCAGTGGCCAGCGGAACGGTGGGCAATGCGCCGGCTGCGATCGGTTCGGCCGGGCCGCGCGCGGCCTGAAGCCAGTCGAAACCCGAGGCTTCAGATGGTTCGGCGACGACGTCCGGCCCGTTTGCAAGCGCAACAACCGCGCTCCCATCCAGCGCGGCCTCGAACTCCGAACCGGGCGGAGCCGGCCCGTTGCGCAGGTCGATCACGATGGTTCCCGGTTCAAATTCGAACGGGAAGGCGTGGCACGCGCACCCAAGCGACAGCTGTAGCGCGCCGGTCGTCGGGTCGGCCCAGACGTTGGTGAGGCGGCTGCGCGGAATACGGTCCCAGATGCCGGACAGATCGTAGCGGAGCGCGGGCAATGCGGCGGCGACCAGTTCGTAGCCGGCCTCGGTCCGTCCAAAACGCCATTCAGCCTTGTCCGGCAAGGTAACCACAAGCCGGGTGAAATCGGCATGTTCCCCCGAGGTTACCTTTGCAGTCTGCGCCAAGGCCGGTGTCGCCAGCAGGATGGCAAGCAGGCTCAGGATGATGCGCATCATGCTGCATCCTGCTTCAAACCGCGCAGCGCGTCTTCCAGATCGCCGAAGCCCGGTCGCAGATGGTGCGGCGTGTTCTGGCGCCCAACCTCGATGCAGATGTTCGCAGGGTGCCTGTGCAGGTTTGCCACCAGAACCTCACGAATCAGGTGGTAGAAATGCGCGTCATCCTCGACCACCGTCTTCAGCCGCGCGGCAAACGGCCCCATCAGCCCATACGCCAGAAACACCCCCAGGAACGTGCCGACCAGCGCACCGCCGATCATCTTGCCCAGCACTTCCGGCGGCTGGTCGATGGAGCCCATGGTCTTGATCACGCCCAGCACGGCCGCAACAATCCCAAGCGCCGGAAGCCCGTCAGCCACAGTCTGCAGTGCGTGGCTGGAGTGCATCGAATGGTTCAGCGTGGCTTCCATCCGCTTGTCGAGCACCTCTTCCACTTGGTGCGGGTCGTCGTAGTTCATCGAGGCGGCGCGCAGCGTGTCGCAGATCAGGTCGATCGCCTCGTGGTCGTTCTGGATGCGCGGATAGCGGGCGAAAATCGGCGAGGTCGTCGGGTTTTCGACATGCTCTTCAAGCGCGACGGGGTTCCCGCGCGACAGGCGAACCAGTTCAAACAGCAGGCACAGCAGATCCTTGTAATCGGCCGTCTTCCACTTCGGCCCCTTGAACACCTTGCCGATGTCCTTGAGCGTGTGCTTTACCGCCGAAATATCATTGGAAATCAGGAACGCGCCCACCGCGGCGCCTCCGATCATCGCCATCTCGAACGGCAGGGCCTTGAGAATGATGCCCATCTTGCCGCCTGCGGCGACGTAGCCTCCGAAAACCATGATCAAGATGACGGCAATGCCGACAAGGCCAAGCATTCAATCTACCTATCTACAAGATACCCTGTGCCGCAGTATCCCTGCGCGCGGTTAAGTCTTTCTGACGATTCGCAGGATTGCGGATCAATCCTTCGGCGCACCGGCGTTGCGGCCCGCGACAATTACACTGACCCCGTAGGCGGCTTCCGAAGACATGCCGGACAGGATCGCCGCAGCGGCATCCGGCTGCATTCGGCCCAGGAAGCCGGCAGCGAATTCCGGTGCCATCGCCTCGAACAGCGCGGCCGCATCCTTTGGCTTCATCGCCTGGTAAACCGCCGTCAGACGCTCCACGTCGGCCTCGGCGGCGCCATCGGCCAGCGCGACGGTTGCGCGCAGCTTGTCCTCCAGCGCCTGCATGTCGACCATCCGTGCAGTGATCGCGCTTTCGGCCAGGTCAAGCGCGGCAAGCCGGTCCTGCAGCGTCGCCTCGCGGGCCACAAGACGGTCCTCCCGCAGTTGAAGCGCTTCGGCCAGAGCAATCGGCGGGGCGGGGCAATCAAGCGGCGGCGTCGCTGCGTCAGCAGCGCTTTCGTCGGTCCGCGCCAACGCGGCGCCAACGCCAGATCCCACCCGCAAAGCTCCCGACGCCGCCAGAAGCAGCGCCACGATGAACAAGGTGCCCCGCCCCGAACGGCCCCGCCCGCTCATTCCGCCGCCTCCAGCGTTTCGCGCTGGCCACGCCGGCGAACGAACCGCAGGCGCCGGTCCGCTTCGACCAAGGTATCTTCAACCGCTTCCGGGCGCGAGGCGGCCGCAACAGTCAGTCCCGGGTCGGGCAGATCGTGCAGCGATGCCACCAGCAGTTCCAGCCGCTTGGCCACAGCCTCGCCCCGCAGGGTCAGCGCCTCCAGACTGGAGGCCGATCCGTTGGCGGCACCTTGCGCCTTGTCCAGCGCGCGGGTCATGTCGTCGACCTGCGCGGACAACACGGCAATCGCGCCGCCCATCCCGGTTTCCAGCGTGGTAAAGCGCTTCAGGCGCAGGGACAGGACATGGCAATAGAACGCCGCTCCGAAAGAGCCTGCAACCATCAAGACATCGGCAATGAGTTCCATCGCGGCTCTCCTCAGTTCAACACGAATTCGGTGATAAGCAGGTCGCGCACCCGGCCTTCCCCCGTCACGATCTGGATGCGCCGCAGCATCTGTGCGCGCAGTCTTGCCATCGCGCTGGGGTCTTCGATCGCTGAGGCATCGATGGCGCGCAGGTAGCTGTTCAGCACATCAAGAATCCGGGGCGACAGCAGCGTGACATCCGCAACCGCGCTGTCCACGACCTCGACCTGCGCCGAAAAACGCAGGTGGCTGCTGGTCGCATCCGGGCCAAGCGACACGACCATCGTTTCCAGCGGCACGAAGGCGATGCCCTTCAGCGGCTGGGGCACGGCCTCTTCACTGTGTGCTTCGCTCTGGCCCAGAATCAGGCCGGACCACGTGGCATAGAACCCCGCCGCGCCCAGAACCACTGCCGACAGGACGCCGATCAGCAGCCCCAGTTTCCTGCGTGGCTTCGGGATTTCGCTCAGGGCTGCATCGGCCGTGGCCATGCCTGTTCTCCATTCTTCGCTCGTCTGGAAGATAGGCCGAAGGTCACTAACCGATTGTTAAGGCGCATGCCCCATTCCTGAACCCGACGGCAGAAGCCCTCGCAGCGGAGTGTTGCCTTGCAGAACCTGATCGCGATCTGGATGTCCCTGAACATGCGCCGCAGGGTGTTCCTTGTGGCCGCCACCGTGGCGATGTTCGCCGCGGTGCTTGGCCTCAGCCGGATTGCCAGCCAGCCCGACATGGTCCTGCTCTACTCTGGGTTGGAGCCTGCGGCTGCGGGGGATGTCATCGCCGCGCTGGAACAGCAGGGGGTGGCCTACCAGATCCGCGGCGACGCCATCAATGTCGATGCCAGCCAACGCGACAGCCTGCGCATGGCGCTGGCGGCCGAAGGGCTGCCGGCGGCGGGTGGCGGCGGCTATGAACTCCTCGATTCGCTGTCGGGTTTCGGGACCACGTCCCAGATGTTCGATGCCGCCTACTGGCGCGCCAAGGAGGGCGAGCTGGCGCGCACGATCCTTGCGATGCCAGAGGTGCGGGCGGCCCGTGTACACCTTGCCAGCGCACCAACCCGCGCGTTTCAGCCCGACGTGCAGGCCAGCGGCTCGGTCACCCTGACCACCACCACCGGCCAGCTTTCCGAAACACAGGCCCGGGCGATCCGCCATCTGGTGGCCAGTGCGGTTTCCGGGATGCGACCGGATGATGTCCAGATCATCGACACGGTCGGCGGGCTGATCGGCGGGAAGGAAGAGGGCGAGTTCGAGGGGACCGATGCAGCCACCCGGGCGGCGGCGATCAAGGGCAATGTCGAACGGCTTTTGGCCGCACGGGTCGGGCCCGGCAAAGCCGTGGTCGAGGTTGCGGTGGATCTGGTTTCCGAACGCGAACAGATCACCGAGCGGACCTTCGATCCGCAGGGCCGGGTCGCCATCTCGTCCGAGACCGAGGAAAAGACCGGCTCCAGCACCGAACCGGGCGGCGACGTCACAGTGGCGTCCAACCTGCCCGAAGGTGATGCGGCGCAAGGCTCCGCCGGGAAAAGTCAATCCACCGAAACCCGCGAGCGGGTGAACTACGAGGTTTCGGAAACATCGCGCGAGGTTGTGAAAAGCCCCGGCGCGATCCGCCGACTGACGGTTGCGGTCATGGTCGACGGTCAGGCCGCGATCGCCGCAGACGGCACCCGCACCTGGGCCCCGCGCGCCGAAGATGAACTCGCCGCGCTCCGCGAACTCGTCGCTTCGGCCGTCGGGCTCGACGAGGCGCGCGGCGACGTCCTGACCCTGAAATCGCTGGAATTCCAGGAAATCGCGGTGGAGGGGACCGAGGCGACCAGCACCCTGTTTCCGCCGGTCGGCACGCTTGACGTGATGACCATGATCCAGACCGCAGTGCTTGCGCTGGTGGCCGTGGTGCTTGGCCTGTTCGTCGTCCGCCCGATTCTGACCTCGGCCAGTGCGACGCGGGCCTTGGCAGCCCCCGACACCCCCTTGGCGTTGCCCTCCGCAAATTACGGTGGGGCGCTGACCGGCGAGGTGCAGTCCGGTTACGCCAGCGCGTCGCTTGGCTCGATCCCCGCCTACGGCGACGCGGCCGATCCCGAGGCCGAGCAGGACAACGACCCCGCGGCCCGCCTGCGACGCCTGATCGAAAAACGCCAGACCGAGTCGATAGAGATACTTCGCGGCTGGATGGAACATGAGGAGGAGCGCGCCTGATGGGCTTCGTCAATCTGGAAGTCTTCGACACCGAAACCACCGCCGATGGCGCGGAATTGCCGCTGGTGCAGGCCAGCGCGCTGGAGGACGCAAAGATCGCCTCGTTCGAACAGGGCTACACCGCTGGCTGGGACGATGCGAGTGCCGCGCTAGGCAACGACCAGACGCGCATCCGCGCCGATCTTGCCCGCAATCTGCAAAGCCTCGCCTTCACCTACCACGAGGCGCGCGGCCATGTGTTGCAGGCGATCCGCCCCCTGATCGTGGAGATGACGAACCGCCTTCTGCCGGAAATGGCGCGCGACACGCTTGCGCCCATCGTGCTTGAAACCCTGATGCCGATGGCCGACGAAATGGCCGACGCCCCCCTGACGCTCGTGCTCAATCCCGCCGCCCGTCCGGCTGTTGAATCGCTGCTGGAGCGCGCGACCGGTTTGCCCCTCGTCATCGAAGAAGAGCCGTCGCTTGGGGAAGGCCAGGTCTACATCCGCTTCGGACGCGTCGAGGCAAAGGTGGATCTCGGTCAGGTCACGGCGGAAATTGCACAGGCCGTTCAGGGCTTTTTCAGCCTGACACACAAGGAAACGAAGCATGGATGAACTTTCTGACGCCAACCCGTTCGGTCAGGTGCCGATCGAGGTGACCATCTCGGTCGGACGCGCCCGTCCGCTGGTCAAGGATCTGCTCAGGTTGGGCAAGGATGCCGTGCTGCAACTTGACCGCCGGGTGGATGACCCGGTGGAGCTTTACGTCGGTGACCGGCTGATCGCACGCGGCGAATTGACCGAACTGGAGGGCGAGATGGCCGGGCAGCTTGCCGTGCGGCTGACCGAGGTTGCCAACCTGCGTGGCGGGCTATGAAACGAGGCGTCGCGCTTGCGATCATTCTTGCGCTGATCGCCAGCCCGGCGCTCGCGCAGCAGCTGTCGCTCGATCTCGGCGGCGAGGGGTCGCTCTCGCTTCGATCGGTGCAGTTGCTGCTTCTGATCACCGTGCTCAGCATCGTGCCGGGCCTTGCCGTGATGGTGACCTGCTTTCCGTTCATCGTGACGGTGCTGTCGATCCTGCGTCAGGCCATCGGGCTGCAACAGGCCCCGCCGAACATGCTGATCATCAGTCTGGCGATGTTCCTGACATGGTATGTGATGGACCCGGTCTTTACCAAGGCCTGGGTCGAGGGGATCGAGCCCCTGACCAGTGGCCGCATCGAACTCGCGCCGGGGCTTCAGGCCGCCATAGCCCCGTTCCGCGACTTCATGGCCCAGCGCGTCGATCCTGAGACCTTGCAAACCCTGCGGGACTTGCGGCCCCCGGCGCCCGGGGCCGAAACCCCGCTGTCGCTGCTCATTCCGTCATTCCTGCTGTCGGAAATCCAGCGCGCGTTCGAAATCGGGTTTCTGATCTTTCTGCCGTTCCTGATCATCGATCTGGTGGTCGCGGCAGTCCTCATGTCGATGGGAATGATGATGGTGCCGCCCGCCGTGGTGTCGCTGCCGTTCAAGCTGATTTTCTTCGTCGTGGCCGATGGCTGGACGCTGATTTCCGGTGCGCTGGTGCAAAGCTACTTCTGAACCGGCGCCTCTGCGATCCACCAGCCCGGCTGCGCCCGCCGCAACAGGCGCGCTGCCTCGGCTGCCTCGGTCGCGGTGGAGAACAGGCCGAAACAGGTCGCGCCCGATCCCGACATCCGCGCCAACTGGCAGCCGGGCGTTGTCGCAAGACTTGCCAACACCTCGCCGATCACCGGGGCCAACCGCAGCGCGGGGGCCTCAAGATCGTTGCGCTGCGTTCGCAGAAACCCGACCAGCGCCGCAAATGTGGGAAAGGGTGGCAGGGGGTCCGGCATGGCCGGGTTCGCCCGGGCGTCCATCACACGGAAGACCTCGGGCGTCGAAACGCTGACGCCCGGATTGACCAGCACCAGCCAGACGTCTGGCAAGGCGGCCAGCGGTTGCAGCCCCTCGCCGACACCCGTCATCCGCAATGGCCGACCGGCAAGGCACGCCGGAACATCCGCGCCAAGCCGCAAAACCTCGCCCGCATCGGGTAACGCCTGCCCGGTGAGGCGCGCGATGGCGCGCAAGGTGGCGGCAGCATCGGCCGATCCTCCGCCGATCCCCGATGACACGGGCAGCACCTTGTCCAGCGTGATCTCCACGCCGCCGCCCATGACGCGGGCCGCCCGCTGAACCAGATTGTCGTCGTCTGCCTGCAGTGCCGCTGCCCGAGGGCCGGTGATGGTCAGGTCCAGCATGTCCGAGCGGCGCAAACTCACCTGGTCGCCCACCCCGGCAAACACCACCAGGCTGTCCAACAGATGGTAACCATCTGCACGCCGTCCGGTCACATGCAGCGTCAGATTGATCTTGGCAGGCGCGAATTCGACAACCGGATCAGTTGCCATTCTCGACGGCTTTCACCGCTTTCGTTCCTGCCGCGCCCTCGTCGGCCATCACGGCATCCAGCCCGAGTTCCAGCTTGCGCCTGATCCGTTCGGCATCCTTTTCCGTCGGGTTGAACGACAGCGCCCTATGCCATTGGAACCGCGCTTCCAGCGTCCGCCCGACCTTCCAGTAGACGTCGCCCAGATGGTCCGTGACCACCGGGTCGACCGGCTCCAGCACCGAGGCCTTTTCCATCGGCACCAGCGCTTCGTCATAGCGGCCCAGCCGGAACAACGCCCAAGCCAGACTGTCGATGATGTAGCCTTTCTCGGGGTCGGCCGCGACGGCCCGCTCGATCATGGCCAAGGCCTCGTCCAGCTTTTCGCCGCGGTCCACCAACCCGTAGCCAAGGTAGTTCAGCACCTGCGGCTGGTTCGGGTTCAGCGCCAGCGCCGCGCGGAAATCCGCCTCGGCCGGGGCCCAGTCCTGGCTCTGTTCGTGGCAGATGCCGCGATAGAAATACAGGATCCACTGCTCCGGCTGCGACTCGGTGACCAAGTTCAACGCGGCGGTATAGGCCACCTCGGCCTCGTCGAACCGCTTTTCCTCGCGCAAGAGATCGCCCAGCGCGGACTGCACGATGATCAGATCACCGTGGCTTTTGGCCAAGGCGCGCAAGGCTTCGAGGGCGGCATCCATCTTGCCTTGCGCCTGCAAGGCACCGGCGCGGCCGATCTCGGCGGTGACGAAGGCCGGGTCTTCCGGCTTGAACATGGCATAGGTCGACACCGCCAGATCGGGCTGGTCCAACGCTTCAAGCAGTTGCGCCGACAAAAGCCGCGCATCGGTGTGATCGGGCCGCAGGTAGGTGGCAATCCGGGTGTGCAGCAAGGTCAGCACCGGGTCGGCATCGCCGTTCAGAGCCGTTGCGACCGAAAAGAACACCTCGGCCAATCCGTCGCGGGCCGAGGTCACGGTGTCGAACGGCACCGGCTCGCCCGCTGTCAGACGTGCGCGCAGCGTGTCCAGCATCGGATCAGGGTCGGTGCCGAACGACCGGTCCAGCAGATCCAGCGCATCCGCGTTGCGCTCCAGTTGGCTCAGGATCTGGGCATGTGCGATCACACCCCGCCGCATCACATAGATCGGCCCGGCCTCCTCGCCCGACAGGATCTTGTCTGCACCCTCGAAATCCCCGACCGAGGCAAGCGCCAGCGCCTTGTGATAATAGCCGAACGCCTCCAGCCCCTTGACCTTGGTCATCTCGTCAAAGCGGGCAAGGGCATCCGACATGCGCCCGTTGCCCACCAGCGCCCAGGCCGTCACCAGATCCTCGACAAGTTTGCCAAGATCGGGGCCGCCATCGGCTTGCGCCAGCAGCGCCGGATAATCCTCGCGCGACGCCGCGTCGGCCAGCAGCACGAATTCCGCCAACTGGCTGGTGGCTCCCAGCTCTTTCAGGCGGGCGGCCACGTCCTTTGCCAGATGCAGATCGCCAACCCCGATCTGCGCCAGAAGCGCGCCTTCCAGCAGGCGAACATTCCCCGGATCGGCCAGAATCGCCTTGCCGTACCACACCGCCGCCGCACGAAAATCATTCTCGGTTTCAGCCACCCGCGCGGCCAGATAGGCACCCGAGTCGCCGACATCCTGCCCGAAGCCCGGACCGGCAATCAGTGTCGAACAGATCGCGGTGCCAAGCGCAAAGGCCGACAGCTTGCGAAGGACATTCGTGGGCATCCGGCCTCTCCAGTCAGAACTTTGCGCGAAGCTAGCCGCGCGCGCACCGCTAGGCAATGCGTGCCGCCGCCGCTATGATGCCATCACCCGCCGCAAGGCCGAACTTTTGCGTGATCGCCTCACATGTTCGGATAATTCGGCCCGCCACCACCGATCGGGGTGGTCCAGACGATGTTCTGGCTCGGGTCCTTGATGTCGCAGGTCTTGCAATGCACGCAGTTCTGAAAGTTGATCCGGAAGGTCGCGTCCGCGCCGCTTCCTAGCACCTCGTAGACACCCGCCGGGCAATAGCGCTGTGCGGGTTCGGCGTATTTCGGCAGGTTCACCGCAATCGGAACCGATGCATCCTTCAGCTTCAGGTGCGCAGGCTGGTTCTCGTCGTGGTTGGTAAAGCTGTAGGCGACGTTGGTCAGCCGGTCGAACGACAGCACCCCATCCGGGCGGGGATAGTCGATCACCTTGAAATCCTTGGCCAGCCCGGTCGCCGCGGCGTCGGTCTTGCCGTGCTTCAGCGTGCCGAACAGCGTCAGGCCGATGGTGTTGGCCCACATGTCTGCGCCGCCGCCCATCAGGCTTGCCACAAGGCCATAGCGCGACCACAAGGGCTTGACGTTGCGCACCTTCTTCAGGTCGCGGCCAATCGCGCCGCCCCTTACCTCGGCCTCGTAATCGGACAACTCGTCGCCCGCGCGGCCAGCGGCCAGCGCCTTGTGCGCAGCTTCTGCCGCCGCCTTGCCCGACAGCATGGCGTTGTGGTTGCCCTTGATCCGCGGCACGTTCACCAGCCCTGCCGAGCAGCCCAGCAGCGCCACGCCCGGCGCCACCATCTTCGGAATTGACTGGTAGCCGCCTTCACTGATCGCACGGGCGCCGTAGGCCACGCGCTTTCCGCCCTTCAACAGGTCGGCCACCACCGGGTGATGCTTAAAGCGCTGGAATTCCATGTAGGGGTAAAGGTGCGGGTTCTGGTAGTTCAGGTGCACCACGAAGCCGACGTAGACCTGATTGTTTTCAATGTGATAGATGAACGACCCGCCGCCCGCATTCTTGCCCAGCGGCCAGCCCATCGTGTGGGTGACCTTGCCCAGCTTGTGCTTGGCGGGGTCAATCTCCCAGATTTCCTTCATGCCAAGGCCGTATTTCTGCGGCTCCTTGCCCTTTTGCAGGTCGTACTTCGCGATCACCTGCTTCGACAGGCTGCCGCGCACGCCCTCGCCAAGGAAGACATACTTGCCCCACAGTTCCATCCCGGGCTCGTAATTCGGCCCCGGCTCGCCGGTCTGCGGATCGCGCCCGAACTCGCCCGCCACCACGCCCGCTACCCGATCGCCATCGAAGACCAGTTCGCTGCACGACATGCCGGGGAAGATTTCCACGCCCAAGCCCTCGGCCACGCCTGCAAGCCAGCGGCAGACGTTCGCCATCGAGACGATGTAATTGCCGTGGTTCGTCATCAGGGGCGGCATCGGCCAGTTCGGTATGCGGATTTGCCCTGCCTCGCCCAGAAGGTAAAAGTTGTCCTCGGTCACCGGCACGCTGACCGGCGCACCCATGCTCTTCCATTCGGGCAGCAGCGCATCCAGCCCCGAGGGGTCCAGCACCGCGCCCGACAGGATATGCGCGCCAACCTCAGACCCTTTTTCCAGCACGACGACCGACCGCTCAGGGTCCAGTTGCTTCAACCGGATCGCCGCCGAAAGCCCCGCAGGCCCGGCGCCCACGATCACGACGTCATACTCCATCTTCTCGCGCTGGATCGCAGTCATCGCTGGCTCTTTCCTGCCCGTTTCGGGCGCTGAAACCGTGGTATTTTGCGGCACTTCCCTTGCCCGAACGGAAGGCCAAGGTCAACCTTGACGCAGCAGCACCGGCCAAGCGGGTGGCTCGTGCCATACAATCTGCCATACGCTTGCCATACCAACCGCAGACGCATCGCAGACCGTCCCCCAAAGCCATGCCCCTTGCATTTCAGGGCACGTTCGGATCAGGTAATCGCGTAACGAGCCCTGAAGTCATGGACCGCCCCCGGTCTGTGACTTCTTCTTTTGACTGGAAGCCCGATGGACAAGATTCCGATGACCCGGCGCGGATTTGACGCGCTGGATGAAGAGCTGAGACGCCTGAAAAGCGTGGATCGCCCCGCTATCATCCGCGACATCGCCGAGGCGCGCGAACACGGCGACCTTTCGGAAAACGCCGAATATCATGCCGCGCGCGAGAAGCAGAGCTTCATCGAAGGCCGCATCAAAGAGGTGGAGGGGCTTCTCTCTCTGGCCGAAGTCATTGATCCCACAAAATTTTCCGGCTCGGTTAAATTTGGCGCCACGGTGACGCTGGCCGACGAAGACAGCAACGAGGAAAAGACCTACCAGATCGTCGGCGAGACCGAAGCCGATATCGAGAACGGCCTCTTGAACATCCGCTCGCCATTGGCCCGCGCCCTGATTGGCAAGGAAGAAGGCGACAGCGTCGACGTGAAAACCCCCGGCGGCAACCGGTCCTACGAAATCCTGTCCGTCCGTTTCATCTGATCCCGGGTTGCCCGATGCCTCTCCCCAAGGATCCCCGCAAAGACGTTGGGCCAGGACCGCCCACCTTCAGTCCGATCCAGGTAACCACTGGTCGCACAATGGAAATTGCCGCGACCATCCTCTGCTTCGCCTGGGTCTTGTCGATCCTTGCCTACGTCCTTCTGTCGCCTCCCGGCAACGAGGCGCGCACTGTCGGACTCGTACTGACGCTGGTCATGGTGTTCCTGCCGATGGCACTGATCTGGGTGGTGGTGATCACCCTGCGATCAGTGCGCGAACTGCGCGCCGAAGCAGCCCGCCTGCAGCAGGCCGTCGATGCGATGCGGTCAAGTTACGTTGCCTCGCAGGGGCAATCCTCCGGCATGAAGTCGTCGGTGGAACGCAAGATTGACGAAATCGCTGCCGCAACAAAGCAGGCCGAGACCGTGCTCGCCACCTTCACAACACGCCGCGATAATGCGCTTTCGGTCCCGTCTGCCGATCGCAAGGCCGCCCTCGCCACCCCGCAGGCTGATCCCGAAGCCGAACAGCCCGCTCTCGCCCTCGGCACTCCGGCAGAAGACCTGCGCGCGCCTTTGTCGGTGGCAGATTTCATCCGGGCCCTGCAATTTCCCGAAACCCCCGACGACAAGGAAGGCTTCCGCTCTTTGCGGCTGGCGCTAGAGGACCGCGCGGTGGCTAAACTGATCCGTGCGGCACAAGATGTATTGACCCTTCTAAGCCAGGAGGGAATTTACATGGATGATCTGAAGCCCGAACTGTCGCGGCCGGAACTCTGGCGTCGCTTCGCCGCGGGCGAGCGCGGGCGCACGATTGCGGCGCTTGGTGGTATCCGTGACCGGTCTTCCCTCGCCCTCACAGCCGGGCGGATGCGCGAAGACCCGGTGTTCCGCGATGCCGCACACCACTTTTTGCGCACCTTCGACAAGACCTTCGCAACCTTCGAAAAGAACGCCACCGACGCCGAGCTTGCCGACATGGCAGATACCCGGACCGCGCGCGCCTTCATGCTGTTCGGTCGGGTGACGGGTACTTTCGACTGACCGATGAACCGTGTCGTTGCGCGGGGTTTGCAAAGAAGGATCTCCGCGCACGCCTCCAGTCGGGGGAAGTTCATCCTCAACTTCATGGCTACGCCCGCGAGGGGATGAAATGGTGCGGCGATTGTCATATGTACAGCCCACAACAGACCTCAAAAGCGAGACACGCCATGGCAATCCGCATCAATGACATCGCCCCGGACTTCACCGCCGAAAGCACGGCCGGGACCATCCGGTTCCATGAATGGCTGGGTGACAGCTACGGTATCATCTTTTCGCACCCGCGCGACTTTACCCCGGTCTGCACGACCGAGTTCGCTGCGGTGGCGCAGTTGGCGGGGGAGTGGGCGAAGCGCAAGACGAAGGTGATCGGCGTTTCGGTCGACTCGGTCACTGATCATGGCAAGTGGAAGCGCGATATCGAGGCTTTCGGCGGCGCGGCGGCGGAGTTTCCGATCATCGACGACAGCTCGCTGACGGTCGCGAAGGCCTATGACATGCTGCCCGCCGATTATTACCTGCCCACCGAGGGGCGGACGCCGGCGCATTCGGCCACTGTTCGGACCGTCTATATCGTGGGGCCGGACAAGAAGATCCGCCTGACGATGACCTATCCGATGTCGGTGGGCCGCAACTTTGCCGAGATACTGCGGGCGCTGGATGCGGTCAGGGCGACGGATGGGGTGCCACTGGCGACCCCGGCGAACTGGCAGCCGGGGCAGGATGTGATCGTGGCGCTGGCGCTGAACAATGAGCAGGCGAAGGAGCGGTTTGGAGAGCTGGACATCAAGCTGCCTTACCTTCGGTTCGCCAAGGCTCCTGTGTGATCTGACGACTGGGTGTCCCACCGTGGGACACCCTTTCCGATCTATAAGAATCAATGGGTTAGTTGCAGAATTAACCCTTCTTCAACTCTTCAGGCCTGCCCCACCTTCGGCAACAACACCACCGGCGCGCCGACCTCGACCGCCTCGTAAAGCTGGATGATATGGTCGTTCACCAACCGCACGCAGCCGTTCGATACCGCTGAGGCGATTGTCCACGGTTCGGGTGTGCCGTGAATCCTGAGGTAGGTGTCGTTGCCACCGTCGTCGAACAGATAGAGCGCCCGTGCGCCGAGGGGATTGTTCGGGCCGCCCGGCATCCCATCGGCGTATTTGGCGTAATGGTCGGGATCGCGGGCAATCATGCTTTTGGTCGGGGTCCAGCTTGGCCATTCCTTCTTGGCGCCGACGGTGAAGCGACCGGATTCGTAAAGATTGCCCCGCCCAACACCCACCGTGAACAGCATGCCCTGCTGGGGCGCGGTGATCCAGTAAAGCTCGAAGTAATCGGGGTCGACGATGATCGTGCCGACCTCTTGCGGGTCGCGGAAGCGGACCTCTCTGGGCAGGTATTCATCGGGAACCACCCAGTCTTCGGCACTTTGCGTGTGCGCCACGGCGCGCAGCGGCAGCGCCGCTGCAAGTGCCGTGCCAAGAACGCGGCGGCGGGTCAGGAGAGTATTGGTCATGCGCTGTTCCTTCGCTGACGCCCATTCTTGCGGCAGGCGGGGCGCGGCGCACCCGACAAATCCGTGAACGTCATGCGCACGCTATGCAAAAGGCCCCGGGGTTGCCCCCGAGGCCTTTGCATTTTCTTGAGGGAAGAGATCAGCTTTCGGCTGGTTCTTCTTTCTTTTCGGCGATTTCGGCGCCGGTTTCCTGATCGACCATCTTCATGCCAAGGCGCACCTTGCCGCGATCGTCGAAGCCAAGAAGCTTCACCTTGACCTCCTGGCCTTCCTTCAGAAGTTCGTTCGGGTGGTTCAGGCGCTTGTTGGCGATCTGGGACACGTGGACCAGACCATCGCGCTTGCCGAAGAAGTTCACGAAGGCGCCGAAGTCGACCAGTTTCACGACCTTGCCGGTGTAGACCTTGCCCTCTTCGGGTTCAGCCACGATCGACCAGATCATGTCGTAGGCGCGCTTGATGGCGTCGGCGTCGTTCGAGGCGATCTTGATGATGCCGTCGTCGTTGATGTCGACCTTGGCACCGGAAACCTCGACGATTTCGCGGATGACCTTGCCGCCCGAACCGATCACTTCACGGATCTTGTCGGTCGGGATTTGCAGGGTTTCGATCTTCGGGGCGTATTCGCTGAAGCCTTGCGGGGCCGACAGCGCCTTGTTCATCTCGCCCAGAATGTGCAGGCGGCCGTCCTTGGCTTGCGCCAATGCCTGCTCCATGATCGCGGGGGTGATCCCGGCAATCTTGATGTCCATCTGCAGCGAGGTGATGCCGTTCGCGGTGCCGGCAACCTTGAAGTCCATGTCGCCGAGGTGGTCTTCGTCGCCAAGGATGTCGGTCAGAACGGCAAACTTGCCGTCATCTTCGAGGATCAGACCCATCGCGACGCCAGCGACCGGGGATTTCAGCGGAACGCCCGCGTCCATCATCGAAAGCGAGCCACCGCAGACCGATGCCATCGACGAGGAGCCGTTCGATTCGGTGATCTCGGACACCACGCGGATGGTGTAGGGGAAGTCGGTCGGAGCAGGCAGAACCGCCTGCAGCGCGCGCCAAGCAAGCTTGCCGTGGCCGATTTCGCGGCGACCGGGCGAACCCACGCGGCCAACTTCGCCAACCGAGTAGGGCGGGAAGTTGTAGTGCAGCAGGAAGTTGGAGCGCGAGTTGCCGTGCAGGGCGTCGATGATCTGCTCATCTTCGCCGGTGCCGAGCGTGGTCACGACGAGGCCTTGAGTTTCACCGCGGGTGAACAGGGCCGAGCCGTGGGTGCGCGGCAGGATGCCGGTTTCGGCAACGATCGGGCGGACGGTCTTGGTGTCACGGCCGTCGATGCGGATGCCGGTCTTTACGACGTCGCCGCGCAGGATCGAGGATTCGAGCTTCTTGATCGCCGGGCCGAGGTTGCTGTCCGCGCGGTCTTCGTCCGACATGGCAGCCTTGATTGCGTCAACAGCCGCGTCGATGGCCGAGGTGCGGGCCTGCTTGTCACGGATCGCGAAAGCAGCGCGCATTTGGGTTTCGCCGGCTTTCTTGACCTTGGCGTAAAGCGCCGAGTAATCGACTGGCTGGAAGTCGAAGGGCTCTTTCGCGCAGTCTTCAGCGAAGTCGATGATCAGGTCGATCACCGGCTGCATCTGGTCATGGCCGAACTTCACGGCACCCAGCATTTCTTCTTCCGACAGCTCATATGCTTCGGATTCGACCATCATCACGGCGTCTTTGGTGCCGGCGACGACCAGATCGAGCCGCTGGTCAGGGTTGCCACGTAGGTGCTGCATGTCGTCCACCGTCGGGTTCAGCACATAAGCGCCTCCCGTGAAACCAACGCGGGCTGCACCGATCGGGCCCATGAATGGAACGCCGGAGATCGTCAGCGCGGCCGAGACGGCGATCATCGCGACGATGTCGGGATCGTTTTCAAGGTCGTGGCTGAGCACGGTTGCCATGACGAGGACTTCGTTCTTGAAGCCTTCGACGAACAGCGGGCGGCAGGGCCGGTCGATGAGGCGCGAGGTCAGCGTCTCTTTCTCGGACGGGCGTGCTTCACGCTTGAAGAAGCCGCCGGGGATCTTGCCGGCTGCGTAGTATTTTTCCTGATAGTGCACGGTCAGCGGGAAGAAGTCCTGCCCCGGCTTTTGCGTGCGGGCGAAGGTCACGTTGGCCATGACGGAGGTTTCGCCAAGCGTGGCGATCACCGAGCCGTCGGCCTGACGGGCAATCTTTCCCGATTCCAGGGTAAGCGTGTCACGGCCCCACTGGATGGATTTCTTGGTCACTTTGAACATCTGGTTTCCTCTGGGACCGGCCCCCTGGCCTGACGTCCCGACATATCTGGCGGCCCCATTGCCGCCGCCCCCCGAATCCTTCGCATGTGGCCGGGGGCATGGCCTCACGTCACAGATTGCGGGCGCATACAGGAAAACTGGGGGTTTGGGAAGGGGACCGATCCTTTGCCCCGCCTTTGTGATAGGATGGAGGACGAGGCGAAGGGTGAAGGGGCCCGGTCTCGCCTTGATCGCAGGGAGGGTGCAATGCGGCAACCGGAAGCGGGAAACAAGGTGATCGTCGGCTGGCTGAGCCTGAACGCAGGGGCGGAGGCGGCGTTCGACGCAATCGTCACGCGGTATCTGGAAGACTGTCGTGCGGAGCCGGAGTGCCGGTTCTTCGAGATGATGCGGACGCGGGAGGATCCGACGACGGTGATGGTCTGCGAATGCTTTGACAGCGAGGCCGCGCATGACGTGCATCTGCAAAGGCCGCATGTGCAGGCGTTCTTCAAGCAGCTGGCGAAGATTGCCGGGATCGGGCGGTTTCAGAACATGGTGGTGTCGAAGGTCACGCCGGACAGCGCCGATTTTTCGACGATGTGAGGCAAAGGAAAACGCCCGCCTCTTTCGAGACGGGCGCTTCCTGAAAACCTTCGCGACCGATTAGCGGCGCAGGCCGAGGCGCGAGATCAGCGACGCGTAGCGCGCTTCGTCCCGGTCCTTGAGGTAGTCCAGCAGCTTGCGGCGCTGGGCGACCATCATCAGAAGGCCACGACGCGAGTGGTTGTCCTTCTTGTGGCCTTTGAAGTGTTCGGTCAGCGTGGCGATGCGCGACGACAGGATCGCAACCTGAACTTCCGGCGAGCCGGTGTCGTTCTCTTTGGTCGCGTATTCCTTGATCAGACGGGCTTTTTCTTCGACGGTGATCGACATCGGGGTCTCCTTGGTCAGGGGTTATGGCGCAGGCCGGGATGTCGTCCAGCAAGGCCCTTGGAGGCTCCGCAATGGTGCGGATGCGGGCGTATAGGGGCGAAATCGGCAAAAGGGAAGCGCAAATCCGGTTTGGCCCGGGTGCGGTGGGGTATGCGTTAGGGTTCCGCTAACCAGCCGGGCAGAAACCCGAACCCCTATCGCTTTGCGCAAGGGTTTCGGAAACCCGAATCGTGCTACCCCGGACATCCACGAAATTTCCTTTGCAGCACATATGCTTAACGGGAAACTGACAAACCCGCCCGGTTTTTCGGCGTGGTGGCAAGGAGTTGGTAAGATGTTGACGATCTTCGGTCTTCTGGGTGCGCTTTTCGCCGGCGTCGCGGCGGATGCGCTGCTTTCGAGCAAACCCGCGTCGGAGGAGGACACCGACGACATGCCGCCGGAAGACGACACCTCGGCGCAAGACAACGGCTACCTTCTGGACGAGCCGGAGACCGACGACGACGTCGACGGCAACCGTTCGCCCGAATCGAGCGATGCCGACACACCTGCCGACGCGCCGGTGCGCGCCGACGGCAGCAAGGACGACGACCTGATTACCGGCGGCGGGGCGGATGATGTGCTTGCAGGTGCGGCGGGCGATGACCAGATCGACGCGCTGGCGGGGGACGATAGCCTTGATGGCGACGAGGGGAACGATATCCTTTGGGCGGGCGACGGTGACGACAGCATGGCGGGCGGCGGCGGTGACGACATCCTGCACGGGCAGGACGGCGACGATCTGGCGACCGGTGATTTCGGTGATGACGAGCTTTACGGCCACGAGGGCGACGACAGCCTGAGTGGGGATGCAGGCGATGACACGCTGCTGGGCGGAGCGGGTGCCGACAGCCTAGAGGGCGGCGACGGCGACGACTGGGTCGCGGGCGGCGAAGGCGGCGATATCGTGGTTGGTGGAGGCGGGGCCGACACGCTTGATGGCAATGCCGGTAACGACACGCTGTCGGGCGTTGATGGCGAGGGCGGCGGCACCGATTACCTGAATGGCGGCGATGGCGATGACCGGCTGGACATCGGCGGCGGCGATCACGCGAATGGCGGCGCGGGGGAGGACACGTTTGCGCTGCACGAATGGCTGAGCGAGGGCAAGGTCGCCACCATCGAAGATTACGACTTCCTGCAAGACCAGATCGTCGTGGTCTACGATCCGGCCATTCACCCGGACCCGCAGCTTTCGCTGTCAGCCGATGACAAGACAGAACATGTCACGATCCTGCTGGACGGCGCGCCGGTGGCCGTGGTGTCGGGCGGAAGCGTGTTTCTGAGCGATATCAAGCTGGCGGCGGCAGCCTGATCGCAACCGGCGTCAGGCGGACGGCAGCCAAGGCGCGGGCTGCTGGGCGTAGCCGACGTAAAGCGGATGCTTCGGCTGCCCTGCCCCGGTGAGGCCCAGATGCAGAAGCGGGCGGTCAAGGCTGCGCAGCAGATGTTCGACCGCAGCGCCCCGAGCCTGATGCAGGCCGTGGTTGCCCCAGGCGCAGACGATGCGGTCCGCCTCGGTCGCAGCGGCGAGGATTGCCGCATCGTTTTCAGGCCCGACCGGATCGGCCGCAGCCCGCATCACCCGGGGGTCGGTGGCGCGGAAGGCAAAGATGTTGGCGACCGCAAACGAGCCGAAACCCAAAACGCGCGCGCGCCGTTCGCACCGTTCGACCGTGGGGTCGTTCTGAACCTCGGTCGCGGTGGAGGGGTTCAGCATCACGAAAAGCGCGCGGGGTCCGGGTGCCCAGATGCGAGACAGCGCATAGCGATACCGCTCACAATCGGAATAGACCGCTTCGGACAGGGCATCGCCTTTGGTGAATCGACGGGTGATCATGCGATCAGGAAGCAGAGGGAGACGCCCGAAGCAAGACCCGGCGTTGCCTTTGCGGGCGCGGGACCGCTAGGCTCTGGCGCGCACAGACAAAGGCTCGCCATGCCCATCCATAGCTATTTCCGCGATTTCCTGACACGCACCGACGACCGGACGCTGTTCAAGATGGACCATTATCTGGACGTCTATGACCGGCTTTTGAGCGGCTGGCAGGGGCGGTCGGTGTCGTTTCTGGAAATCGGGGTCTACAAGGGCGGCTCGCTGCGGATGTGGCGGAATTTCTTTGCCCCGACGGCGCGGTTGACTTTTGTGGACATCGACCCGGCCTGCAAGGCGCTGGAACTGCCGGGGACGGAGGTGCGGATCGGCGATCAGGCCGATCCGGCGTTTCTGGCGGAGCTGGCAGCTGCGCGCGGGCCGTTCGACATGATAGTCGACGATGGCGGGCATCAGATGCACCAGCAGATCGCTAGCTTTGTCGCGCTGTGGCCGCATCTGGCCGATGGCGGGCTTTACATCGTCGAGGATACGCACACGAGTTACTGGCCGGGCTTTGGCGGCGGGCTGAACACGCCCGGCAGTTTCATCGCCTTTGCCAAGGGTCTGATCGACCGGATGCATTCGTGGTATACTGAAGATGACGAGGCGTTTCCGCTGCACCCGATGGCGCGCGAACTGGGCATGGTGCAATTTCACGACTCGCTTGTGGTGATCGAAAAGCGGCTGAAGCCGGCGCCCGTCTCGATCACGTCGCGACACGGGCGGGTGGAACGGTCGAGCCGGATTCTGGAGATCCGGGGGCGGAAGTCGATCTTCTGAGCGCCCCGCCCTTGCATCATTGGGCCTTCCCCGCTAGCACCAACCCGTTCTTCGGGGAGGCGCGCATGGACGGGCTCGACACGCTCAAGGCTAGGTTTCTGACCGCGATTTCGGCGGCCTCGGATGAGGCGGGGCTGGAAGAGGTGCGGCTGGCTGCGCTGGGCAAGAAGGGCGAGATCAGCCTGAAGATGCGCGATCTGGGGCAGATGGAACCGGCCCAGCGGCAAGCGGCGGGCGCGATGCTGAACGTGCTGAAGGACGAGATCGACGCGGCTTTGCGGGCGAAGAAGGTGGCGCTTGGCGATGCGGCGCTGGACGAGCGGCTGCGGGCGGAGTGGCTGGACGTGACGCTGCCGGCGCGGCCGCGGCCGCAGGGGACGGTCCATCCGGTCAGCCAGGTGATGGAAGAGCTTACGGCGATCTTTGCCGACATGGGCTTTGCGGTGGCCGAGGGGCCGCAGGTGGAAAGCGACTGGTACAACTTTGATGCGCTGAACATTCCGCCCGAGCATCCGGCGCGGCAGGAGCATGATACGTTCTTCATGCACCGCGCCGAGGGCGACAACCGCCCGCCGCATGTACTGCGGACGCATACCTCGCCGGTGCAGATCCGGGCGCTGATGGCGCAGGGCGCGCCGATCCGGGTGATTGCGCCGGGGCGGGTGTACCGGATGGACATGGACCAGACGCATACGCCGATGTTCCATCAGGTCGAGGGTCTGGCGATCGACCGCGATATCAGCATGGCGAACCTGAAATGGGTGCTGGAGGAGTTCTGCCGCGCCTATTTCGAGGTGGACAAGGTGGAGTTGCGGTTCCGCGCCAGCCATTTCCCGTTTACCGAACCTTCGGCCGAGGTCGACATCCGCTATTCCAACGTTGGTGGCCAGCTGAAGATCGGCGAGGGCGACAAGTGGATGGAAATCCTCGGGTCCGGCATGGTGCATCCCAAGGTGTTGCAGGCGGCGGGGGTGGACCCGGAGCAGTGGCAGGGCTTTGCGTTCGGCATGGGGATCGACCGGATCGCGATGCTGAAATACGGGATTCCGGATCTGCGCGCGTTCTTCGAAGCCGATCTGCGGTGGCTGCGCCACTATGGGTTCAGCGCGCTGGACGTGCCGGATCTGGCGGGCGGGCTTTCCGCGTAAGGTCAAATCGCAGGCTATACAGGGGCTGGCAAAGCGTGTAGGGCGCTGGCTTGGCCTTCAAGGGTTCTGATGTGCCGGGCAGGGAGGCCCGGTGCGATGGAGAACGGTGGGGCCACGGACGATTGGCTTTACCGGGGGCAATGCGCCCCCCTCTTTGGGAAAAATCATGAACGGATTGCAACTGGCCGCGCCTTTGGCGCAGGCTTTGGCCGCTAAGGGTTATGAAGCGCTGACCGCTGTGCAGGAGGCCGTGCTGGCCGATGGCGTGGAGGGGCGCGACCTGTTGGTTTCGGCGCAGACCGGGTCTGGCAAGACGGTGGCCTTTGGCCTTGCCATCGCGCCGGAACTGTTGGCGGGGAACGAGCGGCTGCTTTACGCCGATGTGCCGGGCGCGCTGATCATCGCGCCTACTCGCGAGTTGGCGTTGCAGGTGGCGCGGGAGCTGGACTGGCTTTACGCCGAAGCCGGCGCAAAGATCGCCACCTGTGTGGGCGGCATGGACTACCGCACCGAAAAGCGCGCGCTGGAACGTGGGGCGCATATCGTCGTGGGTACGCCCGGTCGTTTGCGCGACCATATCGAACGGCGGAGCCTTGATCTGTCGGGCCTGCGGGCGGCGGTGCTGGACGAGGCGGACGAGATGCTCGATCTGGGGTTCCGCGAGGATCTGGAGTTCATCCTGAGTCAGGCGCCGGAAGATCGCCGCACGCTGATGTTTTCGGCCACCGTGCCGAAGGAAATCGCGGCGCTGGCGCAGGATTTCCAGCGCGATGCGCTGCGGATCGTGGCGCAGGGCGAGGCCCGGCAGCACGTCGACATCGAATACCGCGCCCTGAGCGTCGCGGCTCGCGACCGGGAGCACGCAATCTTCAACGCGCTGCGGTTCTATGAGGCGCAGACCGCGATCGTGTTCTGCAAGACCCGTGCCAACGTGAACCACCTGATGGCCCGGATGGGCAACCGTGGGTTTCAGGTGGTGGCGCTTTCGGGCGAGTTGAGCCAGCAGGAGCGGACGAATGCGCTGTCGGCGCTGCGTAACGGGCGGGCGCGGGTGTGTATCGCGACCGACGTGGCCGCGCGGGGCATCGACCTTCCGGGGCTGGAACTGGTGATCCATGCGGATCTGCCGTCGAACTCGGAGATTCTTCTGCACCGGTCTGGCCGCACCGGTCGGGCGGGGAAAAAGGGCGTCTCGGCGCTGATCGTTGTTCCGGCGGAGTTCAAGAAGGCGCAGCGGTTGCTGCAAGGGGCGAAGGTCACAGCGGAGTGGGGGCCTGCGCCCAGCGCGGATGACGTGACTGCCAAGGACGACATGCGGATGCTGGAGCACCCTGCCCTGCTGGCGGGCGTGGGCGAAGATGGCGCGATGGCGGCGGAGTTGTTGAACCGCTTTGGCCCGGAAACGGTTGCGGCCGGGTTCGTGCGGATGTGGCGCGAGGGGCGTTCTGCGCCCGAGGTTCTGTCGGATCAGGCGGGTCCGGCCCCTTCAGCCCCGCGCGAGCGCGGCGAGTTTGGCGCCTCGGTCTGGTTCAGCATTTCGGTCGGGCGCGCAGGGCGGGCGGAAGCGCGCTGGCTGTTGCCGAAGATCTGCGACGCGGGCAGCATTGCCAAGGATGGCATCGGTGCGATCCGGGTGCAGGAAGACGTGACCTTTGTGCAGATCGGCGCTTCGGTGGCTGACAAGTTCGGCCAGATGATCGAACTGGACAAGGGTGTGATCATGGAGCGGATGGCGGGCGAGCCGTCGCTTGATCGGCCTGAGCGCCCGGCATACTCGGCACGGCCGGAGCGGGCTGAACGGCCCGAGCGGCGGGAAAAGCCGGCTTATGCGGCGAAACCTGCGCGCGTGGTCGAGGAGGGTGCAGACCCTGCCCCGGCGCGCAAGCCCTTTGCCAAGCGCGAGGATGCCGAGGCGAAGCCTTACACGCCGCGTGAAGCAAAGCCCTACGATCCTACCGATGCGAAGCCCTATGCCCCGCGCGAGACGGCCGAGCGCAAGCCCTACGCTCCGCGTGAGGCCAAGCCCTATGCACCCCGTGCGGCGGCGGGCGCAACAAAGCCCTATGCCAAGCGCGAGGATGGCGACAAGAAGCCCTATGCCCCGCGCGATGCGAAGCCTTCCTACACGCCGCGCGATGCAAAGCCGTTTGGCGCAAAGCCTTATGCCAAGCGTGAAGATGGGCCGGCTAAACCCTACGTGAAGCGTGACGCAGCCGATGTGGACCGCAAGCCACGCTGGGCGTCGGACGACAAGGCAACGCCGAAATCGGCGGGCTACAAGAGCCAGGCGGGGGCGGGCAAGCCTGCACGGGCTGCCGGGTACAAGAGCCATGCGGCTGAGGGCGCTCCGGTCCGGCCACGTGAGGACAGCGGCGAGCCGAAGCGCACCTATGCGCCGAAGGGCGATGCCGCGCGGCCGTTCGTGAAGCGCGAGGGGGCTGGCAAGGCCGCCGGGTTCAAGAGCCACGCGGCAGACGGCAAGAAGCCGTTTGCGCGGGCCAAGCCTGCCGCGCCGAAGACAGATGCCAAGGATACCTCGAAGCGGTTCGTGCCGCCGAAGGGACCGAAGCGTTAAGCTGTCAGGCGGCGCAACGCCTCGGCATGAAGTAAGGGCGGCAGGGCGAGAACCCCTGCCGCCTTTGCATTTGCGGTGTTGAAGTGCAGGGCCGCGCCGCGCTGATCCGTGACGACGGCGCCGGCCTTTTCGGCGATCAGGCTGCCGGCCGCGATATCCCATTCCCAGGTGTCGCGCAGGGTTAGCATGCCATCGTGCCGGCCCTCCGCGGCGAGGCAGAGCCGGTAAGCGAGCGAAGCGCGAAAGCTGCGGTGGATGTCGGGCACGCCGCCGGGCCATTTCGACGGGTCGAGGGTGGTCTTGGTAATCAGGATGTCGGCGCCGGTCAGGTCGGCGCGGGTGCTGGCAGCGATGGGCTGACCGTCGCACAAGGGCGGGGCGGTGAGGGAGGCGGTGTAAAGCCTGTCCATCGCGGGAAGGTAGACCACCGCCGCCGTGATCTTGCCGTGGGTTGCAACCGCGAGCGAGTGGGCGAAGGTTTCCTCGCCCGCGATGAAAGCCCGGGTTCCGTCGATCGGGTCGATGATGAAAGTACGCTCGCAGGTCAGGCGGGCGGGGGTGTCGGAGGTTTCTTCGGACAGCCAGCCGTAGTCGGGGCGCGCTGACAGTAGCGTTGCGTACAGCATGTCGTTCACGGCAAGGTCGGCTTCGGTCACCGGGCCGTGTTCGACACCCTTGTCCCAGACCTGCGGGTTGCGCTTCCAGTGGCCAAGCGCGATGCGCCCGGCCTTTCGTGCGGCATCGGTCAGAAGGGCGAGGTCATGCGCCGGCAAGGGTCATCCCGCGCACCAGGATCGAGGGAACGCGCATCGACAGGTAGGGGCGGGCGTCATTGGCGGCGATCATGGCGCCCAGCATGTCGCGCAAATTGCCGGCGATGGTGCATTCGTGGACGGGGTGCGAGATGCGGCCGTTTTCTACCCAGAAGCCCGAGGCGCCGCGCGAATAGTCGCCGGTGGTGGGGTTGATTGTGGAGCCGATCATCGAGGTGACGAGCAGGCCGGTGCCCATTTCGGCGATCAGGTCGTCGCGGGTGGCGCTGCCTTGGGTAAGGTCGATGTTGGTGGTGGAGGGCGAGGGCGGCGCGCCGGTCCCGCGCGAAGCGTTGGCAGTGGAG
Organism: Tabrizicola sp. BL-A-41-H6; assembly: GCF_050632395.1. Taxonomy (GTDB): domain Bacteria; phylum Pseudomonadota; class Alphaproteobacteria; order Rhodobacterales; family Rhodobacteraceae; genus JAUYQR01. The sequence goes on from NZ_CP192600.1 coordinate 100,769, forward strand.
CGCAGGCCGAGTTTGCGCGCGGTGGCAAGGTCAAGCACCCACCCGGTGAGGATGCCGTCTTCGATGATGGCGCGGCGGAGGGTGGGCAGGCCTTCGCCGTCGAACGGTTTGGACGAGGCGATGCGGGGACGGTGCGGGTCTTCGATCAGCGACATGCCCGTGGGCAGGACACGCTGGCCCAGAAGGTCACGCGCCCATGATGCGCCGCGGGCGATGGCGGTGCCGTTGATCGCGGACAGCAGGTGGCCCACCAGCGAGGCGGCGACGCGTTCGTCGTAGACGACCGGGAAGGTGCCGGTCTTTGGCTGCACAGCGCCGGGGCGTTGCAGGGTGCGGTCGGCGGCGAGGAGGCCGATGCTGGCGGCTTCGGGCAGGTCGGCGGCGTGGGTGCGCGACTCGCCGGCCCAGTCGCGTTCCATCGCGGTGCCCGATCCGGTGAAGGCAACGGCGGAGAGAGAGCGCGAGGTGCGACCGTAGCCGCCGGCAAAGCCGTTGCTGGCGGCGAGGTGCATTTCGCGGCGGGAAAAGCCGGCGGATGCCTCGACCTGGGTGATGCCGGGGCGGGAGAGGGCGGCGGTTTCGAGGGCGCGGGCCTCGGCCTCGAGCATGGCGGCGGAGGGTTCGGGCGCGGGATCGAGAAGGTCGAGCGCGGTGGCGTCGCGGTTTGACGCAAGGTCGGCGGGATCGGCCAGCCCGACGCAAGGGTCTTCGGGCGCCTCGCGCGCCATTGCGACGGCGCGTTCGGCAAGGGCGGCGATGGTCGCGGCGGAGATGTCAGAGGCGGACACGCAGGCCTGACGGCGGCCCATCAGGACGCGAAGGCCGATTTCGGTGCCTTCGGACCGCTCGGCCTGTTCGAGCGCGCCTTTGCGGATGTCGATGGACAGCGAGGTGCCGGAAACGGCGATGGCATCGGCGGCCTCGGCTCCGGCGCGCTTGGCGGCTGCAAGGAGGGCTTCAGTCAGGGTGGCGAGGCGGTCGGTCATAACTGTCCCTTTTCGTATTCTGTCCGAGGTAGTCCTGCAAACGGGCCAGTGCAAGCGGGAGCCGGAGCGTGGCGTGCCAAACGAAACGGCCCCGGACGTTTGCCCGGGGCCGTTATCGCGGTTGCAGGCGGTTACTGGAGCCGCTGGCCGTTGGCGAAGAAGCCCTTGTCCTTGAATTCAAGCGTCGAGGTCAGTTCGTCAGGCCCGGCGCCGGGACGCGCGAACATTCCAAGCATCATCCGCGCGCCCATCGCCTGATCTTCGGGCAGGATGCCGATGGCGATGAGGTTGTCGATCAGCTTGTTGACGCCCTTGATCGTCACGTCGATGGTGCCGGTCGGTGCGGGCATGCCCTGGAAGGTCACGAGATCGGTGTTGTCGAAGGTCAAGGCGCCAGTGGCCGCCACCTCGGCGCCGGCGGCCTTGACCAGCGCTTGCGTCAGATCGAGCGAGGTCAGTTCGCCAGGCGCCTCGACCCCGTCCATCTTGACGTTCGGGTCCATGATGTCCTGCTTCCAGAAGCCGGTGCCCTTGGCATCGAGAATTATCGTCGCGGGTTCGCGCGACAAGGTCCCGGCGGGGTCGAATATGCCCCAGACCTCGTCCGAGATGGTGAAATCGACCAGCTTGGTCAGGAAGGCGAAGTCCTGCGGGGTGTCGGATTTCGATGCGGGCATCAGGATGTTGAAGGCGCTTTCGGCGAAGTTCAGCGCCACCTCGGGGAACGGAATCTGCGCGCCGGACATCTTGATCGCAGCGCCGGTCAGAGTGCTGCCGTAGTTGACGCGGGTCTTGTCCATCGCAAGGGTCACGCCGCCGCCGGTGGCCGCGCCGGTGAAGGTGGTCGGCCCGGTCGTGTCGGTCACATCGGCGGTGAAGGTCATCGCGCCGTAGGTGAAACCGCTGTCGACTGTGAAGCCTGCATTCAGGGCGGCGGCCATGTTGGCCATCATTTCAGCCCCGAGAAGCGTGCCGTTCGAGCGACCGGCAAGATCGGCCATGCTGAAGGCCACCTTCACATCGGTGGAGGTTTCAGCGTTCTTGTCGGCAAAGTTGACGGCGGCCGATTTCGCGGTGAAATCGGTTTGCAGGCCGGTCGCCGCGCCTTGGGCGCTGACCTTGTAGGTGCCGGCGACCTCGGTCAACACGGCATCAGCGGTCACGTTGCCGACCTTGCCGTCCTTGTCCTTGACCTCGTCCAGTTTGATGGTGACCGAGGGGGCGCTGTAATCATACGAAGTTTCGCTGGCCGAACCGCCGGCAATCAGGCTGAGGCCGGGTTGCGTGACGGTGAGCGCCATCGAAGACGGCGCGCTTTCTTCGCCCGGCGGGAAGGTGAAGGTCAGGGGATAGCTGTCGGCCATCGTGACCTTGACGGTGCCGTCGCCCTGATCGGTGAAGTTGAGTGTGTCGAGGTTGGCCGAGAAACTGCCACCCTGTTCATCCTTGAAGGTCAGCACGACGCCCGTGACTTCGAGGGTTTCGCCGTTGCGTTCAGCGCTGGCTACCGTCAGTTCCTGGCCCGCGCCGGTGGCCAGCGCCTGCCAGCTTTCCCATACCTCTTCAGGGGTGACCTGCGCCTGAGCGCCCGAGCAAAGGACTATTAGGGCAAGCGCGGTGCTGCCCGAAAGTTTCCAGTTCATCATCGCGATGCCTTCCGACGGAAAATTGATGGCGCATGGTTCATGTGGCGGGCAAGGGCGTCAAGGGTTTCCGCGCGGGCCGATGGGTAGTAAACGCCATTGTTATGCGAATAAGCGGAAGGTGGCACGCGAGATGATCGAAACCAGTTGGGATGGCCGTCTGTGCACGCTGACGCTTGACCGTCCGGACAAGGCCAACGCGCTGAACCGCGCGATGCTGGGGGCACTGGCGGAGGCGGTCGCGGGGACATCGGAGGCATCGGTGTTGGTGCTGACCGGCCGGGGGCGGGCGTTTTCCGCCGGGGCCGACCTTGCCGAGATGCAAGCTGGGCTGGGGACCGACCCAGTCTGGGGCCGCGCTTCGGAGGCGCTGGCGGGGTTTCCGGGGCTGACGATCGCCGCGCTGAACGGCACGCTGGCGGGGGGTGCCATGACGCTGGCGCTGGCCTGCGACCTGCGCATCGCGGTGCCGGGGGCGGCGTTCTTTTACCCGGTGATGCGGCTGGGGCACAAGCCGCAGGCGCCTGACCCGGCGCGGCTTCGGGCGTTGATCGGGCCGGCGCGGGCGCGGATGCTGCTGATGGCGGGCGTGCGGATCGGCGCGGAGGCGGCGCTGGCCTGGGGGTTGATCGACCGGATCGTAGCAGAGGGCGCCCTTCTGGACGAGGCGCGGGCCTTGGCAGCGGATGCCCTTGCGGCATCGCGGGAACATGTCATGACGTTGAAGGAAATGACCCGGTAGGCGGGGATGAGGGGACAAGATGGCACATGGCTATGAAAGCGGGCGGCTGAACCTGCCGTTCGTCGGGATCGCGACGTTCGGGAAGAACCCTTACGAGCCGGATTGGGCGAAGATCGACGCGGATTTCGCCGTGATGGGCGCGCCGTTCGATTTTGGCACCCAGTTCCGCGCCGGGGCACGCTTCGGGCCAAGGGGCATCCGCGAGGCGTCGACACTGTTTTCGTTCGGCCATGCCGGGGCCTATGACCATGAGGATGACGTGACCTATCTGGAGGGGGTGCGGATTGTCGATATCGGCGACGCCGACATCGTTCATACCGATACCGAGACGAGTCACGCCAACATCGAGGCCGGGGTGCGGGCCATTCTGGCGGCGGGGGCGGTGCCGGTCGTGCTGGGCGGGGACCATTCGATCAACATCCCCTGCATCCGCGCCTTTGCCGGGCGGCCGATCCACATCGTGCAGATCGACGCGCATCTGGATTTCGTCGATGTGCGCCACGGGGTTCGGCATGGTCATGGCAATCCGATGCGGCGCGCGGCGGAGCAGGAGCATGTGAAGGGGATCACCGCGCTGGGCATCCGCAACGTCAGCAGCACGGCGAAAGACGGCTACGACGCGGCGCGCGCGATGGGGGACGACATCCTTTCGGTGCGGCAGATTCGCAAGCTGGGACTTGAGGCGGTGCTGGCGCGGATTCCGACGGGGGTGGACTATTATCTGACGCTGGATATCGACGGGTTCGATCCGTCGATCGCGCCGGGAACCGGGACGCCGTCGCACGGGGGGTTCCTGTACTACGAGGTGCTGGAACTGATCGACGGGCTTACCCGGCAAGGTCGGATCGTTGGGATAGATCTGGTCGAAGTGGCGCCGGATTACGACCATTCCGGCACCACGACTATTCTAGCGGCGCAGATCTTGTTGAATACGATCGGGCGGATTGCCCACCGTGCTAAGGGGTAATCTTTGGAGGGGTTTGTCGTACGAGTGACCGGCTGGTTGGCCGAAGCGCAGTCAGTGGCGATGGACTGGATCACCTCGCCCGCGGCGTGGTCACAGTTTGCACTTTTGGCGGTGGCCTATGTGGCGGCGCGGATGCTGGCGGGGCGGATGCAGCCCGCGATCCGCCGGGTGTTGGCGCCTGAGGCCGGAGCAGTCGGGCTGGTGGCGCGGGTTCGGCGGGCGGGGCTGTTGGTCCTGCCCTTGCTGCTTCCACTTCTGGCTTATGCACTGACGGCGGCGGGCGAAAGCGTCACCCGCGCCACGTTCGGATCGGGCGAGGTGATCGCGTTCGGCAAGCGGGTCTTCCTGTTTCTGGCCGCGCGGACGCTGGTGCGCGAGGTCCTGCCGGATGGGTTCCTGAAACTGCTGGGGCGGTTCGTGCTGATCCCGGTGGCTGCGCTTTACACGTTGGGGGTGCTGGACGACATCACTGCGTGGCTGGACGAGACGGTGATCGCGCTGGGCAACATCCGGTTTTCGGCGCTGGCGCTGATCCGGGGGCTGATTGCGGGTGCGCTGCTGTTCTGGCTGGGCGCGTGGTCGAACCGGCAATCCACAGGCTACATCAAGGCGCGCGAGGAATTGCGGCCAGCGACGCGGGAACTGGCTATCAAGGCCGCCGAGGTTGCCATTTTCGGTGCGGCATTCTTGCTTTTGATGTCGATCATGGGGATCGACCTGACGGCTGTTGCCGTGCTGGGCGGCGCGCTAGGCGTGGGGATCGGGCTGGGCTTGCAGCAGATCGCGGCGAACTTCGTGTCGGGGATCATCCTTCTGCTTGAAGGCCAGACCACGGTTGGCGATTACGTTGAACTGGACGGCGGCGAGAAGGGCACGATCGTCAAGATGACCGCCCGCGCCTGCGTGCTGGAGACGTTCGACGGCAAGTGGATCGTGGTACCGAACGAACATTTCATCACCACCCGAGTCACCAACTATTCTGATCAGGGCAGCGCAAACCGATACGAGGCGCTGTTTTCGGTCAGCTATGAGACGGACATCAACCGCGTGCCGGAGATCATCGAGGCTGCCGTTGCCGCGCTGCCCTTCGTGCTGAAATCGCCCGACGGGCCGGATTGCGAGCTGAAGGGGTTTGGCGAGAGCAGCGTCGATTTCAGCGTGGAATACTGGGTGGCGGGGATTGATGACGGCAAGAACAAGTATGGCTCGCCGGTGCTGTTCGCGATCTGGAATGCGCTGAAGGCGGCGGAGATCGAGATGCCCTATCCGCACCGCGTGGTGGAATTGCGGACCGCCGCAAATGCTTGACGCGCTGGTGATCGGGGCAGGCCCGGCAGGCCTGATGGCGGCGGAGGAGCTGGCGCGGGCCGGACGTCGGGTGGTGGTCTGCGAAGCGAAGGCATCGGTCGGGCGCAAGTTCCTGATGGCGGGGAAATCGGGACTGAACGTCACGAAGGACGAAGCCTCCGCGCGGTTTCAGGCGGCTTACGGTGGCGATTGGCTGGCGCCGATGCTTGCGGCCTTTGGGCCGGGCGAGGTGCAGGCATGGTGCCGGGAGTTGGGGCAGCAGGTCTTTACCGGATCGTCGGGCCGGGTGTTCCCGGTGGCGATGAAAGCCTCGCCCCTGCTGCGGGCGTGGCTGGCACGGTTGGCAGACCTTGGCGTGGATATCCGCACGCGCTGGCGGTGGGACGGGTTCGAGGGTGCGGGGTTCCGGTTTCTGGCGCCGGGTGGCGTAGAGGTGCTGCACCCTGCCGTGACCGTGCTGGCGCTGGGCGGGGCAAGCTGGGCGCGGCTGGGGTCGGATGGCGCATGGGTGCCGTGGCTGCGGGAGCGCGGGGTTGACGTGGCGCCGTGGCAGCCCGCGAATGTGGGGTTTGCGGTCAATTGGTCGCCGCATATGACGCGGTTCTTTGGTCAGCCGGTGAAAGGCGTGGCGCTGTGTGTCGGCGGGCAGCGGGAGCGAGGTGAATTCAACCTTTCCAGCAAAGGGTTGGAGGGTGGCGGGATCTATGCGGTCAGCCGTGGCTTGCGCGATGGCGCGGGGCTGGTGCTGGACCTGATGCCGGACGTGCCCGCCGCCGAAGTGGTCGCACGGCTGGCGCGGATGCGGGTGGGAGAGACGGCCGCGAACCGGCTGCGCAAACTGGGGCTTTCCGCCGTTGCGGTGGCGTTGATGCAGGAGTTCGGCAGGGGGCTGCCGCTGACGGCGGTAAAGGCGCTGCCCGTGCGGCTGGCCGGGCCGCGACCGCTGGACGAAGCGATCTCGGTCGCGGGGGGTGTCAGGCGCGAGGCGGTGACGCAGGGGCTGGAGTTGCGCGCCTTGCCCGGAGTCTTTGTCTGCGGCGAGATGCTGGATTGGGAAGCGCCGACCGGGGGTTACCTGCTGACCGGGTGTTGGGCGACGGGGCGCTGGGCGGGGCGGGCTGCGGCGCAGGTGAGGGTGGCGTAAGTGGCGCCCTGCCCCGGTCCTTCCTTCGTTCCACCCTTGTTTTGCCCCTTCTGTCCCGCAAGAATTAATCTGCCAATCTGAAACCGGAGTGTTTTTCATGCCCACCTTGCATCCCGTCCTGCTGTGCGGCGGCTCTGGCACCCGGCTTTGGCCCTTGTCGCGCAAGAGTTTTCCCAAGCAGTTCGTGCCGCTGACTGGTAAGCAGACGCTGTTTCAGGCGGCGGCAGCGCGAATGGATGGCGCGCCGGGGGTGGCGGCGCCGATCGTCATCACCAATTCTGATTTTCGGTTCATCGTGACCGAACAGCTTGCGCTTGCCGGGATCGACCCCGGTGCGATCCTGATCGAACCAACGGCGCGCAACACGGCGCCGGCGATCCTTGCCGCGGCATTGCACCTGGCCGAGACCGATCCCGACGCGCTGATGCTGGTGATGCCGACCGACCACGAAATACCGGACACGGCCGCGTTTCGCGCCGCTGTTGCCGAAGGTGTGCTGCGGGCCGAGGCGGGGCAGATCGTCACTTTCGGCATCCAGCCGGACCGAGCGGAAACCGGCTATGGCTGGTTGGAGCTTTCCGCGCCGCCGGCCGGTGGCGCGCCGGTGCCGCTGCTGCGCTTTGTCGAGAAGCCCGACGCGGCCCGGGCCGAGGCGATGCTGGCCGAGGGGCGGTATCTGTGGAACGCGGGGATTTTCCTGATGTCGGTTGGCACGCTTCTGGCCGCGTTCCGCGCCCATGCTGCGGATTTGCTGGGGCCGGTGAGCGAAGCGGTAACCACGGCGCGGAGCGATCTCGGCTTTCTGCGGCTGGCACCCGGGCCGTGGGGCAAGGCGCGCGAGGTGTCCATCGACTATGCCGTGATGGAGAAGGCCGCGAACCTTGAGGTGGTGCCGTTCAAAGCCGCTTGGTCTGATCTGGGCGACTGGAACGCTGTGTGGCGCGACGGGGTGGGCGAGGGCAGCGTGGCGACGCATGGGCCGGTCACCCTTATCGATTGTGAGGGCAGCCTGATCCGGTCGGAAAGCGAGGCGCTGCGGGTGGTCGGGATCGGATTGCGCGATCTGGTCGTGGTGGCGATGTCCGATGCGGTGCTGGTGGCCGACCGGTCGCGGACGCAGGAGGTCAAGGAGGCCGTTGCCCGGCTGAAGCAGGACAAGGTGCGGCAGGCCGAGATCTTGCCGCGCGACCATCGGCCGTGGGGCTGGTTCGAGACGCTGGTTCTGGCGGACAGGTTTCAGGTGAAGCGGATCGTCGTCCATCCGGGCGCATCGCTGAGCCTGCAAAGCCATGTCCACCGCGCCGAACACTGGATTGTCGTGTCGGGCACGGCGAAGGTCACGGTGGATGGAACGGTTTCGCTGCTGACGGAGAATCAGTCGATCTACGTACCTTTGGGCGCGGTCCACCGGATGGAGAATCCGGGCAAACTGCCGATGGTGCTGATCGAGATCCAGACCGGTGCGTATCTGGGCGAGGATGACATCATCCGCTACGAGGATGTCTATGCACGGACCGAAGGGGCGAAGGGCTGATCGTGGAGACGCTTGACTGTGCGCTGCAGCGGTGGTCGCCGGGACTGGGCGACCCGAATGTGATGGGTTGGCTGACGGTGGTGGTCTTTGCGGCTGCGGCGATCGTTACCGCAAGGCGCGCGATCAGGGGGCCGTTTGCCGAGGAAACCCGCAGCAGGGAGCGTGCCTTCTGGTGGTTCTCGTCGGTGGTGCTGGCCTGTCTGGCGGTGAACAAACAGCTTGATCTGCAAACGCTGCTCACCGAGGTCGGCCGCTGCGTTGCCCACGCGCAGGGTTGGTATGAAGACCGCCAAATCGTGCAGCGCAGGTTCATCGCCGGTGTCATGGTGGGTGGGGTTGTGTTCATGGGCTGGCTGGGATTTCTGTTACGGCGCACAGTGCAGCAAACCGGCCTTGCGGTGTTGGGGCTTGGCTTCGTGTGCATCTTCGTGGCCGTGCGCGCCGCCGGGTTTCATCATGTCGACACGCTGATCGGGACTGCGGTGGCCGGGCTGCATATGAACTGGCTTCTGGAGTTACCCGGCCCGATCCTGGTCATGGTGGCCGGTTTGCGCGGTTCCCTGCCGAGTTGAACGCGAAGGGTTTGCGGCGAAAACGAATCACTTTGCACGGTTCAGCGCCGCCGTAACGCGGAACGCGGGCGGCTTTGGAGGATTTGTTCAAAATTTGATCAGTGACAGAAAAAGTGAACAAAAAATTGATCGTTTCCACATCCTCAACAATGGCATGAGGTTACCGCGGCACTAGGCTTTTGCTGCACGCGCGATGGCTAGATCGCAGGATTCGACCGCTTGTCGAAATGTGGCGAATTTCGTTTGAAATCGGGCAGAAAAAAGGCGTCAAGCACAAATGCCCGGAGGGCGCCAGCTTCGGCAGGCTTTCGCGGGATTACCCTTCGTCTGGTAACAGAGGGCACCGAACACACAACCATAGCGTGTAAATATTTGAAATGAAACCCTTTTTGCGCGTGTGGGTCTTGGCGGCCACATTGCCTGCCCAAAGCGGAGGTGCTACATGAAGGGACAAGTTGTTCGGCGAACCCTATAGGTCGCAAGTTCAGATTTAAGTCGAAAAAGTGTCCTGCGTTTTCAGGATTGGTGTCGTTGGTAGCTGAGGCCCCTTCTGGGAGGTTTGTTGATGACTGTGCGCATTAAGGCTGGGGCGGTAGATTTTGACCGCGCACGCATTGAGCCGAGAGAGGCATGGTTGTTGCCGCGCCGCGAGCGGCTGTATCGCCGGACGTTCAAGCGATTGATCGACATCGTGTTCGTTTTGCTGATCACACCGTTCGTTCTGCCTATGGTTCTGGCCTTGTGCGTTCTGATTGCACTGGATGGATCGTCCCCGTTTTACACGCAACTTCGCGTTGGCAAGGGTGGTCGCGTTTTCCGGCTGTGGAAGCTGCGCAGCATGGTGCCGGACGCCGACGAACGGCTGGCCCGGCATCTGGCGGACAATGAAGCGGCCCGCATGGAGTGGAACGCCTACCAGAAACTTGCGTCCGACCCGCGGATCACGACGCTGGGCCTAGCCTTGCGCAAAACTTCTTTCGACGAACTGCCGCAGCTTTGGAACGTGCTGAAGGGCGACATGAGTTTGGTCGGGCCGCGCCCGATGATGCCAGAGCAGCGGGACCTTTACCCCGGCCACGCGTATTATGCGCTTCGCCCCGGTGTGACTGGCCCGTGGCAGGTGTCAGACCGCAATACTGCAACTTTCGCCCAGCGCGCAGAATTCGACACGGCTTACGAGCGCAATGTCTCATTCGCGACGGACATGAGGCTTCTGATTGCTACTGTCGGAGTCGTGCTGCGCGGAACCGGGCAGTAATCGACTGCGGCATGACGGATCTGCCCCTGGCGATGGCCACAGCAATCATCAATTCAAGCACGAGGATGGCAGTCCCGGTTGCTACGTAGCCGAGGGCCGCGACCCAGAATGGCTGGCCAATCATCGCAAGCGTTACGGAAACGGTGCCGCCAGCGACCATGCTGATGAGAAGCAATCCAACGATCATTCCAGCCTCCCAAGACAATCGTCCCGCAACAACGCCGCGCGAGCAGCCAACATCACAGACACAACCTTAGCGACCTGAAACCGAAATCATATCGGTTTACTGATCGCTTAAGCGGATCATGGCTTAGGGTGACAGCTATTGTTTAACGGATTCTTGCCGATAGCGCTGAATTCGCGCGATTCAGGACCCGACAGTGTTGCCAGAACGCCCAACAATGGGGGAAATCGCATCGGATTTCGCTTCGCCCGTTGCGGAGAAGGCTGCTGCAACCAGCGTGAGGATCATTCCGAGCGTGCCGCCAAGCATGTAAAAGAGAATCACCGCGAGGAGCGAGTATCCCAAAAAGGCCGCCGTTCCTGCGGAAGCGACGGCAAGGATGATCGCCATAAACATGTTGCCTGCGAGCATGAGCGATTTTCCTTCAACCATCGGATACGGCTTGACGTGTTAGAAGTCTGGCTGCTGGTCGTGGCAAAATTAGGGCAGCGATTGGTGGAGAACGCGGCGGCGAAATCATGCCAGCAGCACAGACGTACGGACGGCAGTTGCACGGGACAACGTCCGGGCCAAAGCCAGCCAGCGACAAGGCTACAAAACAAGCCCAGATCGCGCCTTCCTTTTGCCTTTGCCAGGTAGCATGGTGTCGGCTGCACCGGGACCGGAGAAGCCAGTTGATCGACGTCTATCGGAAGATTTTTTCCCTGCTTGAAGCGGGCGAGCGGCGGCGGTTCTGGCTTTTGAGCCTGATGATGATCGCGATGGCGCTTGTCGAAATGGTGGGCATCTCTTCCGTGCTTGTTCTTTTGCAGGTGCTCTCAGATCCTTCGTCCGTTGCAGAAAGCAGAGTGTTCTCGGCGATTTTTGACATGTTGGGTTTTTCCAGCATCTTCGCATTCCAAGTCTGCTTTGCTCTGGCGGTGACAGCACTGGTGCTGATCGGGCTGGTAGTGAAAGCATCGGGCACCTACGCCTTGGTCAGCTATTCGAACATGCTGGGCTATTCGATTTCCAGCCGACTTCTAAGTGCATACATGCATCAGCCCTACGGCTGGTTCTTGAACCGCAACAGCGCAGAGGTCGGCAAGAACGTTCTTGGCGAGGTTGACCGTCTTGTGAGCTCTGTGTTGACGCCGCTTTTTCGGCTTACCGCCAGCGCAATGCTTGTCGCTGTGATCGTGGGGTTCCTGCTGCTTGTTGATCCTGTCGTTACCAGCATTTCGTTTGGTATCATCGGTGGCAGCTACGCGTTGATCTACCTAAAGCTGCGCGAGAAGCTGCGCCGGACCGGGGAAGAGATGATGCGCGCATTCGCGGACCGCTTTAAGGTTTCGCAGGAGGCAACTGGCGGGATCAAGGATGTAAAGCTGCTTGGCTTGGAAGACGATTATACCCGGATTTACAGGATCGCCGCACATCGCAGTGCCAAGGGTCAGGCCACAGTCGGGATCATTTCTGAACTGCCTCGTTTTGCACTGGAAGGAATCACGTTTGCAGCCCTGTTGGGGATAATCCTGCTGCTGCTGCTGCGCAGTGGCGGCAACATTGCCGATATCGTGCCGTTGCTCGGCATACTGGCGTTTTCGGTGATGAGACTGCTGCCCGCATTGCAGCAGATTTATCATGCCTTGGCCACAATCCGCGGCGGACTGGCGGTGCTCGACGAAATCTCTACGGACTATGCTTCGGCGATGTCCTCTCGGATGCCGTCCCAGGCACCACAGCCGGCGTTGCATCTGGAGCATTCGCTGGAGTTGTCGGGGATTAAGTTCACCTATGCGCAAGCGGCCCGACCCGCGCTTTTGGGGTTGGATGTGATTATCCCTGCCCGAACGACCGTGGGGATCGTTGGGGGCACAGGGGCAGGCAAGACCACGCTGGTCGACGTGGTGCTGGGACTTTTGACCCCCGATGGCGGCGAGATCAGGGTGGACGGAACGCTGGTGACCCCCGCCAATATCCGCGCCTGGCAGAAGACCCTTGGCTATGTGCCACAGTCGATCTTCCTGACCGACGACACGATCGCCGCTAACATCGCCTTTGGTGTACCGAACGAGCAGATTGATATGGCCGCGGTGGAACGCGCGGCCCGCGCGGCTGCGCTGCATGACTTTGTGAAAAGCGATCTTGCCGATGGCTATAAGACAATAGTGGGCGAGCGCGGTGTCAGGCTGTCGGGTGGGCAACGCCAAAGGATCGGAATTGCCCGCGCGCTTTACCGCGACCCGACGCTTCTGATCATGGACGAGGCGACCTCCGCGCTGGACAACATCACCGAGCGGGTGGTTATGGAGGCGGTGCAGAACATACGGGCCGACAAGACTATCATCCTGATTGCCCACCGGCTGAGCACGGTCAGATCCTGCGACATCATCTTTTTGATGGACAAAGGTCGGATCGCAGCCCGTGGTACCTATGATCAACTTGTGGCGGACAATGAAACTTTCCGGAGGATGGCTACACATTAGGAAGGGAAACCCGGCTTGAATGCCACGAGCGTGTCGCCCTAAGTGGCGCGGTCGGCGTTCAGATTGTGACGAGCCCCCTTCCATCAGCCTTAGTGACCCAGATGCCCAACAGTTTTGCGTATTTAGTGCTGATGACCTGGCCGTTGGTGGCGCTGGTCCTGTTTCGCCTGCTGCCGGTGCCTAAAGCCCTGGTGTGGACGCTCTTGGGCGGGTTCTTGCTGTTACCGTCGGGAACAAACTTTGACTTGCCGATGCTGCCGGTAATGGACAAGTCGTCGATACCAAACATCAGTGCGCTTTTGATGTGCCTGATCTTCGGACGAAAACCTGCGGCAGATGCCGACGCGGGAGTTGGCTCGGAGCGCCGGGGACATTGGGTTGTGAAAGCTGTTCTTGGCGTGCTTTTGCTGGCGCCATTTTTTACGGTGTACCATAACCCTGAGCCGCTATCCTTCGGCCCTTTGACGCTGCCCGGACTGCGTCTATATGACGCGGTTACGATAATCCTCGGCATCCTGATCTCACTCATTCCGTTCTTTCTGGCATTGCGGTACCTCGGTACCGTCGAGGATCAGATCTACGTTTTGAAGGCGTTTGCGATTGCGGGGCTGCTGTATTCCCTGCCGGTGCTGTTTGAAGTGCGGTTCAGCCCACAGCTTCACACCTGGATCTACGGCTTTTTCCCCCACGATTTCTTCCAACACATGCGCGACGGCGGATACAGGCCGGTGGTCTTTCTTAACCACGGGCTGATGATCGGAAGCTTTTATTGCATGGCGACGCTTGCGGCCTTGGTGCTGTGGCGGGAGGCGCTGCGAACGGATAAAGTTGCGACGGGGTGGCTGTTCTCGGTGGTCTGGCTGATCGGGGTACTTATCATCTCGAAGAACCTGGGCGCACTGGTGATCACGGTCACCATAGGCGTGTTGATCCTGTTCACTGGACGGCGAGTTCAGGTCTTCGCAGCCGTCATTGTGGCATCGCTGCTGATCCTTTACCCTGCATTGCGTACCTCGGGGGTGGTCCCCACAACGACGATCCTTGGGGCTGCCCAAAGCGTAAGCGAGGAAAGGGCTTCCTCCCTACAGTTCCGGTTCGACAACGAAGCGGCGTTGATGGCGCGGGCGAACGAAAAGCCCGCGTTTGGCTGGGGCAGTTGGGGACGAAACCAGATCTACGACCCCGATTCCGGACGGCAGACGAGTGTAACCGATGGTCTTTGGATCATCCTGATCGGGACGTATGGATGGATGGGATATGCCGCACATTTCGGGCTTTTGACCATGGGCATCTGGTTCGCGATGGGACGTCACGGGATGGTCAGCCCATCGATGGTGACACCGGGTCTGATGATGCTGTTGAGCGGGATGCTGGTGGATTTTATCCCGAACGGGTGGCTGTTGCCGTATGTATGGTTGCTGGCGGGGTCGTTGACCGGGTCGATGATGCGGGGTAGCGAGCGGCGTGATCTTTCTGCGGATAACCTTGCCAGAGCGCCCGCTTTTGGTGCCCGCACCGCGCCGCCGGCGTGGTTGGCGCAGGGGGCCTCGCCGCGCGCCCGGCGTAGCGATCGCCAGCCAGAGGCGCGTTCCAGCCGGACACGGTAACCGGTCGCGACTGGGCAGCTTCAGCCGATAAAGAGCCAGACAGTCGGCTGGAGCCAGCCTTCAAAAGCCAAACAGATTGGCCTCGACGATCGCTTCCTTGACGAACTGCGACTTGTCCGACACCGGGGCCCAGCCGAGATCGGCCTTTGAGCGAGCATTGTCGAAGACGGACAGATGCGCACGCGACTTCCAGTCCTTCAGCGAGGCAGGCGTCAAGCCTTTCTTGCGCAAGACGCCGGTCTTCAAGACGTGCTTCAGCCGGTCGACAACGAATAGGAGTGACAGCGCGCTTGAGGCAACGTTCACCTTTACTGCAAGCTGTTGCTCGATGGCGGCGAAGTATTCGCGACCGGACATCAGCGGATCGCCCACAAGATTGTACGAGCGTCCCTCGATGCCTGCAGTCTCCATCATGCGGATCAGACCGTCGACCAGATCATCGATCAGGACGAAAGGCAGGGTGTTGGTTCCATTGCCCCACAACCGGACAGCGCCTGCCCCATGCCACCGCCCGATGCCCCAGTGCTGAAGTGGGCCGCCCCTGCCCAATACAATGCCGGGCCGGGCGATCACCACCGGCAGACCCCGTTCGGCGCGCAGCTTAAGCAAGCGCCGCTCGCATTCGGCCTTGGAGCGAGCGTAGATATTCCGGTCATCCATGTTGTCGGGAAAGCCGGTTGCCTCGGTGATCTTCCGGGCCGGATCCGACATGTCATAGGATGCGATGGTGCCGGTGTAGACCAGCCGCTTGACGCCCGCAGCCAGCGCGGCTTCGGCAATGCCCTCGGTTACGCCGACGTCGTTGGCCAAGGCGGCATTCCAGGTTTTGTCCGTGGATTTTGCCAGGTTGAACACTGTGTCGATGCCCTGCATGGCGCGGGCAAGACCGTCGCCGTCGCGCAGGGACAGGGCGACTGTCTCGACGTGGTCGGCGATATCGTCGAACGGGCCCGTCCCGCCGCGGCTGATCACTCGAACGTCGTGACCGCGGGCGACCAGTTCGCGGGTCAGCGCACGACCGATGAAGCCTGTCCCGCCGATCACCATTATCCGTGGGTGAGGCGTCCCCGTCGCACGGACGGGTGCAGGGCTTTTCGGCATCAGGGCGAGGGTGTCTTCGATCCCGCGCATGACAATTTCCGCTTTTGCCATGTCGAATTTCGGGTCCAACGCGGAGCCGGACCGGGCGCTTTCGTAAAAGCTGCCAAGGGTGCCTGCAAAGCTGAGCCCGTACGGCGATTTCCGGTTGAGTGACGCAAGCTGACGGACGGCGTTTCGACCGCCTTCGCGCAGATGCTGCAGGCTTTGCGACAGTTGGACCCGTAGAGGGTTCAGAATCAGATCGGCCGTGTTCTCGCTACGGGTGATCAGGACGTCAGATCCGTAGTCGAACCTTGCCTGAGCGGTCGAGCCGCGCACCAGCAGGCTCCGGTCCTCGACCGTCTCGACCAGAGAAATGTTGAACGCGATATCTACCGTCCCGGCCCGACCGAGGATGCGCCAGCTTTGGTGGCGCCGCTCGCCGCCAGGCAAGTCGATGGGCTTGCCAAGGTCCAGATGGCTGATTTCCAGAGGCCCGAACAGATCAACGGCGAAGGCGTAAAGATGCGGTCCCAGTTCCACCAGAAGGTTACCCGGACTGCGCATCAGCCACAGCCCGAACGGACCGGACCTGAGCGGCGGCAGTGGAAAGCACCAGTTCACTTCAAGCATCGAGATGCGGCCCAAGGTCCCCGAAGCCACGGCTTCCTTCAGCCGACGGTATCCAGGCAGTCCAAGAAAATTGTGGCCAGCCGCCATGAGCCGACCCGCCTTGCGACCGGCCGACACCATGTCTGCGGTTTCAGCTGCGGACAGCGCGACAGGCTTTTCGACGAAGCAGTGAAGCCCGGCTTCGGCGCAGCGGATGGCCAGATCGCGATGACTGTCGGGCGGTGTCAGGATGTGCACCGCGTCAAGTTTGGCCTCGGAGATCATTGTCTCGAAATCGCTGTAGGCTTGCGCGCCGTTACTTGCCGCCAAAGCCTGAGCTGCCCCGAGGGACTTGTCGCAGATGGCTGCCAGTTCAACGCCCGGTAGGGCCCGGATCGCATCGCAATGCCAAGTGGCAATGTACCCGGCACCAACAATGCCTGCCCGCAACGGTTTATTTTTCATGCGTTCCATCACTTGTACTCAATAAGGTTAATGTCTTGCTTGCGCCATGAGCGCCAATGATAGGTCAGTAGGCCCGCCAGATTCGGAAGTTTCGAAATGCAAAGAAACAACGCCTGATGAAGAGCCTTGCCGAGTGGAAGGCCATTTGCGTGCAATCCACGCGCGGTGCGGATGTAGGAAATCGAATAGCCGCCAATCAGGGGTAGTGAAAGCCACCACGAAAGAACTGGCGACAGAAGGGCAAGGAGCGGCAGGATCGCACCGTAGATCCATACTCGCTGACGCTCTCGGTGGAAATGTTCGGGATGGATGGCGCCGACCTGGGCATAAGCATGTCCCGTCCGCACCGCCCGCTGCCACCATTGCCTGAATCGCAGGATGTTCGCGTCATGCCTGGTCATCGCTACGGGCAAGCGATGGACGCGGTATCCAGCCTTGCGGACCCGGATGCAGAACTCGTCGTCCTCGGCGGCGATGATGCCGGGGTTGAAGCCATTCATCTGGCGAAACAGGTCCGCCCGCACCATCATGTCGCCGCCACAGGCATGGATGTCACCCGCGGGCCGATGCCATTCCACCTGGGCCATACCGTTGTAGATGCTGGCATCAGGGTAGATTTCGGACCGCCAGCCAGTCACGATACCGATGTCGGGGTGGTCGGTCAGCGCCTGCAGGCCGGCCTCAATCCAGCCGGGTTCAAGCACACAGTCGCCGTCGATGAACTGCACGAAGGCGGGGGCCGGGTTCAGCGCGTGAAAGCCGGCGTTGCGGGCACGGGCGGCGGTGAAAGGAACGCTGAGGTCAAGTTCGACGATCTGGGCGCCGAGATCGCGGGCCGCTTGCAGGCTGGCGTCGGTGGAACCGCTGTCGACATAGACCACCCGCAGCCCCAGGCGCTGCAACGAGGAGAGGCAGGCCACGAGCCGCGCGCCTTCATTGCGACCGATCGCCACGACTGCAATGTCCCGCTGGTCTTTCATCGCGTGGTGATCCCGTTTGCGAAACGCGGCATGCCGCGGATGGCAGTGTTTAACCGCATGTTTCGATCCTTGCTACCTGCCGCGCGTCCAGTCGCCCTTGTGAGGCGCAAGCCGCACGCCAAGATGCACTGCGCCATAGACGGCAAATCCCGGCGGATCGGACAGGGCAAGCCGGAGCAGACCGGACCGTGTCAGGGGGCGCTTGGCCTCGTTGCCGAGGATGTCGGGGTAAAGACGACGGATTTCGGCTACCCCGGCGTCCTGACGGCGGCGGACGCGGACCAGATTTCCAAACCCCTCGACCATCGGCCAATGGTAGTGGGCATCGACCTCGATGCGTTCGTTGGGTGCGAACTGGAGGCGGACGAAGGTGTCGTCGGAAATGATTGCGGGCCAGGCATCCCAGCGCGCGCGGCCCTTGCGGTTGACCGCAAAGAAACCGGCGCCGACCGCGCCGCCGCGCACAAAGGGCAGCCGTGTCCACAGGCGGGCGTAGGCGCGGGTGATGACGCTTTCGGCGGGCATCACCGCGATACGGCCGGTGGCATAGAGCGGACGGTCGGGGGCAAGAGCCGCTTCGATTCGCGCCAGAAGGTCTTTGTCGCAAACAACGTCGGCATCTAGGTAGGTCAGAGCGCGGCCCTGAGCGACGGCTTCGGCGGCGTTGAGGGCACCGAGTTTGCCCCCATGAGCCAAGTCGATGACGTGAAGCTGCCAGCCTCGGGCCGCGAAGGCGGCGGCGAATCCAGTCGCTTCGGCGGCGGTCTGGTCAGTGGTGCCGTTCACTGCGACGATTACTTCGACCGGCCCGGTGGCGAGAGCAGTCTGTGCGACGAGCGCGGCCAGACAACGGCCGATCAGTGCCTGTTCATTGCGGGCCGCGATGATGACGGACAAGGCCACGGGATGAACCGGAGCTGTTGCGGGGTCGTCCGATGGATGATCGTTCGAGGGCATGGGACAAGACACTTGCGAAATGCGAGGGATCGCGGACAATAACTGCCGCATCTCTAGGGGCTTGGGCGCGGCGGGTGCAAGCGGGGTTGCGTGCGACCGCGCAAAGAGGTTGCGAAACAGAGACAAAACCGGGCGCGGAAGCGATCACTGTCGCCTAAGGAAACAATGCGTTTCCTTTGGTTCTCCGGCTTTAGCGCCCCCCGGACTTGTGCTAGCGTCGCCTGCGATGTGTTGTTGAAAGGTGGGCAGGGTATGGTCGGAGTGGGCTTGCGAATTACGTCATCTGATGTGCTGGCCGCCAAGGCGCGCGCTGGCGTTTTTCGCCTTTGTGCAATCCAAGCTCTTTCGATGACGGCCTGACAGAAAGTGCGCCGATGACCAACCAGCCCGCTTCGCCCGAATTCGCCACGTCCAAACGGACGCCTCCGGTGCTGCCCCAAATCGGGCGGGCCAAGGCACCCCGCAAGGTGGCAGTGCTGAACGGGTATGTGCATGATGTGACGATGGACGAGGTGCTGTCGCTGCGCGAGGGGCTGATCCTGACGCTGCATGCGGACATGGTGATGAAGCTGCAGACGGACCGCGCCTTCTACGACATCCTTGACCAATATGACTACATCACCTGCGACAGCCAAATCCTGTATTTCGCGCTGAAGCTGATGGGCACTCCGGTGCGCGAGCGGGTGTCGGGATCGGACTATTTCCCGCTGTTCTATACCCGCTACAAGAATGACGCCGATGTTCGGGTCTTCCTTCTGGGTGGCAAACCCGGCATCGCAGAGATCGCGGCCAAAAAGATCAACGCCAAGGTCGGGCGCGAGATCATTGTTGGATGCCATGCCCCGCCGTTCGATTTCGAGAAGGACCCGGCGGCGATTGCGCGCATAATTGACGCCGTGAACGCCTCGGGCGCGACGGTGCTACTGGTTGGCCTTGGGGGCGGGCGGCAGGAAAAGTTCATCGTGCAGTATCGCGACAGTTTTCCGAATGTCCGGCTGTTCTTGCCGCTTGGCGGCACCATCGACTACGAGGCTGGGACGCTGCGCCGCCCGCCACCATGGGTGACCAATGCCGGTCTGGAGTGGTTGTACCGGCTGTTGCAGGAACCAAGGGCGCGGTTTCACCGTTATGTCATCAACGACCCGCAGGTCCTTCCAATGCTTGTCAGGCAAAAGTTCGGCCGCTATCGCAACCCGTTTGCACGCTGAGCCATGCCCGTGAAGCCGACTGTTCTGACCGTAATCCTGAACTGGCGGACGCCCGACATGACGCTGCGCGCGGTTGCCGCCGCCGAAGTGGCGATGGCGGGCATCGACGGAGCGATCGCCGTGGTCGACAACGATTCGGGAGACGGGTCGTTCGAGACGTTGAGCGAGGCTTTTCGCGGGCATGACCGGGTGCGCGTGGTGCAAGCCGGGCGCAATGGCGGGTTTGGCGCCGGCAACAACGTGGGCATCCGCCTTGGCCTGCCGGACGGATCGCGACCGACCTACACTTACGTGCTGAATTCTGACGCCTTCCCCGAGCCGGAGGCGATCAGGATCCTGATGGCCCATCTTGAGCGTCATCCGCGCGCTGGTCTGGCCGGCAGCCTGATCTTCGGCACGGACGGAGAGACGCACCGCACCTCGTTCCGGTTTCCGTCGATCGCTTCGGAGTTCGAGGGCACGGCGCGTTTTGGCCCGATCTCGCGGCTTTTGTCGCGGTGGATCGTGGCACTGCCCGAGCCCGAACAAAGTGGGCCGGTTGATTGGGTGGCCGGGGCGAGCCTTCTGATCCGCGACGACGTGCTTCGGACCATCGGACTTTTTGACGAACGCTTCTTCTTGTATTTCGAGGAAACCGACCTTTGCCATAGGGCGAAGGAGGCGGGTTGGGACACGCATTATGTGCGTGAAAGTCGGGTCTTGCACATCGGGTCGGTGTCGACAGGGATGAAGGAATGGAACCGGACGCCGCAATACTGGTTTGACAGCCACTGGCGGTATTTCTGCAAGCGCGGTGGCAGGGTGCATGCGGTGGCTGCCACGGTGGCGAATGTCGCGGGGGGGCTGATCTACCGCATGCGGCTGCTTGTGCAACCGACCGGCAGAAGGGACGCGCCGCGCCATCTGCGCGATATGGTGAGCCATGCCGTCCGCAACGTTGGAAGTGCCATTGAGCCGTCAGATCAGGCCTTCGAGCCGGCGATCAAACGCCAAGCAGCAGCTTGAGACCCGTTTCCAGCGAGACTAACGCCTGAACACCAAGCGCGGCCGATGCGCGCGCGGGATCACCCAGCGAGTGACGGATATCGCCGGCACGCGGGGGAGAGTGGGTAACCTCTGGCTCGGTCCGGTGGAGGCGGGCGAGCATCGCCATGAGGTCAAGCAATGAGGTGGCGCGACCGGTGCAGACATTGAACACCCGACCTGCCGCTTGGGGTGAGTTCTGCATCGCTGCCATGAGCATTTGCACAACATCAGTTACCAAGACGAAGTCGCGGGTTTGCAGACCGTCGCCGAAAATGGTGATCGGCTGCTGTTTGCGGAGCCGGTCATTGAAAATGGAAATCACGCCGGAATAGGTCGAAGACGGGTCTTGCCGCGGGCCGTAGATGTTGAACGGGCGCAGACCGATTGTCGGCACCCCGTGCACCGACGTTGCGATCCGGGCGTGTAGTTCCGTGCCAAGTTTGTCGGCGCCATAGGCCGTGAGCGGAGCGACAGTCCGATCTTCGTGAACGATGACGTCGCCAGCATCGCCATAGACTGCCGCGGACGAAGTGTAGACCACCGGCACCTTGCCTGCGTTCTTGGCCGCCTCGAATACGGTGACGGAACCGGTCAGGTTCGTGCGATGCCCTTCGCGCCAATGGGCGTTGCAATATTCGACGGAAGCGATGCCTGCGAGGTGGAAAACCCCGTCAGCACCGTGGATTGCGCGGGCAACGGTATCGGGATCGGCAACGTCACCTTCGATAAGACGGGCGCCTGCCGTCAGGTTCGCTGTCTTGCCAGTCGCAAGATTGTCCAGAATGGTGATACTGGCGCCGCCTTTGACAAGTGCATCGCACAGATGCGATCCGACAAATCCACAGCCCCCCGTGACCAGATACTTCGTCATCACACCATTCTTGCCTTCACGTCCCGACGAGCCGCAAACGCAGCCTTGCCGTGTCATCATGGCGCCCGATACCCAAGCGTGGAAGCGCGTAGGGATCGGCGCCCGCGCGCCAGAGGCGCATGTCGAGCGCGGCCGCAGACCTGAACCCGAGGCGTTGGGCGCGTTGGCGAAGGGCGGGCGTGTGGTTGCCATTCGGCCAGGCGAAATGCGCGACCTCTTGCCCGGTCCAATCGCGCAGAAGGCTACGAGACCGCGCAATGCTCGCCTCGGCTTCTACGAGGGGAAGCTGGTCGAGAAGGTTGTGACAATGGCTGTGAGCACCGATCGTCACCCGGGGGCTGCGGGCGATCTCGGCCAGTTCCGCGCGGGTCATCGGGCCGAGGGGCGGCCTGCCGGGGGGAAGGGGATACCGTGACAGGATGTCGTCGACAATCGCAGCGCGGCAATCCGGCGCGGTGCGTTTCAACGTTTCGAGCAGGCTGGAGACAGTGGCCCAGCGCGATGGGCCGGGGGTCGGCGGGATGTGCCAGCGACCAAGGCCGTGGGTGGCAAGATCAACGTCGGCGCCTGCGGTCAGCGCGCCCATGATCCGGTCAAACCAGTAGGGCTGGCCGGTTTCGATCTGGCCAGTGGCCACGAAGATTGTCACCGGAAGCTGAAGCTCGGTCAGGATCGGCAGCAGGTAACGGTGATTGCCTGCCTCGCCGTCGTCAAAGGTCAAGACAGCGCGCGGCCTGCCGCGATGTCCCGGCCCGTCTGCAAGGGCCCGGTCGAGGTCGACGATGTCATGGGATTCCTGAAGTGCCGCCAAATGAGCCCTGAAATCAGCGGCGCGCAGGACCGTCCAGGCATCCGGGCCGCCGGTATCGGGCCCGATGGTGTGATAGCAAAGCACCGTCACAGGGTTGCCGCGCAGGCGCCACGACCGCAAAAGACCGAGCACCGGCGGGATGCCGAGAACCGCTCGAGCCGCGCGCTTGGCCGTGGTGATCACCCCGTTGGCCCTTTGGTGAAGAGGCGGGCCAGCTTGGCGGCCTCGGTGTCGATGTGGTGACGCTCGCGGACCCGGACGGCGCCGTCCCGGCCCATTGCCTCCCGCACGTCTGACGGAGTGTCGAGAGCGGCGGCCATCGCTTCGGTCAGGCTGGGCGCATCGCCTGCGGGCACCAACCAGCCGGTGCGGCCTTCCTGAACCAGCTCGGGGATACCTGCGATGTAGGTCGAGATCACAGGGCGGCCCTGCGCCATCGCTTCCATGATGACGACGGGCAGACCCTCCATCAGGCTGGGCTGAACGACGAGGGTGGCTTCGGTGATGAGTTTGCGCACCTCATCGCTGCCGATCCAGCCGGTCAGCGTGACTTGCCGTGACAGGCCAAGTTCGGCGATCCGCCGTTCGATGAGAGGGCGGAAATCGCCGTCGCCCGCCAGCACCAGCCGCACTTCGGGCCGGGCCAGTGCAGCAAGCGCATCAAGCAGGGTCAGCTGGCTTTTTTCGGCGCAGTAGCGACCGATGCAAAGCAACACCGGCTGTTGCGGAAATGGCGTGAAGGTGGGCGCGAAGAACGCCTCCTCCAGCCCGCAATGCACCAGTCGGAGTTTCTGCCAGTCAGCCTGCGGCAGTTGCCGCATCAGCTGTGACTTGGTGTAATGGCTGATCGCCACCACGAACTCGGCGCTACCGCATTTGCGCGGCAGCGACATCGCGAGGACGTTGTCGAATTCGTCTGCGCCGTGGACGGTAAAGCTGTATGGCGGCCCGTCCAGAAGATGCACAAGATGGGCAACATCGGCAGAGTTGGTGCCGAAATGCGCATGCAGATGATCGATGCCGTCCGCCTCGAACCACAGGCGAAGCTGGCAGGCGTGGGCGAACCAGACAATGTGGTAAGGCAGCGGCCGAATGGACTTGCGCGACATGGCTAACGCCGCGCGCAAGGCACGGAATGTCGGCAACGGGCGTTTGACGGCGTTGACCAGCACCGCCTTGACCAGCGGCAGAAGGCCATTCTTCAGCACATGCCGGGTGCGGCGACCTTCGTCGATGTCGACAGGGTCTACGACATCGGCGTCCCAGCCGCGAATCGCGAAGCGACGGATGTCGAAGCCTTGTCGTTCCAAAGCGAGGATTTCGCGGCGAATGAAGGTGTGGCTAACCTTGGGGTACTGGTTCACGAGGTAGGCAACGGTCGGTTTCGCACCGGCCGGCCGCCCATTGTCATTCGCATTCAATTCGTCGCCCTGCAAATCCGTCACCCCAAAAACTCACATCACGATCAGGTGCATCCAGACGGTGACCGGCAACAAATTCTTCTGTCACCTCGCCAAGGCGGCAACCCGCCCCAGACGCGCGGGCTTGGTCAGGTGTCGCCATAACCGTAGCTTTCGGTCGGCTCCATATACCGGCACTTGTTGAGTACGACGCCCAGCACCTGGGTATGGGCGGCCAGATCCTTGCCGCAGCGGTCGATCTCGGACACGGTGCTTGCCTCGGCCTCGGTGACCATCAGGGCGCAATCGACCTGATCAAGGAAAGCGATGGTATCATCCCCCACAACCATTGGCGGCAGGTCGAAAAGCATCACGTTCGGCTGCAACCGCTCTTCCAGCGCATCGACGGTTTCGGCAGCGCGGTCGGACGACAATAGCTCGGCCGGGCTGGCAACGGGAATGGAATTCAGACCAAGCGCGAGGTTCGAGCGCCAGCGGAACAGTTGCGCTTCGGGGGCCTCGCTGCCGTCGAGCACACCGGCGAAGTTGCAGGTGCGGTCGATGCCAAGGGTGCGCTGCATGGCGGGGCGGCGCAGGTCAAGTTCCAGGACCACGACCTTAAGATCAGGCTGGCGGGCGAGGCTGAGCGCAAGATTGAGGGTCAGCGTGGTCTTGCCGCAGCTGCTGCCGGGCGAGGTGATGGCAACCCGCGTCCAGTTGTGTTCGCGCAACTGGTGCATGAGGTTGGTCCGCATCACGTCGAACACGGCGGCCTGCGGGCCGGACTGGTGCGCGACGATGCGGCCGCGTTCCAGCCGGGTTTCGTCGAACTGAAGTTCGGTCAGGGTTGACCACATGTCCTTTGGCGGCTTGACCGGAGCTTGCGGTTTCGGCGCGGCTGCAACGGCGCCACGCGCAGCGCGCGCCTTGGCGATGGCGGATTGAATGCGTTCCATGACGGCCTACCCCGAGATTTCTGGCGTTGCGACACTGACTTCCGGCCCAAGCCCGACAGCTTCGGCGATTGCCGAGGCCAACGTGTCAAGCGGCATGACTGTGACGTGCAACAGGTAAAGCGCCACGGGCACGAAAAGTGCGACGGCAGCGATCAGGTTGCGGCGCGCGGCGCGGCGCTGGCGCAACTCGTCAGCGGTGGCCATGTAGGGGATCGTGCCGAACGGCGTTATCCCCAGCGATTTCACCATTTCGGCCGGGCGGCGCACGGTGCGGTTCAGAAGTTCCAAGAGCATGACGAGACCCAGCGACAACAGCATGCCGGCGCCAAAGCCCGCTGCCGAGATCAGCTTGCGGTTGGGTTCGGCCCGGATCGTCGGCGGCACGGCAAGTTCGATCACCGTGATGCGCTGACCGCGGGAGGTGACCTCGATCCGGTCGCCCATCCGCGCTTCGGCAAGGCTTGCGACAGCCTGGTCGTATTGCACCTGGGTATTCTGGTAAGCGCCTTGCAGTTCGCCCAGCATGATCGAGTTGCTGGGGGTCTTTTCGATCGAGGCGCGCAGACTCTCCAGTTCGGTTTCGATTTCCTGCTTCTGTTCGACAAGGAATTTTATCTGGCCGTCGATATCGGCCATCTGCAGGTCGTACGAGGTCATCGCGCCTTCGCCGGCGACGCCAAGCTGTTCCTTGACCGCTTCTTCAAGGGCGTCGACCTGTAGTTGCAGGGCTTTAACCCGAGGATTTTCAGGAGACAGCACGACAACCGCCGACGCCAGTTCCTGACGCAGGGTTTCCAGTTGTGTCTGCTCGGGTGTCAGCACGCCGACCGAAGCCGCCAGCCGACCGGTGCGGTCATAAAGATCGACAAGACTTTGCCGCCGGTCGCGCAGGCCGGCAAGTTCGCGCTCGACCAACGTAAGGCGTTCCTGCTGTGCTTCCTGACGGCCGCGACGGTAGGCGAGGCTTTCCGGCAGGGCGTCGCGGTTCGCTTCCTCGAATTCGAGTATCTTGGAGTTCTGCACTGCAAGTTCGTCGGTCAGACGCTTTACTTCCTGTTGGAAGAAATCGAGCGTGCTACCCGAGGCGGCGGTCCTGAGCTCTACGCTTTGTTGGAGAATCTGGTCGACGAGCGCGTTCGTCACATCGGCCGAAAGGACGGGATCACCCGCATCGAAGGATACAGTCACCACACCGGTATTGCCCATGAGCGGTGGCATGTAGATCGAGATGCGCAGGATCATCTGCTCCACGATCATGTCTTCTGTGATGTTCGGAACGTCGTCGAACACCTTGAACTTGGAGGCGAGTTCCAAAAGATTCGCCCGCGTCAGCAGGCGTTGCTGCACTGAAAGCAGCGCCTCGTCGGCGGTCGAGCGCACGGTGGAGGCGGCAAGCTCGTCCGGGATCTGGCCGTTCTCGTACAACAGGCGCGCCTCGGCCCGGTAGGTTTCGGGAATCGAGAACGCTAGGTAGACCCCCGCGATGGTGGTCAGGATCAGGATGGCAAGAATGTAAGGCAGCCGACGAAACAGCATAGCCATGTAAAATCGCAGATCAAACGTCATAGTTACAAATCACCTTTGATACCGGGCACATTTACCGCAAAAAATACGCCATCGTCCAGAACCTGCTGGACAGTTTCGACTCCGACCAGCTTGCGGCCCTTGGTGAAGGCGTAAACCAGTGACAGGTCGCACAGTTGGTTGACAAGCCGCGGGACGCCACCTGTCTTGTCGTAGACGAGATTAACCGCATCTTCGGAAAACACGCGGCGCGAGCGCCCAGCGACCTTCATGCGATGGGCCACGTAGGAATGCACCGTGGCCCGATCCATCGCGGTCAGGTGGAAGTTCGACGCCACGCGCTGCGCGAACTGGCGCATGTTCGGCTGGGTCACGATGTCGCGCAGTTCGGGCTGCCCGACCAGCACCAGTTGCAGCAGTTCGTCCTTGCCGGAGTTGATGTTGGTGAACATGCGCAATTCCTCCAGCGCCTCGCGGCTGAGGTTCTGCGCCTCGTCAAAGATCAGGACGACGCGCCTGCCTTCGGCATATTCGTTGATCAGGAACGCTTGGAACCGCGAGAACAGGTCGACATAGCTGTCTTCAAGCCCAGCGGGCTGATCGAGCGACATGAGCACCCAGCGCAGCAATTCGGCCCGCGATCCGTTCGGGTTGGAGATCAGACCAACCTTCACCTCTGGACCCAGCGAGTTCAGCAGGTGCAACAGAAGCGTGGTCTTGCCCGCACCGACATCGCCGGTAATCAGGGTGATCGGCGAATGGGTCATCACGCCGTATTCAAGCATGGCGTAGGCCCGCTTGTGCGCGGGCGGCCAGAACAGGAAATCGGGGTCGGGCGCCAAGGCGAAGGGGCGGGTGAAGAGGCCGAAATGTTCGGTGTAAAGATCGGGCGACGCAGCCGGGCGCAGTTCGACCGGCTTTGGTCGCGGAAGGCTCTCGACGCGGGGCGCAGGAGCGGGCGGGGGCGTGGCCGTGGTCGATGGCCGAGTCGGCAGTTGGCCGGTCTCTTCCAGTTGAGCCTGGCGGCTCAGCCTGCGGCCAATCCGCCGCATCCGATCCTTCATCATGGTCTCACCTGCAAGTCTCGATGCCTCCGCCGCGTCCTGAGTCCCTGCGTATCTACGCGAACTCTTCAGGCAAAGCGATGTCGCTCGAGTATTGATGCCATCTCGTCAACAAACCTTAACTTATGCAAGGATGCGAACGCATACAGGGAAAATGAAGCGGATTTGACCCTCGGCTGATGCGTCTTTCGGAGGAATGGTTTACGCTGAGGGCGAGGTTTTTTATACTCGCGAATCGTTCATGGTCAGCCAAATTTCAGAGTGCGTCGTATTGTCAGACACCGTTTTGCAGCCCCCGCAGCCCCATTCAGCTTATGGCAGGCAACGACCGTCGGAGCCGTGTTTGGATTCTCGGCGATCAGGGCTTCATCGACCTCGTCATCCAGCGCAGATGTCACGCTTCCGTGCAGCCACGTACCTAACGGACTGAAAGAATTGTTATGAACGATCATCCGAAGTTTGACGTGGACACCGCCATCGAGGCCGGACCGGGCGACATTGCCATCGTTGGCATGGCCGCACACCTGCCCGGCGCGCCCGACATTGCGACCTATTGGGATAACCTGCGCGAGGGCCGGTCTGCAGTTCGTCGGCTGACGGACGATGAACTTGCCAGCTCGGGTGAAAGTGCTGCGCTGCTGCGCAATCCGGCCTATGTGCCGTTTGCAGCCCCGCTGGATGGTTTTGACCGCTTCGATGCCGAATTCTTCGGGTTTTCCCCGAAGGAAGCCGCGATCCTTGACCCGCAGCATCGCCAATTCCTGGAAGTGGCGTGGGAGGCGCTGGAAAACGCGGGCCACCCGCCAGAGGCGTTCAAGGGTGCGGTGGGCGTGTTCGCGGGCTGCGGCATGGGCAGCTATTTCTATTTCAACATCTGCTCGAACCCGGCGCTGGTGGACAGCACGGGGATGTTCCTGTTGCGCCACACCGGCAACGACAAGGATTTCCTTTCCACCCGGGTGAGCCATGTGTTCGACCTGAAGGGGCCGAGCCTGAACTTGCAGACTGCCTGCTCCACCTCGCTTGTGGCCGTGCATTATGCCGCGCAGGCGCTGATCAACGGCGAATGCGACATGGCGCTGGCGGGCGGCGTGACCATCGAACTGCCGCAGAACCGGGGCTACATCTACAAGGAGGGCGAGGTCCTTTCGCCCGACGGCGTGTGCCACGCCTTCGACCATCGCGCGCAGGGCACGGTGTTCGGGTCGGGCGCGGGGGCGGTGGTGCTGCGCCGTCTGGAGGATGCGCTGGCCGATGGCGACCATATCTGGGCGGTGATCAAGGGATCGGCGGTCAACAACGACGGCGCGGCGAAGGCGGGCTATCTGGCACCGTCGGTCGAGGGTCAATCCGCCTGCATCGCAACCGCGATGGCCGTGGCAGGCACACCTGCCGACACGGTCGATTACATCGAATGTCATGGGACGGGCACCTATCTTGGCGACCCGATCGAGGTTGCCGCCCTGACCGAAGCGTTCCGCCGCACCACGTCGCTGACCGGATTTGCGCGCATCGGGAGCGTCAAGACCAACATCGGCCATCTGGATACCGCTGCCGGGGTTGCCAGCCTGATCAAGGCGACGCTGGCGCTGCATCACAAGGAGATGCCGCCGAGCCTGAATTTCGAGGCGCCGAATCCCGCAATCGATTTTGCGAACAGCCCGTTCCGGGTGAACGATACGCTGACCGCATGGCCCCGGCGGGCGACGCCGCGCCGGGCCGGGATCAACTCGCTTGGCGTGGGCGGGACCAACGCGCATGTCGTGCTGGAGGAGGCTCCTGCGGTTGGGCAGGCAGTCGAGGCCGACTGGCCGTTCCAGTTGCTGACACTGTCAGCGCGCAGTGCCTCGGCGCTGGGGGAAGCATCGTCGCGGCTTGCAGCGCATCTGCGCGCGCATCCTGAGCAGCCGTTGGCCGACGTCGCCTTCACGCTGAAGGAAGGCCGTCGCGCGTTCGAGCATCGCCGTGTGCTGGTGGCGGCAAGTCACGAAGAAGCGGCCGCCATGCTGGAGGCGGGCGATCCCCGGCGGGTGTTCACCCAGCGCCGCGTCGGCGATGCGCCGCAGATCGTGTTCATGTTCCCCGGGGGGGGCGCGCAATACCCCAACATGGCGCGCGACCTTTACGAGACGGAGCCGGTCTTTGCCGAATGGATGGATCGTGGCCTCGCTGCGCTTGATGCGCTGGGCGATGCCGACATCCGGCCGCTGTGGCTGCCAGAACCGGGGGCCGAGGCTGCGGCCGCCGAACGCCTGCGCCGCCCATCGCTGCAACTGCCGCTGATCCTGATCGTCGAGATTGCTCTGGCCAAGCTTTGGGAAAGCTGGGGGGTCACGCCGTCTGTCCTGATTGGTCACAGCATGGGCGAAAACGCCGCCGCCTGCGTGGCGGGCGTGATGAGTCTGGAAGAGGTGGTCGGCCTCGTCCACCTGCGCGGCAAGCTTTTTGACACTGTGCCTGCGGGCGGGATGCTTTCGGTGCCGCTGTCGGAAGTGGCGCTTGCGCCCTACTTGAGCGATCTTGATATCGCCTCGGTCAACGCGCCCGAGCTGACAGTTGTTTCCGGACCGGACGCGGGGCTTCTGGCACTTGCTGACCGGCTGCGCGCCGACGGCATTGAATCAAGCCGCATCGCCATCGACATTGCGGCGCATTCGAGGATGCTTGAGCCGATCCTCGCGGAGTTCCGGGCGCATCTGGCGAAGATGCGGCTGTCGCCGCCCCGCATTCCGATCATCTCCAACCGCTCGGGCCAGCCGCTGACTGATGCCGAGGCGACCAGCCCGGATTACTGGGTCGCGCATCTGCGCGGCACGGTGCGCTTTGCGCAGGGCATGGCGACACTGCGGCAGAACCCCGACCGGGTGTATCTGGAGGTTGGGCCGGGCCGTGCGCTGGCGACCCTGTCGCAAGCCAATGGCGTGATGGGCGGCCAGCCGGTGCCCGCGAGCCTGCGCCACCCCGACGATACCACGTCGGACGACCGCCATTTCATCGCTACGCTTGGCCGTCTTTGGGCCTGCGGTGCCAACCCCGATTTTACGCAGCTTTGGGGCGATGCCCCGCGCCGCCGCGTGCCGCTGCCGACCTATCCGTTCCAGCGGTCGCGTTATTTCATCGAACCGGGCAAGCCCGCTCTGACGGTTACCGAGGACAGCCTTGCCAAACGCCACGATGCCGTGGCCGATTTTGGCTATCGGTTGGCATGGCGTGTGGCACCTTCGGATTGCCCTGTGGATGTCGAAACCGAGCTGGGCGCGCCGAACACGTGGCTGATGTTCGCTGACGAGGTGGGGCTGGCTCGCGCCGCTGCCCAGCGCCTGCGCGACGGGGGCCACAGGGTTGTCACCGTGCATGCGGGCGATGCGTTTGCCCGCACGGGTGAGGATACCTATACACTGGCGCCCGAACATGGGCGGGAAGGCTATGATGCACTTTTTGCTGATCTTGCGCTGCGCGACCTGACGCCGGCGCGAATCGGGCATTTCTGGCTGGTGACCACGGCAGAAACCTTCCGCCCGGGCTCCAGTTTCTTCCATCGCAACCTTGAACAGGGGTTCTGGAGCCTGTTCTTCCTTGGTCAGGCGCTGGGCGAGGCGGGGATGAAGCCGATGCCTCACCTGACTGTGGTGACGTCAGACGCGGCGCAGGTGCGGTCGGAACGGCTTGCCAACCCTGAAAAGGCCGCCGTTGCCGGACCTGTACGGGTGATGCCGCGCGAGTTGCCGGGGCTGACGGCTGCGCAACTGGACGTGAGCCTGCCGGAGGGCCGTCGTGCGACGATCCCGGCCGAGACGGTTTCGCTGGTGCTGGAGGAGTTGCTGGCAGCGCCTGGCAACACCTTTGCCGCGCTGCGGGGCAGTCGTCGCTTTGAACAACGGCTTGCGCCTGCGCCGCTGCCTGCCCCAGCAGAGGTTCCGCAAGGCTCGGTCTGGGTGATTACGGGCGGTTTCGGTGGCATCGGCGTGACCGTTGCCGAACGGCTGATGCGGGACCACGGGGCGCGGGTCGCCCTGATTGGCCGCAGCTTGCCTGCGCCCGGCAGTGTGCGGGCCGGGGTGATTGCGCGGCTGGAGCGGTTGGGTCAGGTGCTGCCGCTGGCCGCCGATGTCTGCAACCCCGAGGACATGCGCACCGCGCTTGACCGGGTGCGCGCCACGCTTGGCCGGATTCATGGTGTCGTGCACGCCGCAGGCGCAGTCGACGATGCGCCGCTTCTGGGCAAGGACCCCGGCGCTGCCGAGGCGGTGCTGTCGGCCAAGGTGCACGGCACCAAACTGCTGGACCAGCTTTTGCCAGATGGCAGCATTGATCGGCTGGTGTTGTTTTCGTCGACCTCGACCGTCACCTCACCTGCTGGTCAGGCCGACTATGTGGCCGCCAATGAGTATCTCAATGCCTTTGCCCGGTCGCGTGCGGGGGGCAAGACCAAGGTTGTCGCGGTGAACTGGGGGATCTGGTCGGGCATCGGGATGGCCGCAGATGCCGACGCCCGCCGTCAGGGCAAGGATGCTGGGGCTGCCCCGCTGCCCGGGATGCTGGTGCTGGAGCGGATGACCAAGGCCGACGATGGCTATCACTTCGAAGCCACGCTGTCGGCCAGCCAATGGGTCATGGATGACCACCGTCTGAAGGATGGCACCGCTGTCCTGCCGGGTGCCGCTTGGCCTGAGATTGTGTCCGAGGCGATGTCGGCGATCGGCGCGTCGGCGGGCTTTACCCTGACCGACCTTACGGTGTTCCGCCCGCTTCGGCTAGAAGCGGACATGCCGCGCGATCTGCGTGTCAGCGTCAGCAAGGGCCGCGACGGTGCCTACCGGATGCAGGCGCGTGCCCGGGAAACCGCTGGCTGGGTCTTGACTGCCGAGGCGGGGATTTCGCCGCTTGCCACGCCGACCGGACTTGTCGATCTGGCCGCCATCACCGCCCGCTGCACCACGCGCGCCAGCGCGCAGGGCGGCGTCGCGCTGCCGTCGGCGCAGGAGGACCGGCTTGCCTTCGGTCCGCGCTGGCAGGTGTTGCGGGCGACCGCGATCGGCCAGAACGAAGGCATCGCCACGCTGGCCCTGCCCGCGCAGGCCACCGCCGATGCCGACAGCTGCGCCATCCATCCCGCGCTTTTCGACATTGGCACCGGCTGGGGGCTGGCGTTGTTGCCGCCCGCCCCGCTGGGCGCGATCTGGGTGCCGGTCACACTGGGCACGGTGCGCAGCCATGCGCCGCTACCAGCGGAGATCCGCAGCTGGGCGCGGCTGGCCGGTGCGCCCGGTGCCGATGTTGCCAGCTTTGACGTCACGCTGACCGACCCCGCCGGTCGGGTGCTGATCGAGGTTGAAGGCATCACCTTCCGCTCGGTTTCTGCCGAAGAGGTTCTGGCCCGTCCGGCACCGCCCGCGCCGCGCGAAGTGCTTGCGGATGACGCGCGCCGGTCGCTTTCTCCGGCCGAGGAACGTCTGGTGCAGGCGCTCGCCGATGGCATCCGCCCGGCAGAAGGAGCAGAAGCTTTTGTTAGGGCACTGGCGTTTGATGCGCCGCAGGTGCTGGTCTCGTCGCTCGATCTTGCAGCGCTTGTGCGGCAGAACAACGCCGTTCAGGCGGACGCTGCCGAAGGGCCGGGCTTTGCGCGCCCTGAGCTGGAAAACGACTATCTCGCGCCGCGCACCGAGGTGGAGCGCGTGCTGGCCGGTTTCTGGGCCGATCTCTTGGGTGTGGCACAGGTGGGGGTCGAAGATGACTTCTTCGCGCTTGGCGGCCATTCGCTGATCGCGGTGCGGCTGTTTGCGATGATCCGCCGGCAGTGGAAGATAGATTTCCCGATCTCTGTGCTGTTCGAGGCGCCGACCATCGCGCGCTGCGCCAAGCTGATCGCGGATCGGATCGGGCCTGAGGAAACCAGCGCCGACCCGGCCACCAAGGCAGATCCGGCGGGGCCAAGCTTTACCCACCTTGTCGCCATGCATGGCGGCGAGGGTGGGCCGAAAACGCCGTTCTTCCTTGTGGCAGGCATGTTCGGCAACGTCTTGAACCTGCGCCACCTTGCGCATCTGATCGGGACGGACAGGCCTTTCTACGGGCTGCAGGCGCGGGGGCTGTTCGGGGATGCCGCTCCGCACACGACGATCGAGGAAGCCGCCGCCGACTGCCTTGCCGAAATCCGGCAGGTGCAACCGAACGGGCCCTATCTGCTTGGTGGTTTTTCGGGCGGGGGGATCACGGCGTGGGATATTTCGCGCCAGTTGCGCGCTGCAGGCGAGGAAGTGGCGCTGCTTGTGCTGCTGGACACACCGCTGCCGGTGCGCCCCGTCCCCAGCGCCATCGACCGTGCCTTGATGAAGCTGACCGAATTGCGCCGCGGGGGGCCACAGTTTCTTGCCCACTGGGCACGCCGCCGGATTGCGTGGGAACGGTCGCGCCGCGCCGTTTCTGCAAACGAGCCAGACCCGACGGTGCCGTCCTTCAACAATGCCGCTATCGAAGCCGCCTTCCGCCACGCGGTCGGGATTTATCAGGTTACGCCTTGGGCAGATGGACGGGTGGTTCTGTACCGGCCTCAGCTTGACCGCAGCTTCAAGGTCAGTCGCGGCAACTGGATCAGCTCCGAGCGGGAATACGTGTTCCATGACAACCAGTGGACCCCTTTCGCGCCCCAACTGAAAGTGGATGAGGTGCCGGGTAACCACGATTCGATGGTGCTGGAACCGAACGTCCGAGTGCTCGCCTCGCGGCTGCGCGCCGCCATCGTCGAGGCCGAGTCGGCCTCGGCAACCGAACCTGCCTTCAACCTGACCGACCGACAAGTCGCCGCGGAATGACCGGAGCCATCGCATGACACTGACCGCCCTTCTGATCGGCAACGAAAGCCTCGCAGCCGAATGCGGCAACCTGTGGCTGGACGAAGGCCATGGGATTGCCGCCGTCGTTACCCGCGACGCTCGCGTGGCGCGATGGGCTGGCGACCGGGGCTTGCGGGTGCTGGCGCCTGGGGCGGACCTTTCGGCGCGGACCGATGGTCTGATCTATGACTGGGTGCTTTCGGTGGCCAACCTGTCGCTGGTGCCGGAACCCGTGATCGCGCGGGCCAAGATGGGTGGTGTCAATTTTCACGACGGGCCGCTGCCCGGGTACGCTGGACTGAATGCTCCGGTGTGGGCCTTGCTGAACGGCGAGCCGCGCCATGCGGTGACCTGGCATCTGGTGACCGCGGGAATCGACGAGGGCGACATTCTTGTGACGCGCACCTTCGACATTGCCGCAGACGAGACCGCCTTCACATTGAACGCCCGCTGCTTTGCTGCGGCGCTGGACAGCTTTCCGTCGGTGATCGCCGCGCTTCAGGCGGGCGGCCAACCGCGACATGCCCAGCCAGTCGGGCCGCGTCACCTTTATCGGCGAGCCGACCGCCCTGTCGCCGCGGGCAGGCTTGATTTCACGAAGCCCGCCGAAGCGGTTGCGGCGCAGGTTCGAGCGCTGGATCATGGCGGCTATCGCAATCCGCTGGCGGTGCCGAAGATCGAAGCGGCTGGCCGGGTGCTTGCGGTTGGACGTGCGGAGGTTTGCACCGGGTCCGGCGCGCCGGGCACGGTGCTTGATACGGCATCCGGGCTTGTCGTCGCGTGCGGCACCGGGGCTGTGCGGTTGTCAGGGCTGACCGATATGGCCGGGTCGGCCGTCGCCGCCGCGAGCCTTGGCGTCACGCACTTGGCGTCGCCCGACGCCGCCGAGGCGCGCCGCCTCACCGAGGCTTTGGCCCAGGCGGCCGAGGCCGAGCAGCGGATCCGCACGCTGCTTGTTGCCAACGATCCCGCGCCGGTCGGCGGCCCGGTCACGGCTGCGCCCAAATGGGCATCCCTTGTTGTTGACGTTGCCGGCGTTGCACCGGCGCTTGTTGCCCTAGCTGCGCTGCGCGCGACCGGACGCACCGGCGGTGATGTCGCCTGGTCGAACGGTCCCACTGCCGTGCCCGGCTACATATTGCCATGGGTGCCACTGCGGCTGTCCGCGACCGGCCCGGCTGCGCAGGCCGAACCAATTGCTGCACGGGCCATTGCCGCAGCCGAGGCCGCAACAGGAATTGCCGCCGATCTTGTCTTGCGCGAGCCAAGCCTTGCGGGCTTGCGGGTGCCGCCGCTGGCCCTGACCCGGTCAGACCGCCCGGTCGAAGGGTCTGCTGTCACGCTGACGCTGGGTGCCGGATTGCTTTGGCATGACACAAGCCGCCTGTCCGCCAGCGACGCTGCCGCCTTGGCCGCACGCATTGTTCGCATAGCGCACGCCATTGCCGACGGGGCCGACCTTTCCACGATCACCGTCGCCTCGGCGGCCGAGGAGGCGCATCTTTCTGCCGCGTTGGCAGAGACGGCCCGCGAGTATGACCGCAGCCTGACCATTCCGGCGGCGATTCTTGCGCAGGCCGGCAAGGCGCCGAAGCACACCGCCGTCATCGCGGCAGAGGCTGGCATCAGCTATGCAGACCTGACCGCGCGTGCCGCGCGGATTGCGCAGGTCCTGCGCCAGATGGGCATCGGACGAGGTAGCTTGGTGGGCCTTGCCTGTCGGCGGAGTTCGGACATGGTGGCCGGTGCCATTGGCATCCAGTTGGCAGGGGCAGCCTATGTGCCGATGGACCCCGCCTACCCCGCCGACCGCCTTGCGCTTTATGCCGAGGATTCGGACTGCGCGGTGATCGTCACTGAAAGGGCCGTGGCGGGCGATCTGCCGACTGGCCTGCAGTATCTTGTGGTTGACGCCGACCCGCGCATAGCAGCTGCGCAGCCCGTGGCGCCAGACGATGGCCCGACCGCAGACGATCCGGCTTACGTTATCTATACCTCAGGGTCTACCGGGCGGCCGAAGGGCGTTGTCGTCACGCACCGCAACGTGATGAACTTCTTTGCCGGCATGGACGACACGCTGGGCACCGATCCCGGCATCTGGCTGGCCGTCACTTCGCTTTCGTTCGATATTTCGGTGCTGGAGCTTTTCTGGACCCTGACGCGCGGCTTCACCGTGGTCGTGGCCGACGACGCCAGCCGCACCAGCCCGTCGGGCGGGACCACCGTATCCTCGCGGAAGATGGATTTCAGCCTGTATTACTGGGGCAACGACGATGGCGCCGGGCCGCGGAAATATGAGCTGTTGCTGGAAGGCGCGAAGTTCGCCGATGCCAACGGGTTCTGCGCCGTATGGACGCCGGAACGACATTTCCACGCGTTTGGCGGCCCCTATCCGAACCCATCGGTCACCGGCGCTGCGGTGGCTGCGGTCACGAAGAACATCGGTGTGCGTGCAGGCAGTTGTGTTGCGCCGCTGCACCACCCCGCCCGGATCGCCGAGGAGTGGGCGGTGATCGACAACCTGACCAACGGACGCGCCGCGCTTGCGATCGCTTCGGGCTGGCAACCGGACGATTTCGTGCTGCGGCCCGAGAATACGCCGCCCGCCAACCGGCAGGCGATGCTGGACGTGATCACCACGCTGCGCCGGCTATGGCGAGGCGAGGCGGTCGGTTTCCCACGCAAGGATGGCACCTTGCACGAGGTCGTCACACAGCCCCGCCCGGTTTCGAAGGAACTTCCAGTCTGGGTCACCACCGCCGGCAACCCTGAAACCTGGCGCGATGCGGGCAAGCTCGGGGCGAACGTGCTGACGCACCTTCTGGGCCAGTCGGTTGCGGAAGTTGGCGACAAGGTGAAGATCTACCGCGCCGCGCTGGCCGAGGCGGGGCATAACCCGGCCGATTTCACGGTGACGCTGATGCTGCACACCTATCTGGCCGACAGCCGCGACGCTGCTCGCGAGGTGGCACGCGAACCGATGAAGGATTACCTGCGGTCGGCCGCGGGGTTGATCAAGCAATACGCTTGGGCCTTTCCTGCGTTCAAGAAACCGCAGGGTGTGTCGAACCCGATGGACATCGACCTTGGCAGCCTTGGGACAGAGGAACTCGAAGCGATCCTCGACTTCGCCTTCCTGCGCTATTTCGACGATTCGGGCCTGTTCGGCACCATCGACGACGCGGTCACGCGGGTTGAGGAGTTGAAGGCGATCGACGTGGACGAGGTCGCCTGCCTGATCGACTACGGCATTCCGACCGCGCAGGTGATGGCCGGCCTGAAGCCCCTAGCCGAGGTGCTGCGCCGCACCAACGGCGCGGGGGCCGAGGCCGACACCTCGCTGTCGGGGCTGATCACCCGGCACGGGGTCAGCCACATGCAGTGCACCCCCTCGATGGCGCGGATGCTGGCCGAAGACGACGGTGCGCGCGCCTCGCTTGGCCTGCTGAAGCGGCTGCTGGTGGGCGGGGAGGCGTTGCCCGGCAAACTGGCGGCCGACCTGTCGGGCATGATCGGCGGTCCGGTTCTGAACATGTATGGGCCGACCGAGACGACGATCTGGTCCTCGGTCGAGGCGACGATGGGGGCGGAGGGTGTGGTCAACATCGGCAAGCCCATCGCCAACACCGCGCTTTACGTGCTGGACGACGCCGGTGCGCCGGTGCCCGATGGCACCGAGGGCGAACTGTGGATCGGTGGCGAGGGCGTGGCGCAAGGCTACTTCCGCCGCGATGACCTGACGGCCGAACGGTTCCGCCCCGATCCGTTCGCGGGCAAGGGCCGGATGTATCGCACAGGTGACCTTGTCCGCCGCCGCGCCGATGGCAAGCTTGATTTCCTTGGCCGCGCGGATCATCAGGTCAAGCTGCGCGGCCACCGGATCGAACTGGGCGAGATCGAGACTGCACTGGAAACCGCGCCCGGCGTGCGGCAGGCGGTGGTCATCCCGCGCGAGGACCAGCCCGGCGACGTGCGGCTTGTGGCCTATCTGACTACTGACGCGAAAGTGGAGGAAGGCGCGCTGCGCGCGCATCTGGTAGAAACGCTGCCCGAGATTATGGTGCCCGCGCATTTCGTGACGCTGGACAGCTTTCCGTTGACGCCGAACCGCAAAGTGGATCGCAAGGCGCTACCCGCGCCCACGCTTGGGGCCACCAGTGCCGACCGCGCCTTTGCGCCAACGGAGGACAGCGTGGAGGATGCCATCGCGGGCGTCTGGGCGCGGGTTCTGGGAGTGCCAAGGGTCGGGCGGTCGGACAACTTCTTTGCGCTTGGCGGTCATTCGCTGCTGGCGGTTCAGGCGCACCGCGAACTGAAGGTGGCGCTGAAATCCGACAAGCTGGCGATCACCGATATCTTCCGCTTTCCCGTGCTTTCGGCACTGGCGGCGCATGTCGGCGGGGGTGTCGCACCTGCAAGCGCGGCGGCGGCGCAGGCTGTGTCTGCCGACACCGGAGCGCAGGCCCGCAACGATGCAATGGCGCGTCGGCGCGCAATGCGCGACGCCCGCGAAAGGGCATCGGGATGACCACCGTCCTGCGCACTGCCGAGATCGAACGGACGCTGGCGACGCTGTTTCCGGCAGACGTGGCCGTTGCGGTTGAACCGATCGTGCCGGGGCGTGAGGCAAGCCTGTGGCCCGGTGAAGCGAGCCATATTGCCGGGTCGGTGCCTGCCCGGGTTGCCGAATTTGCCGCCGGTCGGGCCGCTGCACGCCGCGCGCTGGAGATGCTTGGCCAGCCGCCTGCGGCGATTGCCACCGACCGTGATCGGGCGCCGATCTGGCCACCCGGCATCGGCGGGTCGATCGCGCACAACAAGACGCTGGCTGTAGCGGTGCTGCGCATGGGCGCACCGCTTGGCGTCGACATCGAGGAAGATACCGCGCTGGAAAGCGAGCTTTGGCCGGTGATCTGCACGCCGGAAGATCTGGCAACGCTGCCGGAGGTGGATCGGGGGCGTCACGTCCGCCACGTCTTTGCGGCCAAGGAAGCTGCCTACAAGGCGCAGTTTCCGATAACCGCAAGCCTGTTCGGCTTTGGCACTCTGGCGATCCGGCTGAATGGTGACAAGTTCACCGCGCGGTTCTGTCATCCGGTCGCGGGGCTTCATACGGGCCACGAGATGCATGGCCGCATCGGGCTGGCGCAGGGTCTGGTCCTGACGGGTGTTGCACTGTGAAACGTGCGCTTGTGGCGTTTGCCTTGGTATTGATCGCTGTCCCGGCTGCGGCCTTCTTTCATTCGACGGCCCCAGACGACGCGGAAATGGCGCGGCTTTTCGCAGCCCCTTTGCCCGCGCCGGAAGGCCCGCTTTCGGTCTACCACCTTGGCCACAGCTTGGTTAATCGCGACATGCCGGCGATGCTGGCGCAACTTGCCGGCGAGGGTCATTCTTACGACAGCCAGCTTGGCTGGGGCACCACGCTGAAGGCGCATTGGGGCGACGAGCCGATCAACGGCTTCGAGGCCGAGAACAACCACGACAGGTTTCGCCCCGCCCATGACGCCGTGGCCAGCGGCGACTATGACGCAATTGTCCTGACCGAGATGGTCGAAATCCGCGATGCGATCGCCTACTTCGACAGCCCGGAATACCTTGCGCTATGGGCCAACGCAGCACTTGAGGCGCGGCCCGACGTGCGGCTTTACCTGTATGAGACCTGGCACCCGTTGAACGATCCCGGAGGCTGGATAACCCGGCTGGAAACCGATTTTGCCCGCTACTGGGAGGCAGAGATCCTGCGCCCCGCGCTGGCTGAACTGCCGGAGGGAGCGGTGATCCATGTGATCCCGGCAGGTCAGGCGCTTGCCGCGCTGGTCGAGGCTGTCGAGGCGCAAGGTGGGGTCGGCAACCTGCGCGACCGAAACGACCTCTTCGCGCTGCAACCCGACGGGTCGCGCGACATGATCCACCTGAACGACCTTGGCAATTACTTCGTGGCGCTGGTTCACTATGCGGTGCTTTACCAGAAGGATCCGACCGGGCTACCGTTCGAGTTGACGCGGGCGGACGGAAGCGTTGCGACTTCACCGGCTCCCAAGGCAGCGCGGCTGATGCAGGAAATCGCGTGGCAAGCGGCGCGGTCAACGCCGCTTACGGGTGTTGCGCGCTGATTTAGCCCCCCAACTGCGGGAATCTGTGTCCTTCAAGCCGCTTACATGACAATTGCAACCTGGTCGGCACCATTTGGCTGCGGTTTCCTCTTTCCCATGCAGTTGGGTTTCAATATCGTGCCAACTGGTGTTGCCACCATCCGGCTTCATGCCGTGACGGAAGGGGAGATTGGTGAAAATGAAAGTTATTCGGGCTTTGGCCGCAATTCTGGTCGCGCTGCCGTTCATGGCAGTTCAAGGCATGGCGCAGGATTATCGCCTGCGTGCCGGCGATACCGTGCAGATCGAGGTGTTGGAAGACAACACGCTGAACCGGACGGCCATCGTGTTGCCCGATGGTCAGATCTCCATCCCGCTGGTCGGTTCGGTTCCGGCAGCGGGTCGCAGTCTGGCTGCCGTCCAGCAGGATCTGGCGGCACGGCTTGCACCGAACTTCGCCACTTCGCCGACAGTCTTCGTGACGATGAGTTCGCTGGCCGAACGGACGCCGTCCTCGCCGCGCACCATTGATGTGTTCGTGCTTGGTGCAGCCAACACGCCCGGCCGCGTCGAGATGAAGCCCGGCACCACCTTCCTGCAAGCGATTGCGCAGGCGGGCGGTCTGTCGCCGTTTGCCGCCAAGAAGCGCATCCAGCTGCGCCGGGTTGACCGGTCCGGCAACGAGCAGGTTTATACCCTGAACTACGATGCAATCGAACGCGGCGCCGTCAGCGGCGGCTCGACCCGGTTGATGGATGGCGACGTGATCGTCGTGCCGCAGCGCAAGCTGTTCGAGTAAAGGGTGACAATGCTTCGGTCCGTTTCCATTCGCGGCGCGCTGCTTGTTGGCGCGGCCACTGTCTCCGCCATACCTGCCATCGCGCAGGATGGCGGTCTGCAAATGGTTATCGGGCTTTCGCAGCGGCTTGAGACAGGGTCGAACTTCGATCTTGATGTTCCAGCCGATGGCACCGAAACGATCAGCACGACGCGCCTAAGCTTTGGGCTGACTGCCGTGACGGAAATAAGCCAGCTGACGTTCAACGCCTCGAGCGCCCTGCTGATCGAAGATTCTTTCGATACCGACGGGGTCGAGACCGACATCGGAAACCCCGACCTTTCCTTCGGCTACACTCGCGAAGTGGCTGATGCGGCGCTTGAAGCGACCGCGCGTTTTCGCAGCGACGATGTCGACGCTTTCGACACCTCCCTCAGCACCGATGAAGAGGCGGGCACGCTGACCGAGGCAGCCGCCGGCTTCCGCCTCGAAACCGGGCGGACGGCGTCAGTCGGTTTCGAGGTCGGGGCATCTTACGAAGAACAGGATTACGAAGACACCGTGGACCCGGATCTGGTCGACAACCAGACCGAGCGCGCCAACGTGGCTGCAATCCTGCGCTTCTCAGAAGTGATGACGGGACGTCTTGGCCTCGACTATACGCATACCGAAGAAGACGACGATGCCCAGAGCATCACTGATGATCTGACTGCGACGGCAGGGCTGGAATACATCCTGTCCGAAGGACTGACCTTGGCTGGATCGCTTGGCTACGCAGATATTGAAGACGAAGAATTCGGCGTGGTCGAAAATATCAGGGGTCCGGTAGGTAGGCTAGGCTTTGTCTACGGCATGACCAACGGCACGCTGAACGGTGAACTGGTACTGACCCGGACGGCCGATGAAGATGCGCGCACAACCTTTGCCATCGGTCGCGAACTTGTCCTGCCCGCAGGTACGTTTTCGGCACGCATCGGGGCCACCCAGACCGATGAGGCCGGCACTGATCTTATCGGAGCGGTTTTTTGGACGCAGGAGTTGCCCAGCGGTCAGATCGACCTGCGTGTCGAACGCTCCGTCAGCTATGACGATGACGACGACGAGGTCGTGGTCGATTCCGTCGCCGCGGTGGACTGGACTATGGACGTGAACGCGCTTTCTTCAATCGGGATGGATTTCTCCTACGCGATCTCCGACGCTCCGTCCGAGCGGGTCGAAGAGGCTGAGTTCGGAGCGACCTACAACTACTCCCTGACGGCCGACTGGGGGCTTTCCAGCGGCGTGCGTTACATCGTGCGCGACGATCTGGATGGCCGGGCAGAATCGCCTTCAGTGTTTATGGAAATCAGCAGGGATTTCGACTTCCTGCCGTAAATGGCGGTGGCTAATGCGTTGCGGGCGGGTGCGATGCACATATACTTAGTCCATGCCCGGACTATGCCGCGACTGCCTTAGCTTGATCGAGACCGGCGCGCCGGATGTTGTGCGCTGCCCGTCCTGCCGCTCTCCACGCCTGATCATCCACGCCGAACTTGACGCTCTGTCGATTGCGCACATGGATTGCGACGCGTTCTACGCCAGCGTTGAAAAGCGTGACAATCCTCACCTGCGTGACCATCCCGTCATTGTTGGCGGCGGCACGCGCGGCGTGGTATCGACCTGCTGCTACCTTGCCCGCATCAAGGGTGTGCGGTCCGCAATGCCCATGTTCCAAGCGTTGAAGCTGTGTCCCGAGGCGGTTGTGGTAAAGCCCCGCTTTGCGGCCTATGTCGAGGCCAGTCGCGCCATTCGCACCATGATGGAACGCCTGACCCCGGCGATAGAGCCGCTGTCGCTTGACGAGGCGTTCCTTGATCTGACGGGCACCCAAAGACTGCATGGGGCCACCCCTGCGGTGCTGCTGGCCGGGCTGACGCGCCAGATGGAGACCGAGCTTGGCTTGACCGGCTCCATCGGCCTGTCGCACAATAAATATCTGGCCAAGATCGCGTCAGACCTCAACAAGCCGCGGGGTTTTTCGGTGATCGGCAAAGCCGAGACCCTCGCGTTTCTGAGGCCAAAGCCGGTGCGGATCATCTGGGGCGTTGGCACGGCCACGCAGGCCGCGCTGGAGGCGGCGGGCATCCGCACCATCGCCGATCTGTTGCGCTGGGACCTGGCCGATCTGGTTGCTCGCTTTGGCAGCATGGGCGACCGGCTGTTCCACCTTGCGCGCGGGCAGGACACACGGCGCGTGACCCGTGACGAACGGTTGAAGTCGATTTCCAAGGAAACCACTTTCTTCGAAGACACCTCGGACCCCGAGCTTCTGGACGGCCACATCTGGCGGCTGGCGGAACAGGTGGCCGACCGCGCAAAGGCCAAGGCTTTGGCGGGCCGCACCGTCACGCTGAAACTGAAGAAGGGCGACTACCAGCTTGTCACCCGCCGCCACAGCCTGAGCGACCCCACCCAGTTGACCGACCGCATCTACCGCGCCGCACGCGAGCTGTTCGACCATGCCGGAACCAACGGCCCATTCCGCCTGATTGGTGTCGGCATCTCGGATCTCGCGCCCGAAGCGCAGGCTGATCTGTCGGGCGATCTGCTTGACCCCGACGCGCGCAAACGGGCCGCTGCCGAACGGGCGACCGATGCGATCCGCGCCCGATTCGGGGCGGAGGCGATCATCAGGGGGCGCGCGCTCCGCTAGTTATTCGGCTGCAAGTGGCAGAGCTTGCCGACCGATGCCTGCAAGTTCGGCCACGACGCCGGCCATCACCGCGCGAAACGCCTCGAAGCCGGGGGTCGGGATGACCCGCGCCTCGTCCATGTAAAGCGCACGGTCGATTTCGACCTGAATGACATGGCAACCGCGCGACGGGCGCCCGTAAGCCTGCGCGATATAGGCCCCGGCAAAGGGCGCGTTGCGCACCACGCGGAACCCGGCGGCGGCAAAGGCCGCCTCGACCTGTTCCATCACATCGCGCCCGGCTGCAGCGCCGAACCGGTCGCCCAGCACGACCTCCGGCTTTGGCTGGCCCGGCCGGGCATGCGCTTCGATCGCCTCGTGCGGCATCGAATGGCAGTCGATCAGCACCGCCTGGCCGAACCCGTTCAGCGACTCGTCGACCAGCGTCTTCAGCATGTGGTGGTAGGGGTGCCAGAAGCGGGTGATCCGCGACTCGGCCTCGGTCAGCGACAGCTTGCCGCGATAGATCGCCCGCCCACCAGCCACCACGCGG
Source organism: Tabrizicola sp. BL-A-41-H6 (assembly GCF_050632395.1). GTDB lineage: Bacteria > Pseudomonadota > Alphaproteobacteria > Rhodobacterales > Rhodobacteraceae > JAUYQR01. Next base: position 145,066 of record NZ_CP192600.1, read on the forward strand.
GGAATCACTCCAAGGCCGGACGAGATCCGCGGGTTGTGGGGCGGGCGCGCGATGCCGTCGATCACCGCTGGGTCAAGCTCATCCGAGGCGCGGTTGAGGTCGATGAAGGCGCGCGGGACGCGCGCCGCCAGCAACGGCGCGCCCAGATCGGGGGCCATGTCGAACAGCCGATCGACGAAGGCATCCTCGGAAGAACGGATCGAAAGCCGGTCCAACAGCGCGTTTCTGAGGAAATCGGCCGAATACTCGCGTCCGGAGTGCGGCGACGAGAAGATCACTGGTGTGGTCTGGCGCGCCGGGCGGCGCAATTCAAAGGCCTCTGACAAGGCGGGTAACCTCCGGACTGTCCGTGAGATATAGCGGGTTTGTCGCAAAAGCCAAAACCTCTTGCGGCCCCCGGCGCGGTTCAGTATAGACCCAGCCGAACGACGCGGTTCCGCCCGCGTCCTTTTCGTTTTGGGCGGGGAAGCATCGGTCATGTGGGCGGTTAGCTCAGCGGTAGAGCACTACGTTGACATCGTAGTGGCCACTGGTTCGATCCCAGTACCGCCCACCATTCACCGCCCAGCAATGGGCACGTTGTTTTCAATCGGCGCAGACGCGCCGCGAACAGGAGAAGCCTCATGAAGGTTGCGAACTCGCTCCGCTCGCTGAAGACGCGTCATCGCGATTGCCAGGTCGTGCGCCGCAAAGGCCGCGTCTATGTGATCAACAAGACGCAGAAGCGCTACAAGGCCCGTCAGGGCTGAGGCTTCCAGCAGCGACCAATACAAAGGGCCGCACGAGGGAAACCTTGGGCGGCCTTTCCTTTTGACCAGAGGCCTGATGCACACCAACCCCGCCTTCCGCACCGCGACCCGGGACGAAAACCTGGCCTTCGCCCGCCAGCGCGGGTTCGGCATCCTGATGCTCAATGGCGCAGATGGCCCGCTTGCCTCGCATATCCCTTTCGTGCTGGCCGAGGATGGCATGTTTGCCGAGCTCCATCTGACGCGGTCGAACCCGATCGCACGCGCCGCACACGGCCCGGCGTTGCTGGCGGTGTCTGGGCCGGACGCCTACATTTCGCCCGACTGGTATGGGCTGGAGGATCAGGTTCCAACGTGGAACTATGTCTCAGTGCACCTGCGCGGCACGCTTTCGGAAATGGACATCGACCTGATGAAGGGCCATGTCGATGCGCTGTCGGCGGTGCATGAAAACCGGCTGCTGCCGAAGCAACCCTGGCATTCTGACAAGATGTCGGAGGGCACGCTGCCGCGCATGATGCGGATGATCCTGCCGTTCCGGCTGACCATCGGTTCGGTCGAGGGGACGTGGAAGCTCAACCAGAACAAGCCAGACGAGGCCCGCGCCAAGGCTGCCGACGCGCTTTCCGCGCAGCCCGATGCGGGTGCGCAGGCGATTGCCGCCCTGATGCGGCGCAAGACTGACTGAGCGTTTACAGGGCGGCCCCTTGGCCGTAGCATCAGCCTGCCAAACCCGGAGGATGCCGTGCCCCTGCCGCTTGCCCCGCTATTGCCCCTTGCGCTGCGCCTGGGTGTGGTTGCCATAGCCGGTTTCGCAGCACGGCGCCTGGTCGCTGGCCGCCGCCACCCCGGCCGCACCGACCAGCGGATGGAGGATGCCTTCGACGATCTTAGCGAGGGTGTCGCCGTGCACCGACCGGCAGATCGCAGCGAACCTGATCTGTCGCAAACCAACGGTGCTGCGCGATTGCGCCGCACCGTCCAGATCGCTGGCCACCGCTACGAGGTGGATGCCGCCATCGCTACCCGCTTTCGCATTCGCAAAGGCTGACCCATGCACCTGTATTATGCACCCGCCTCGCCGTTCGTGCGCAAGGTGATGATCCTGCTGCACGAGGCGCAGGCCACCGACCATGTGACGCTGGTGCCCGCTGCCGGAAACCCGCTTGACCCCGGAAGCATGCCCGTGGCGCAGAACCCGTTGGGCAAGATTCCGGCGCTGGCCCGCGATGACGGCCCGGCGCTCTATGACAGCCGGGTGATCTGCCGGTATCTGGATGATCGCTTTGGCACCGGGCTTTACCCTGCGGCGCCGCGCTTGTGGGATGTGCTGACACTTGAGGCGACGGCCGATGGCATCGCAGACGCTGCCGTCCTGATGCGCTACGAGCAGGTGGTCCGGCCCGAATCCACCCGCTCGCCCGAGTGGATCGACGCACAGTGGGCCAAGGTCGACCGCGCCCTGACGGCGGTAGAGACGCAGTCGATGCCGCTTCTTCTGGGGCCGCTGACCATCGCGCAGGTTGCGATGGGTGCGGCGCTGGGTTACCTCGATTTCCGGCAAGCGGACCGGAATTGGCGCGCTGGCCGTCCCGCGCTTGCCGCATGGTGGGCCACCTTCGCCAAGCGCCCCTCGGTCGTCGCTACAGGGCCGGAAAGCTGAACCACAGCTTGCCAGACCGCCCAAACGCGGCGGATCAGCCACATAGACCTAGCGCGGCCGGAAATCCCGTCACTGCGCCCCTTTGTCCGCTGGACGATCCCCCGCAGCTTGGCTAAAAGCGCGGCGGTCAGGGGTGTGCGTTCGCATGCCCCCTCGCGATATTTGGCTGTCCGCGCGACGGCCGCTCAAGGGGAGAAGATCTCGTGTCCCACGCAGACGATCACACAGGTACCGGCCAAGGCACTCGCCGGGATTTCCTGTACTACGCGACCGCGGGTGCCGGCGTCGTCGCAACTGGCGCCGCCGTTTGGCCGCTGGTCAACCAGATGAACCCATCCGCCGATGTGCAGGCGCTGTCGTCGATCTTCGTCGATGTGTCGGCGGTCGAAGTCGGGACGCAGCTGACCGTCAAGTGGCTGGGCAAGCCGGTCTTCATCCGCCGCCGCACGCCTGAAGAAATCGAAGCGGGCCGCGGGACCGCGCTGGAAGATCTGCCCGACCAGATTGCAGAAAACGCCAACAAGCCTGACACTCCCGCCACCGATGAAAACCGCACGCTGGACGAAGCGGGCGAATGGCTGGTGATGATGGGCGTTTGCACCCACCTCGGCTGTGTGCCGCTGGGCGACGGCTCGGGCGATTTCGGCGGCTGGTTCTGCCCCTGCCACGGGTCGCACTACGATACGGCGGGTCGCATCCGCAAAGGCCCCGCTCCGCGCAACCTGCCGGTGCCTGTCGCGGCCTTCACTGACGAAACCACCATCAAGCTCGGGTAAGGGAACCAGATCATGGCCGGAATTCCTCACGACCATTACGAACCCAAGACTGGTGGCCAGCTGTGGTTGCACAAGCGGTTGCCGATCGTCGGGCTGCTTTACGATACGCTGATGCTGCCGACGCCGAAGAACCTGAACTGGATGTGGATCTGGGGCATCGTGCTGACCTTCTGTCTGGCACTGCAGATCATCACCGGCATCGTTCTGGTGATGCACTATACCCCGCACGTCGATTACGCCTTTGCGTCGATCGAACACATCATGCGCAACGTGAATGGCGGCTACATGATCCGCTACCTTCACATGAACGGCGCGTCGCTGTTCTTCTTTGCCGTCTACCTGCACATCTTCCGCGGCCTCTACTACGGCAGCTACAAAGCCCCGCGCGAGGTGACGTGGATCATCGGCATGATCATCTACCTTCTGATGATGGCCACGGCGTTCATGGGCTACGTGCTGCCTTGGGGCCAGATGTCATTCTGGGGTGCCACCGTGATCACCGGCCTCTTTGGCGCCATTCCGGGCATCGGCGCACCGATCCAGACGTGGCTGCTTGGCGGCCCCGCTGTCGACAACGCCACGCTGAACCGCTTTTTCAGCCTGCACTACCTGCTGCCTTTCGTGATTGCGGCACTTGTGGCGGTGCACATCTGGGCCTTCCACACCACCGGCAACAACAACCCAACCGGGGTTGAGGTGCGCCGCGGATCGAAGGAAGAAGCTGCCCGCGATACCGTTCCCTTCTGGCCCTACTTCGTGCTGAAGGACCTGTTCGCGCTGGCCGTGATACTGGCGGTGTTCTTCGCCATCGTCGGCTTCATGCCGAACTACCTTGGCCACCCCGACAACTACATCGAGGCAAATCCGCTTTCGACGCCTGCTCACATCGTGCCGGAATGGTACTTCCTGCCGTTCTACGCGATCCTGCGCGCCTTCACCGGCGATGTCTGGGTGGTGATCGCGGCTGAATGGGTGACCTTCGGCATCGTTGACGCCAAGTTCTTCGGCGTGCTGGCCATGTTCGGCGCCATCGCTGTGATGGCGCTGGCACCGTGGCTTGACACTTCGTCGGTGCGGTCGGGCCGTTATCGCCCGATGTTCAAGTGGTGGTTCGCGCTCCTGTGCATCGACTTCGTCGTTCTGATGTGGTGCGGTGCGATGCCTGCCGAAGAGCCCTATGCCACGATCTCGCTGATCGCCTCGGCTTACTGGTTCGCTTATTTCCTCGTGATCCTGCCGCTGCTTGGCGTCATCGAAAAGCCGCTGCCGCAGCCTGCGACGATCGAGGAAGATTTCAACGCCCACTACTCCCCGACGACAGGCGGCACCAAGACCGTCGCGGCCGAGTGAGAAAGGAACAGGAAATGTTCAAGAAAATCGCACTCACCGCCGCATCGGCGATCGTTCTCTCGGCCAGTGGCGCTTTTGCCGCCGGGCAAGAGCTGCACATCCCGGACGTGGCCTTCGCGCATGAAGGCCCGTTCGGAAAATTCGACCAGATGCAGTTGCAGCGCGGCCTTCAGGTCTACACCGAGGTCTGCTCGGCCTGTCACGGCTTGAAATACGTGCCTATCCGCACCTTGTCGGACGAAGGTGGCCCGGCGATGCCGGTAGACCAGATCCGCGAATACGCCAAACAGTGGACGATCACGGATGCCGAGACGGGAGAAGACCGCGAAGGTGTGCCGACCGACCACTTCCCGCATTCAGCCCTGTCGAACGCGCCCGATCTGAGCACGATGGCCAAGGCGCGGGCCGGTTTCAGCGGTCCTTACGGCAGCGGCATGAATCAACTGTTCAAGGGCATGGGCGGGCCGGAATACATTCATGCGATCCTTGTCGGCTACGAAGATCCGCCGGAATGTGCTGCCGATTTCGAATCCGACGGTTATTACAACCGCTACTTCATCAAGGGTGCGGTTCCCGACACCTGCAAGAATGAAGAAGGCCATGTGATGATCCAAGGCAGCTGGATCGCGATGCCGCCTCCGCTTTCGGACGACCAGGTCACCTACGCTGATGGAACCGCGGCGACTGTCGATCAGATGTCGATGGACGTGGCGTCGTTCCTGATGTGGGCGGCCGAGCCGAAGCTGATGGCGCGCAAGGAAGCGGGCTTTGTCAGCGTGATCTTCCTGGTGATCCTGTCGACGCTGCTTTACCTGACCAACAAGCGCATCTGGGCAGGGGTCAAGGGTCGCAAGACCGCCTGATCCAGACCTAAATGACAGCAGACACAACCCCGCCCTTAAAGGCGGGGTTTTTTCATATCTTCCCGGCTGGCCCCAGATAGTTGCGCAAAGCCGGGGGCGGGTCTGCGAAAAGGCGCGCGGTCGGGACCGGCGCATCGGCCACACCATCGGCCACCAGAACCACCGCCTCGGCAAAGGCTTTCGCATCGGCCGGGTCATGCGTGACCATCAGGACCAGCGCCCCGTTTTCGCCCGCGACCTCGGCCACCAGCGCCAGCATTTCGGCCTTCAGGGCCGGCCCTAACGCCGCGAACGGCTCGTCCAGCAAAAGCATCGGCCGGGCCCGCAAAAGCGCGCGCGCCAGCGCCGCCCGTCCCGCCTGCCCGCCCGACAACTCGCCCGGCCTGCGCTGGCCAAGCCCTGCAAGCCCGACCCGCTCAAGGGCAGCATCCACGCGCCGTGCCTCTGCCACCGAAAGCCGCAGGTCGGGCTGCAGGCCAAGCCCCAGATTCTGCGCCACCGTCAGGTGCGGGAAGAGGTTCTGGTCCTGAAACAGTATGCTCAGGGGCCGCGCGCCCGGCGCCAGCCCGCCGATATCGATGCCGTTCCACCGCACCGCGCCCGATACCGGCGGAAAGAATCCGGCAATCGCCGCCAGCAGGCTTGATTTCCCCGCCCCCGACGGCCCGATCACCGCCACCCGGCCTCCCGGCGCGACGGACCAGTTCGCGGTCAGCCGAAAGCCGTCCTGCGCCAGAACCACCTGATCAAGCTGAAGCACGGCGCCCTCCCCAATCACACAACCAGAACAGCCCGAAGCTGAGGCCAACCAGCAGCAGCGCCGCCCCCGCCGCAGCGTCCATCCGGTAGGCCCCCGTCAGCTGTTGCACGACCAGCGGCAAGGTGCCCTGATCCCCGCCGGCAAAAAGCGTGATCACCCCCAGATCGCCCATCGACAACGCCGCCGCCACCCCAGCGCCAAACCCCACGGGCCTAGCCAGCCGTGGCAGCACGACCCAGCGCCAGCGCGCCCAACCTTGTACGCCAAGGCTGTCGCTCAGGCGGCCATAATCTCCCGCCACGGTCTGCGCATCGGGCAGGACCAGTCGGTAGACGTAGGGCAGTGCAAGCGCGGTGTTGACTAGGACCGTTACAGGCACCGCCACCGCCAGGGGCGAGATTACCGGCTGCACGATCAGAAACAGCCCGGTGCCCAGCACCAGACCCGACGTGGCCAGCGGCAACACCGCAGCCGCCTCAAGAAACGGAAATCCGCGCGCCCGCTGGGCCACCGCGTCGGCCAGCATCAGCGCCACCGCGACGGTCATGGCCGCCGAGACAATGGCAACCAGAACCGACCGTAGCGCTGCCGAGAAGACCACGTCGGGCGCCTCGGCCAGTCCCGGCACGCCCCGGAGCACCACTGCGCCCAAGGGCACCAGCAGGAACAACGCAGCCGCCGCGATGGCCGCGCCGTCGGCCCAGCGGCGCCATCCGCCCGGCCCGGCGATAACGATGCTGCGATCCAAGCCCGCGCCGAACCCCACCTGCCGCGCCAGGGCGAACACCAGCCCCGCCGCGACCGCACACAGGCCCAACTGCACAAGAGCCAGCAACGCCGCCCGCCCGAGATCGAAGTCGAAGCGCACCGCCTGATAAATTGCCAGTTCGACCGTGGTCGCCGCAGGCCCACCGCCCAGCGTCAGGACCACCGCAAAACTGGTCAGGCAGATCACAAAGATCACCAGCCCTGCCCCCGGAAGCACCGCTCGCAGCATCGGCCGCTCCAGATGCCGGGCCACCTGGGCCGGGCTGAATCCTAGCGAAGCAGCCAGCCGGAACCGTTCGGCAGGAATTGCCTGCCAGCCTTGCAGGATCATCCGCACAGCCAGAGGCAGGTTCAGGAACACATGCGCCAACAGAACGCCGTACAGCCCATAGATCGACACCGGCGGCAGGCCCAGCCCGCTCAAAAGGTCGTTCAAGATCCCCGACCGCCCGAACACCGCCAACAACCCCAACACCGCCACCATCGCCGGCAACAGGAACGGCGCGCCCATCAGCGTGATCAGGGCCTGCCGCCCAGCAAACCGCCGCCGCGCCAAGGCCCGTGCCACCGGCACCGCCAGCCCGACCGAGATCAGCGCCGACAGCGTGGCCTGCAGCAGCGTGAACCGCACCGCCGCCCAATCCTGCGGCGCCAGCACCAGCCGGCCTGCCCCGGCGGCGACCGCAACCAACGGCCCCGCAACCAGCGCCAGCAGCACCGCTGCCAGCGCCAGCGGGCCAAGGTTCAGCGGGCGAGCGCGGTTTGCCATTCAGCCAGTGCCGCATCCCGCGCGGCCATCGCCTCATCCGGCGACAGCAGCAGCGATTTTGTGGGGCGGAAGGCGTCGAACCCCTCTGGCAGACCCGCCGCCGGGGTTACTGCGGGATACATCCAGTTGGTTTCCGGGATCACCGACTGGAACGCGTCGGTTGTCAGGAACGCCATGAACTGATCGGCCAGCGCGCCCTGATCGGTGGCGGCCAGCTTGCCCGCGACCTCCACTTGCAGGTAATGCCCTTCTTCGAACAGCGCGGCGCCCTTGCCGGCGTCACCCTCGGCGATCAAGTGATAGGCGGGGGATGTGGTGTAGCTCAGCACCATATCCGCCTCGCCCTCAAGGAACAGCCCGTAGGCTTCGGACCAGCCGGGCGTGACGGTGACGATGTTGTCGGCCAGACCGGCCCAGATTTCGTTTGCGCGGTCGCCGTAAGCGGCCTTCACCCAAAGCAGCAGGCCAAGGCCTGGGGTCGATGACCGCGGGTCCTGAATGACGATCTTCAGGTCCGACGCCGCCAGCGCCTCGAAGGATTTCGGCGGGTCGGTCAGCTTGGTCTTGTCGTAGACAAAGGCGAACCAGCCCCAGTCGAAGGGCAGGAACAACGGGTCGTCGAACGCCACCGGCAGCGCGGTGGCTGCCACCACGCCATGTGGTGCGAAAAGACCCGTCGCTGCAGCGGCAGCCGTCAGGCTGGTGTCGAGGCCAAGCACGACGTCAGCCGTGGACGCGGGCCCCTCAAGCTGGACACGCGCGAGAAGGGCGGCGCCATCGCCTGCACCGACGAATTGCAGGTCGCAGGCGCAGGTCGCCTCGAAGGCGGCTTCCACCTTTGGCCCCGGTCCCCATTCGGAAACGAAGCTGTCGTAGGTCAGCACAGTCAGGACAGGCGTCTCAGCCAAGGCCGGAACGGCGATGGTCGCAAGGCCCGCAGCAAGGAGGGTGGTTTTCATCAGGTTTCTCCATGTGCGACGGATTGGTCGGGAGATGGAGTAACCCATGCACCTTCCCTCCGCCGGTATGATCCGGTTCAGGTTCGACGGGTTCACTTTCGCATCTCAGCCGGCAGGCGTTTTCACCCTGACGGCACCCCGAGGTGAGACCAAGAATAAGCGCTCTTGCGTCAGGTGCAAGAGGTCATGGGCGGCTGAGACACAGCGACCCGTTCGTCTCGGCGCCTGCATCCTCGGCAAAGCCCAGGGCGGCAAGTGCCGGCACCAGCCGGTCGCGCGCAGTCGCCACTTCGGACGGGTCGAGAAACGGGATGATGACCCGCCGCACGCCCGCCAGACGCGGCCCGGTCAGCGCATCGGCCCCCAGAAGCGCGCCCGCAAAGCGCAGCACATCAGGCCGGTGTGCGGCGATCAGCCCGGTCAGCCCAGCCCAATCGCCGCCCGCGTTCAGCGTGGCTTGGGAAAAGGCTATCCCCGCCGGGTCCGGAAAGTTCCGCGCCACCAGCGCCTTGGCAAAAGCCAGCAGCATCGGCCTTTCGTCATGCAGGACGATTTCAAGCGCCGGGTTTCCCATCCGGGCGCGCAGTGCGGTGAAGCCTATCCCGCAATCCAGGTCCAGAAGCCGCGCGTATCCCGCCACGAAGCCGTGGATGTTGCGCCCGTGTCTGCGGTCGAATTTACCCGACCGCAGCACTTCGATCGAAGCGGCGGTAAACACGCGCGGATCGACGGGAACATGCAGTCCCTGATTGTTCACCACTTCAATCGGCACGTCGGGCGGCAACACCGATTGACCGCTGATGTAGGGAGAGGTGAACGGCGATCCCCAGCCCGGCGGAGGCGGCGTCCGCCTTTCGTCCTTCGGCAGTTCAGACCGACGCTGTTCCAGCTTGGTCTGTACGGCAGCAACCTTTTCCGGGTCGCGCGCCTTGGGCGGTTTCGCCACTACCTGCGTGATCGGCACGTTCGATGCCGCAACCAGACCCTCGACCAGCACCTGATACGCCTCCGACTGACGGTATTCCGCCAGCCGCGCCTCGGCCTGTGCATGCGCCGCCTCGTGCAGACCGCGCAGGGTCTTGTCGCGCAACAACTCTGCCATGATCTCGGCCCGCCGCGCGCGGTGGTGCGCGATGCGCGTGTCCTCCACCTCGTTGCGGTCCTGCAGCGACCAGTAATCGGAGTTGTACTTGTCTTTCTTCAGGTTCGCGTTGCCCCGGAACTTGCGCAACGAATAGGCATCCATCGACTTGATGGCGTAGTGGTTGATCTGCGCCCAGTCATAGCCCACCGTCCGCCTGATCGACCGCCACCCGCGAAACTTGAACCAGTCCTCCAGCGGGCGGCCCGACCCGTTTACCCAAAGCACGCTGTCGGGATAGTCGGTTTCCTTGTGGTGCGCCTTGATGATCGGACGGTGCATTCCCAACCGAAGGTATTTCGGGTCGAATTTCAGCAGCGTCTTGGTACCCCAACCCTTGTTCCAGAACTCGGGTGCGGCGCGGGTGAACTGTTCGGTAATCGGGGCGCGGCTCCAGTCACGCACGCCCGACGATCCAAAGATGCGCCAGGTCAGCACCATCGCTGACGCCTGCATCGTGGTCAGATCGGCCACCATCCCATCCAGCGTATGCGAGGGGTGGTTGATGCAGAGAAACTCATCGGCATCCAATACCAAAAGCCAGTCCGACTCGCGGATCAACTCTTCCTGCACCGCCAGTTTCAGCATTGACGGATGCGGCTTCAGCCCCGGCGGGATCACGTTCTCGCGGTGATGGACGCCGATATCCATCGCCTCCAGCCGCTTCAGCATTGCATCCGTGCCGTCGGAACAGTCGTTGGTGTAGACCATCACGTCGGTAAACCCGACCGACAGGTGATGCGCGACCCACTCCACCACGTAAGGCCCCTCGTCCTTCATCGTGGACAGCGCCACAAGCGACCCGTGCGGGCTGGACTGCTTCAGGATCGGCATGGCTGCCCGGTCATTCTTCCAGCGCGGCGGTGGGGTCGATCTCCAGCTTTTCGCACATCCGCGCGATGTAGCTTCCCTTCAGGGGCGGGTTTTTGCGCCACCAGGGGCGTGCCGCATTGGTGTAGATGTGAACTGACATGGTGTTGTCGGTGAAATGACCCTCGACGGATGAATGCGGGTCATAGAACACGTCATTCAACTGGAAAGGCACCGGGTACAACGTATCCGCACCCATCGCCTTGTCGATGTCGCCTGTCTTCGTGGCGAAATGGGTAAAGGCTTGCGGGCCGAACGCGGTGCGCTCAGTCTGGTAGATACGCACCGGCTTTGGCAGGCTGGACGGCAGCTTGTCCATCTTGCGCTTTTGCTTGTTGCCCCACCATGCTGGATAGTCGGGCAGGTTGTCGTAATAGGCCAGCAATTCCTCGATCAACCGCCCGGTCTTCGGCATTGCCACCACACCGCAGTTCAACGCCCCGCGCATCCCGTGCCCGGCGTAGATATGGTCCTGCCCCTCGGGGAACGGCTTGTGGCAGTAGGCGTCGCAGTCGATCCAGATCGCCCCCGTTGCCGCGATCATCTTGTAGCGAAACACGTTCGACAGGAACGAGGCCGAGGTTTCCGCCACAATCGCCCGGTCGATCTGCATGATCTCCGAGGCCGGCCGCACCTCGACGCCCTCGGGCACGTTGCGAACGCTGTCGGTGCAGTAAAGCGTGACCGGATGGCCCTGCACCAGATGTGACTTCAGGCACAACTGGTTGACGTAATGCAGGCTCTCCCCGATCCAGAGCGAGGCGACAGGTCGACGGTTCAGAGTCATTCGGTATCCATTCTGTGCTGTCTGCCGAGGTTAGAACACATCGGCAAAGCGGGGGGGCAGCCGGTAAAGTTCCTTCGTACGTCCGCCGCCGAAGAAGGTGATCTTGCCGTCATGCAGATGCTGCTGGTCTTCGATCATCTTCTTGCGAAATTCGGGCAGTTCGGCGTCCTCGCGCACGGCACGCCCGGTGGACAGCCGCTGGAACGTCTCCAGATCCTTGCCCCAGGCCTTGCCCACATCGTCCAGCGGACGGTCGCCCGCCATGATGCTGCGCATTTCCTTTCGGCCCGCGAGCCGTTCGGTGACCATCGCATGATCGAAGAACCGCAGGTGGATCAGGTAAAGGTGCGGATCAAGGATGCGTGGCTGATGGGTATTGGCATGGCCGCCCACGGAAAAGCCGGTCTCGGCGCGCAGTATGCAGGGTTTGGCATAGTTGGCATTGGCACGAAACACCCGCCGTCGCGACAGGATCGTCGCGTCGTCGGACAAAGGCTCCGGTTCTTCCTCGGGGTTGTGCACCAGTTCAATGCCGAAGGGGCAGATCGACTTTGGCGCGGTGCGCGGATCATCGTAGCGGGCAAGATAGGTGCCGATGTCGGGCGCCACATCAGGATCGACGATCACCACCTCGTCGACATCGCCCACGATGAACCAGTTGTAATAGCGCAACATTCCCGCCGAGAACTGCGAGTTTATCGACCACCGCCGTCGCTCCATCCGCCACATCGAGGGGTCACGCGGAATACGGATGATGTTCGCACCTTCGGCGATACGCGCATGTTCGGGGTCGCCGCCATGCGACAGGACGTAGAGATGCTGGCGGCCAAACTGCCCGCCGTAATGATCCACCCAGCGCTGAAGAAAGAAATAATCCTTGTAAACCATCGTCATGGCCCCGCAGGCCACCTTTGTGGGGTCCATGATCGGGCGGGCGGCCATTCAGGGGTTTCCCTCGTTTCGACGGGTGCAGATCGGCTGGAACGCTACCATGCCGGTTCGCTTGGCATCAAGCGCCCGCCCGCCGCGTGCGATCACGACAAGCCGTGGGCTTGCGAAGCATGGTTCGGCCTTGCAAGATGCCAGGACCGCCTGACACCGGCGAGGGAGAAGCGATGCTGACACTCACCGAAAGCCTTCCCCCTGGCGCGCTGATCGGCGGCGAACGGAAGGCGCTGGCCGCCGTCGTCACGCAGACCGGCGGGCGCTGGTTTGCGGCCACGCCCGATGCGGTGGTGCGCGACGGTGATGCGATCACCGGCTGGCGCGACATGACGGGCGACGTGACCGCCGTAGCCGCCGCGCCAAACGGCGGCAACAGTCGGCTGGAGGCAGGCCCGCCTGGCGGACTTTCCTGCGAAGCGGGCATCCATTGCGGATTTGAGCTTGGCGATTTCGCGCCCAAGGTCGACCGCTTTACCGCCGCCGTCGTCTATACCTCGCCGCGCAACGAGGCGAAGACCCTGCTTGCCGTCCGCACGGGCGCATCGCGCAACGTGATCTACTTGACCGAAGCTGACGGTGTGCTGCAGGCCACCGACCGTGACGGCAGCTTTTCGGTTACCCTGCCGCTGTCTGCGGTTGGCGGCCCGACGCGGCTTGCGATCCTGTGCTACACCGGGCGCGGGATCGTCCTGCGCGCCGGAGGTCTTGTCGTTGCGGAAAACGGCCGTGCACCTGACATGAACCATCCCGGCACCTTCCTGATCGGCTGCCGATCAAGCCGCTCCGGCCTTGCAAAGACGCTGGGTGCCAGCCTGCTGCACGATGTGCTGTTCTGGCCTGACCGCGCGCTTCTGGCCTCTGACCTCGCTGATGACCATTCCGCGCTGGCGGCACTCGACCGCCACTACCGCTGGACGTATTGACGCCGTGACCAGCACCCCGCCACCCGTCCGCCCTCCGATGGATGTGCCCCCCGACCTTGGCCTTGACGCGACCGCAGGGGCCGATCGGTTCCGGGTGCAGGGCGACCATGCGGCGCTGTGGTTCGAGGCTGGGTCCGATGTGCTGATCGTCAGCTTCGACAATTTGGCCACGATCGACGAAGGCTGGCCACGCGGCCCGTGGCTGCATCACCGGCTTGCACCGTTGGGTCATTCGATCCTTGGCGTGCAAAGCCACGCTAAGGACTGGTTTCGCCAGCCAACCGCCCCGGCCTTGCTACAGGGTCTGGAACAGCGCGGCTTCTTTCACCGGTTCCGCAAGATCATCCTGATGGGCGCGTCAATGGGCGGCTTTGCCGCGCTGAACTTTGCGCCGCTGATCCCCGAGGCGCGCGTGCTTGCCTTCAGCGCGCAATCGACGATGAACAAGACCATCGCGCCGTTCGAGGCCCGCTTTCCCTTCGCGGTGCGAAAATCGAACTGGGAAGGGATGCCGTTTCTCGATACTGCCGCCGCCATTCCCTACATCCGCAAGGCAGTGCTTCTTTATGACCCGCACACCCCCGAAGACCGCGCCCATGCGGCGCGGATGGACGGGGCGAACGTGCAGCACGTCCACCTATCGCATGGCACGCACGAGGCGATCCGTGTCGTGCTGAAGGCCGGTGCGCTTCCGGCCCTCCTGTCGGACATGATCGACCATGATGCCGTCGGGCATGGTTTTTTCACCGCCATGCGCGCCCGGAAAGCGGTGCCGAAATGGCAGCGGGCGATCCTTGCCAATGCAGCCGCACGGGGCCATCCAAAGCTTGTGGTGCAAGCGGCGGATGCCATCCTGCGTGCCTCAGGTGGCGGCAGCGGCGACGACCTCGCCTTTGCGCGCCGTGCCCGTCGCACAGCGGGCAATATGCTTGCCGAAGGCTAGGCCCATGTGCAAAAGCCGTGCTATGCGGGTGGCGAATACGGCAAGGGAAGCATAGCCGATGGATCCGACACGCGCGCCGATGTGCGCCATGACAATGGTTGGCGGCGACCACTTCTTCCTGCAACGCTGGGTCGATTACTATGGTCGTCATCTTGGCCGTGAAAACCTCTATATCCTCAGCCACGGCGGCGATCCCGAACACAAGCGCATCGCCGATGGCGCCAACGTCATCTATCTGCCCTTCGATCCGACGCGCGACTGCTTCAACCAGCGGCGCTGGCAAATGCTGTCGCGGGTGACCTCGGGCTTCACCAACTTCTACAACTGGGTGCTGGTCGGCGACGTGGACGAGATCGTAGCCGTCGATCCCGACGTGTCGGACAATCTGGTCAACTACATCGCCAGCCTGCCCGAAAAACGCGGCCCGAAGGTCATTACCCCCTTTGCGATAGAAATGGTCCACAACCCGACACTGGAGCCCGAGGCGATCACACCTGACCGCAACATACTGGACGTGCGCCGGATCTTCCGGCTGAACGCCAATTATGCCAAACCCTGCATCACCGCGACAAAGCTCGATATCGTGCCCGGTGGCCATTTCGCCAGCCACCCCGACCTGTACCTTGACCCGCATCTTTACCTCTTTCACCTGCGCTTCATCGACTACGGCATGACCGAAGGCCGTCTCGCCACCCGCCGCGCCCAGCGCCAGATCCAAAGCGGTGCCTTGGGCGAGGTGGATCGGCAAAAGACCGGCTGGGATACCGCATGGGATACCTACTCCGCCCTGTCGAAGCAGACGCCGCGCGCTGAGACGATTGATTTTCCTGACTTTCGCAAGGAAATGGTCGATGGCTGGCGTCCGAAGAAAGAGGTCTATTGGGCTCCGGGCGGTGCCCGGCCGAAAGGTGTCTACAAACTGCCCGAACGCTTTGCCCGCCTGTTCTGAAGGACCGCTGATGCCCGACCAACCTTCCCCCGCCAAGACCGGCACCTTGCTGCGCGCGGCGAACGGCGACGTGATCGGCTATGATGAAAGCGGCCTGATCCTGCACCTTGCCGACCGGGTGATTGTCGATATCGCGGCCCGCCTGCCCCCGCCGCCTGCCGCCCCCGAAAAGCCGGTGCCGCAGCCGCTGCCAGACGATCTCGACATCTGGTCGGTTCAGCACGACGGCGACTGGACTCACTTTCACGGCAACCTGCCCGGCGGCGACAGCGCGCGTGCCTACCGCCGCCACGCCGCCGGTGGCGGAATGATCGCCGAAGCGCGTGGCCCGCTCCTTGCGCTTCTTGCAATCGGCGGCGCGCGTGCGGCGCTGGCCTCGCCCGGCCCGGCTCGCTTTCCCTACCACGTCGTGACGCCCGCCGATGACATCGGCGCTGTCGGCATGGCGGGCGACGGCAGCGCACCTGCGACTGCCCTGTTGCAGAACCTGACCGAACTGACCCACGAGGCGTTGATTGCCGACGCACTTCTTGCACGGCGGCGCGAGGCCAGCCTGTCACTGCCGCTGTTCTTCGTCCGCGCCGAAACCGACCGCGCCGCCGGTGCCGCCGACCTCGCCTTCGGCGAGGCGCTGGCAAATTTCAATCGCGCGCTTGCCAACCTGAAA
The DNA here is from genome assembly GCF_050632395.1 of Tabrizicola sp. BL-A-41-H6. Lineage (GTDB taxonomy): Bacteria > Pseudomonadota > Alphaproteobacteria > Rhodobacterales > Rhodobacteraceae > JAUYQR01. The sequence continues at coordinate 160,948 of NZ_CP192600.1, forward strand.
GCCGCCGCTGCCAGCCTCGGAACGACCGCGCAGGTTCTGGCCGTCACCCTCGATTTCGTTCTCGAGGACGTCACGGGCGATCCGATTGCCTACCGCGACGGGATGATTGCCCTGATGGAACGCATCACCCAAAGCCTCGGCCGACACGGTCTTGCGCGCCCGATCTTCCTTGCAGCCTTCGATTGCGGCACCCACAGCATCACCGAAGGCCCCGCCCTGACCGGCCAGTGGGAACTTGCGTGGAACCATGCCGACCACCGGCTGCACTTCACCGCGCCAAGCTATGCCCTCCCGATCGACGATACGGGCCGCCTTACCGACGAAGGCCGCCGCCTGAAGGCACAGATCGCCGCCGAAGCGCTGGTTGCCCTCCAAGCCGAAGACCGCTGGGACTGTCCGACGATCCAGCTTGCCGAACGCCACGGCGACGACATCCGCCTTGTCTGCGACAGCGCCTCACCTTTGGTGATCGACCCTTCCGATCCCTTTGCCGCCGGTCCCTGCGCCGGATTCCACCTGTCCGGGGTGACCAACGGCGCCACGTTGCGCGCGGCCGAAGTTGACGCCGACGATCCGAAATCCGTGCGATTGCGCCTTACCCGCCGCCCCGAAGGCGACGACATCCATGTCGCCTACGCGCATGGCGCCGCCCCGCATCCCGGCCCCTTCCCGGCCAACCGTGGTGCGCTGCGCGACACCTGGTCGGCCAACGGCATGCACCGCTGGGCGCTGCCCGCACGGCTGCGACTAACCGACGGCCAAGCCTGATGCCCTTTACCGCCGAGGCGATCGCGCAAGACAACATCTGCGTCATCTGGGTCGATGACATGATTGACGTCTTCACCTGGCGCAATTCCTTCGGCATCGAAATCCAGACCCCGAACCTCGACCGCCTGCTGAACCGGGGCATCCGCTTTGCCAACGCCTACGCCACGATCCCGCTTTGCGCGCCCTGCCGGGCCGAACTTGCCACTGGTCTGTCGCCATTCCGCACCGGTCTGGTCGACCTCAACCGGTTCTGGCGCCAGGTTCTGCCACCGGAAAAGGCATGGGCCTACGATCTGCGCCGCGCGGGGTTCTACACCTTCACCACCGGCAAAGTGGACGCCACCTACCGCCCGATGCCGGAACGCTATCGCCGCGTGCTTTTCCACGAGGATGTCCCAGCGCAAGACAGCGGCACGCGCACCAAGGTGAACTACTACCTCGACCGCGGCCCCGGCATTGCCGGTATCAACCACCCCAACGACGACGGCTCGCAGGACGACCTGTTCTACGACCATTCCGTCGCCCAAAACGCGATCGACTTCGTTGGTCGCGCGAACACTTCGCGCCGCCACCTGATCCAGCTTGGCTTCAAGCACCCGCACTACAACCTTGAATGTCCCGACCGCTTCTACGCGCAATACGATGCCGCCGCGATCCGGTGGCCCGATATCGCCCACGCCGATGATTACCACGGGCCCCAACCCGGCTTCGCGGTCTATGAGGCGGCCTACATCGCCAACGGCACCTGGACGCCCGAAAAATCCGGTGACGAGGCTTGGCGGCAGGTCGTGCGCGCCTATTTCGCCGCGATCAGCCATGTCGACGATGAGATCGGCCGCTTCCTGACCGCTCTCGAAGCTTCGCCGCTAGGGCAGAACACCACGGTCATCTTCCTCTCAGACAATGGCTTCAACCTCGGCAACCACGATAGCTTTCACAAGATGAGCCAGTGGGACTCTGCCGCCCACGTCCCGTTCGGCATCTGGAGCCCACGGATGGACGCTGGCCGCCTTGAAGACCTGCCAATTTCGCTGCACAACTTTCCGAAAACCATCATGCAGCTCGCGGGTTTGCCCCCGCGCCCCGACTGGGTGTCCGGTCAAAGCCTGCTGCCGCTGATCGACCCGTCCTTCGGCAGTTTCGACACCACGAAATCCCCGATCACCTCGGTGTTCGGCACCCTTTCGGTCCGTCCCTCGGTCAAGGGCTATCGCAACCTCCGCTACTTCCGCTACCCCAACGGCGAGGAGCATGTCTACGATGTCGTCGCCGACCCGGGCGAGACGGAAAACCTTGCCGCCACCGCGCCGATGGATTTCCTGCGCGCCGAACTGGTGCGGGGCGCGCTCGACCTCGGCCTCGACCTGCGCGGATTCGAAAACCCGGCAGATGGCGTCAATGCCATGATGGCGGTGGACGGCTCGGTCGTCCTCGAAGGCCGCCGCGGCAACGACAACTACTGGGCCTACGGCGCCGAGGTCGAGAAGATCCGCGAGGCAAAGGACGGCGGGACCGACACGCTGTGGTACATGGGCGGCCCTGATGGCTATGTCCTCCACTGCCCGATGAATGTGGAAAACATCCGCATCGCCACCGTTGTCGCCCGTCACGAAGACCCCGCCGCCGCAAAACAGGAGGCCCGCACCCTCCGCATCGTCGCGCATCCCGACAGCCCGATCACCTTCGAGACGACCGAACGCGTTTTGGTTGACGTGCGCGGTTCACGCGGGAACGATGTGATGATCGGCCCGAAATACGGCGGTGCGATCTTTCACGGCGGTGATGGCGACGACCGGCTGATCGCGATTTCGGCGTCCGAAGCCTCGCGCCACCAGTTCTTCGGCGGTGCCGGCAACGATTATCTCCTCGGCGGAGGCGGGCGCGATACGCTCGACGGCGGTACCGGCAACGATACGATCATCGGCACCGCCGCCCGCAACCTGATCCGCGCCGGACACGGCAATGACCTCGTGGTGGACGGCGACGGATCTTCCGTCATCCACACCGGCCCCGGCCGCAACCGCATCCACCTTGGCGGCGGAAACGACACCGTCCACGCCGGCACCGGCATCAACCACATCGACCCTGGCCCCGGCGCGGTCGTCTTCATCCTCGCCTACGGCGGCGTCACCCACGTCAGCCAGTGGACTGAAAGCCAGGTCTACGACCTCACCGCCTGGCCAAGACCCCCCACCGTCACCCGCCGCCCCGACGGCGCGGTCGACGTTACCCTCGGCCTTTCCGTCCTTCGCATCGTCGGCGTCCCCTCAACCCACGACCTCGCCCCCCAGATCAAGCAAGGTTCCTGACCCAGGGGCTTCCTCTTCTCCAAATATCCCACGGGGGGTGTGGGGGGTGTGAAACCCCCCACACGCTGGCCACATGCGGCACCAGTTTCCCATTTATCCCCTGCCACGTATCGCTTATGCCTCGCACGAAGCCACGGAGCGAACGATGAGCCTCAACACCTTCGGCCACCTCTTCCGCGTCACCACCTGGGGCGAAAGCCACGGACCGGCCATCGGCTGCACAGTCGACGGCTGTCCACCGGGCATCGCCCTTGCCGAAGCCGATATCCAGCCCTGGCTCGACCGGCGCAAACCCGGACAGAACAAATACACCACCCAGCGGCAGGAGGCGGACGAGGTTCGTATCCTGTCGGGCGTGTTCGAGGGCGTGACGACCGGCACGCCGATCCAGCTGATGATCGAAAACACCGACCAGCGGTCCAAGGATTACGGCGATATCGCGCAGTCGTTCCGGCCGGGGCATGCCGACATCACCTACCACCAGAAATACGGGGTGCGTGATTATCGGGGCGGCGGTCGGTCGTCGGCGCGCGAGACTGCGGCGCGGGTTGCGGCGGGAGGTGTGGCGCGCAAGGTGCTGGCAAGCCTCGCGCCGTTGGTCAAAATCACCGGCTACATGGTCCAGATGGGGCCGCACCAGATCGACCGCAGCCGGTTCGACGCGGCCGAGATCGAGCGCAACCCGTTCTGGACGCCGGACCCGCAGGCTACCGCCGATTGGGCGGTGTATCTGGACGAGCTGCGGAAATCCCATAACTCGGTCGGGGCGATCATCGAGGTGGTGGCGGAGGGTGTGCCGGCTGGCTTGGGCGCGCCGCTTTATGGCAAGCTGGACAGCGATCTGGCGGCGGCGATGATGTCGATCAACGCGGTCAAGGGCGTGGAGATTGGCGAGGGGATGGCAGCGGCCGCCCTGACCGGGGTGGAGAATGCCGACGAGATCCGGATGGGGCCAGATGGGCCGGAGTATCTGTCGAACCATGCCGGGGGGATCCTTGGGGGCATCTCGACCGGGCAGCCGGTGGTGTGCAGGTTTTCGGTGAAGCCGACCTCTTCGATCCTGACGCCGAGGCAGACGATCACCTCGGGTGGGGCTGAGACGGACCTGATCACCAAGGGGCGGCATGATCCTTGCGTGGGCATCCGGGCGGTGCCGGTGGGCGAGGCGATGATGGCTTGTGTTATCCTTGACCACCTGCTGCTGGACCGGGGGCAGACCGGGGGGGTCCGGGGGCACATCGGGTGATGTCCCACGGTGGGACATTTTTCGAACCCAGTGAAATCAAAGGCTTGGTTTCGAATTTAGCGACCTGTTAACACTTTCACGTCGACGGCGTGGCTCTTGGCCCCGCCCGCATCTGTGCCAGAAACTCGCGTAGCAATGGCACGCGGCGGGGACGGAAGCTTTCGTCGGTGCGTATCACCGCTTCCATCATGCCCAGCTTGAAACGGCGGAAATCCTGCCGCAGGCAGCACCAGCCGAGGCACATCAGCTCGCGGTCCAGAAACACCACGCTCAGGGGCCAGATGCGCCGATCAGTCAGCGCGCCCACCTTGTCGCGGTAGCGGATGTCGAGTGCGCGTTCCTCCCACGCCGCTTCGCGGATCAGGGCCAGATGCGGCGGCGCGGGCGGGCGCTTTTCGAAGCGGTAGGTCTGTAGGACCGAATGCATCGCCTGCCGCTGCACCCGTTCGGGCAGCGTCGCCACGATCTTGGCCTGCGCTGCGGCCGCAGCCTTGGCCAAGGCCGGATCGCCCGCCATCCGCACCTCGGCCAGCCCGAGGACCAGCGCCTCCACCTCCAGCCGGGTGAACATCTGCGGTGGCAGGGCGGGGTCTTCGGTCAGGGTGTAGCCGACGCCCGCCGCGCCGTCGATCAGGGCACCGCCGGCGCGCAGGGCATCAATGTCTCGGTAGAGCGTGCGTTCCGACACGCCGGTTTCTTCGGCCAGACGCGCGGCCGTTACCGGCTGCGGCAGCAGGCGCATGGCGGTCAAGAGGCGGAAAAGACGGTCGGCGCGGGGCATGGGTTCCTGACGGATTCTGGCAGGAGGGGTTCAGTATTCTCATCCGCATGGAAAACGCAAAAGGAGAATTGCCATGCTGACCTTCATCCATTCACCGAACTCGCGCTCTTCGGCGATCCTGACGCTGATCGAGGAAATTGGGATACAGGATCGGGTCGAGACCCGCATCGTTGACATCGCTCGGTTCGATGGGTCGGGCCGCCGCGACCCGGCAAACCCGCACCCGGAAGGCAAGGTGCCGGCGCTGGTGCATGATGGGCAGGTGATCACCGAACGCGGCGCGATCATGCTGCACCTGTGCGGGCTGTTTCCCGACAGCGGGCTGTCACCGAAACCCGGCACGCCGGAGTGGGGCGTCTTTGCAAGCTGGCTGACGTGGTATCAGGGCGTGTTAGAGCCGGTTCTGATCCATTCATTCGCCAATCTGTCGCACCCGGCGCTGACCGCAACCTTTCGCGGACCGGAGGAGGCGACGGCGCGCATCCGTGCGGCCTTGGAAAAGGGGCCGTGGCTGATGGGTGAACAATATTCCGCCGCCGACCTTCTGGTGCATTCACCCTATGCCTGGTTCAAGGATCTTACGCCCGATGACGCCGTGATCCGAGACTGGGTGGCCCGCTGCATGGCACGCCCCGCACGGCAGAGGGCGCTGGAGGCGGATGCGGCCATGAATGCGGGCCAGACCGCAGCCTGACGTCAGGCGGGCGGAGGTTCGGCCTTCGCCCCCTGCATCCGCGCCAGTTGCACGGCAAGGATGCCTGCCATCACGATCACGACGCCCAGCATGTCGAGCGCGCGAATGGATTCGCCGAGGAGAAGCGCCGCGATCAACACACCGAAAAACGGGTTGAGGAAGTGGAACGCCGAGGCGCGAACCGTACCGATCCTGCCGACCAATGAGAACCAGAGCAGCGTGGCGGTCAGGCCGGGGATCAGGATCTGGTAGGCAAAGGCGGCGACCAGAGAGGGCGACCAGCGGATGAAAAGCGTCTCTGTTCCTGCAGAAACGAGGCCGAGGACCAGCGCACCGACCAGCATCTGCAGGCCGACGATCATCAGGAGGTTGCCGCCCGAGGTGGCGCCGCGCAAGGTAAGGGTGGCGACGGCAAGTGCCACCGCGCCCGCGACGCACAGGGCGATGCCCACCGGATCGGCCCCGCCGGAAATCCGCGTGCCCATGATCAGCCCGACGCCCGCCATGCCGACGACCAGCCCGGCGACGCCCAGCGCCGGCACCTTCTGGCGCAGGAATATCCAGCCCAGCGCCGCGACGATCAATGGCATCGAGGCGGCGATGATGGCGGCCAGCGACGCCTCGACCGTCTGCATCGCGACGAAGTTGAGGCCAAGGTAGAGCGCATTCTGGCACAGGCCGAACACGATGACAGACCGTGCCTGCGGCCGTGTCAGCCGCCATGTCTGGCCCAGCGCGCGGGCGATGACCACGGCGAGGAGGCCCGAGATCAGGAAGCGCAGGCAAAGCGAGGCAAGGGGCGGCGCGTGGGCCACGATCACCCGCGCGGTGGCAAAGGCCGAAGACCACATCAGCGCGAAGGCCGTGCCCATCAGGATTGCGCGAATGTCCACGTGTGGTCCCCCGGCTTAGGCCTTGGGGCTACAGGGCGGCGGCGGCGCGGTCAACCGGCGGCGGCTCCCACAGCTCGATCGGGTTGCCTTCGGGGTCGCCGGCGCGAAAGAAGATGCCGCCGATGCCGGTAACATGTGCCATGCCCACCCCCGAATGCAAAAGGGCCGCCCAGGGCGACCCTCCCACGTCCGATGCCTTGCGGCAAGGATCAGCCGTTGACGATGTCTTTCAGCGACTTCGCGATGGCGAACTTCACCTGCTTGTCGGCAGGCTTCATCATCGTCTCGCCGGTGGCGGGGTTGCGGACCTGACGCTCGGGACGGGCCTTGCAGGCAACCTTGCCCAGACCCGGCAGCGTGATCGCGCCGCCAGCGGCAACTTCACGCGCCACAACGGCGGCGATCGCATCCAGAGCGGCAGAAGCGGTCTTCTTGTCGCCGCCCATTTCGTCGGCCACGGCGGCCACAAGCTGCGTCTTGGTCATCGGTTTGGACATTGGATCATCCTTTATGGTTATAATTGCAAAAGCCGGCCCGCGAGCGCAGGCAACGGCCCCCTCGTGAACGAGGCCACCGTCCAAACACACAGTTTCCGGCCCGAAATCAACCCCCGAACCGTAACTGTCCCCCGATTTAGCGCGTTTTTCAGCGGCTCAGAGGAAGGCGGTTTCCTCGAAACTGCGCAACTTCCGGCTGTGCAGGCGGCCCAGCGGCGTGTCGCGCAGCCGTTCCATCGCGCGGATGCCGATCTGAAGGTGGCGGCTTACCTGGGTCTTGTAGAACTCGGACGCCATGCCCGGTAGCTTCAATTCGCCGTGCAAGGGCTTGTCGGAAACGCACAGAAGCGTGCCGTAGGGAACGCGAAAACGAAAGCCGTTGGCGGCGATGGTGGCCGACTCCATGTCGAGCGCCACGGCGCGCGATTGCGACAGGCGGCGGACGGGGCCGGACTGGTCGCGCAGCTCCCAGTTGCGGTTGTCGATGGTGGCCACGGTGCCGGTGCGCATGATGCGCTTCAACTCATACCCCTCAAGCTGGGTGACGTCGGCCACCGCCTGCTCCAACGCGATCTGGATTTCCGCCAGCGCGGGGATCGGCACCCAGACGGGCAGATCGTCGTCCAGCACATGGTCGTCGCGGAGATAGGCGTGGGCGAGGACGAAATCGCCAAGGCTCTGGCTGTTCCTGAGGCCTGCACAGTGCCCCACCATCAGCCAGGCGTGGGGGCGCAGCACGGCGATGTGGTCGGTCGCGGTCTTGGCGTTCGACGGGCCGACGCCGATGTTGACCAGCGTGATGCCCTGCCCATCGGCTCGCTTCAGATGGTAGGTCGGCATCTGCGGCAGCTTGGTCAGCGGCAGGATCACGCCATCGGGTGTCGTGATCTCCTGGTTCCCGGTTGCCACGAAGGCGGTGTAGCCGCTGGTGGGGTCGGCCAGCGCGGTTCGGGCAAAGGCCTCGAACTCTTCGATGTAGAACTGGTAGTTCGTGAAGAGGACGTGGTTCTGGAAATGCCGCGGGTCGGTGGCGGTGTAATGCGTCAGCCGCGCGAGGCTGTAGTCCACGCGCTGTGCGGTGAATGGTGCCAATGGCGCCGAGCCATCGGCATAATGCGTCATCATGCCATTCACGATGTCATCGTTCGTGGTGGCCAGGTCCGGCACGTCAAAGATGTCGCGCAGCGAGAAGTCCATCACGCCTTCCTGCGGCACCGACACATCGGGATTGCCCGCCACGGCAAAATGCACCGGAATTGGTGTCGACGATGGCCCGATGTCCACCGATACGCCGTGGTTTTCGATCAGAAGCTCGATCTGCTGCACCAGATAGTTGCGAAAGAGGTCGGGCCGCGTGACGGTCGTGGCATAGGTGCCGGGGCTGGACACGTGGCCAAAGGACAGGCGCGAGTCGATCTTGTCGAAGCTGGTCACTGTCAACCGGATTTCGGGGTAGAAGGCCCTGATCCGCGCGCCGGGGCGGCCCTTGGTCACCGTCTCGCTGAAATGCCGGGCGAGGAAGGCCGTCGCCTCGGCATACAACTCCTCCAGCAGCGCCACCGCTTCGTTGGCATCGGTAAAGCTGACCGAGGCGCGGGGTGGCGGGCAAAGGGTGGCGGTCTGGGCGTCGTCCTGCATCGGTGGTCCTGCGTTTTGATCGGGCATATAAGCCCGAACCCCTAGCGCTTCGCAAGTGACGCCGTCATGACGGGGCCTGCGTCAGGTCACCCGAAAGAGCGCGATCAGCGCCCGGTCGGCCGCGTGATCGGCATCCACGGCGGCGGCTGCCGCACCATAGACCTCGACCTCGATCAGGTGGAGGTCGGCAATCCGCCCGGCCTGCGAAAGCCCGTCAAGGGCGCGGTCAAACCCGGCCTTGGTCCAGACCCGCCGGTTGATCGACAGCGCCACCTGTGCTGAAGGCATGGCCACGTCCAGCAGGTTTGGCAGCGCCTCGGGCCCCACGTGCCCTGCAGTGAAGGTGCCGGAACTGACGATGCCGCGATACTGCCGAGGCAGGGCCAGCGGGCGGGTGATGTCGGCCTGCACCAGCGCGCGGTAGACATGCTTTTCAGCCGCACGCGCCAGCATCTCGGGCGAAAAGTCCACGCCGTCGATCGGGGCGTGAAACCCCATGCCGCGCAACCGTTCAGCCAGCAGCCCGGTGCCTGCGCCCACATCCAGAACCGGGCCTGCGCCGCCGCTGCCAAGAAAGGCCGCCGCGACATGCGCAGGCAGCAGATATTCCATCCCTTCGGCAAAGCCGCTGTCGTAGTTGGCGGCCCAGTCGCGGTAGTAGGCAAGGCAGGCCTCCGGCCCGGTCAACCCCAGTGCGCCTTTCAAGCTGTGATCTGCCATCGCCATCCCCGCTTTGGGCAAGCATGATCCCGCTTTTTCAATGCCGCAAGTCCCTTGCGCCCGCCCCGCCGCCCCCCGATAGTTGCGGGCATGTCAACGCTTCTCTCCCTTGGTCACGGCTATTCGGCCCAAGCCCTCGCCCGCCGCCTTCTGCCACAAGGCTGGACGGTGATCGGCACCACCCGCAGCCCCGCCAAGGCCGAGGCGCTGCGCCGCGACGGAGTGGAACCGCTGCTCTGGCCCGGCGACCTTGGCCCTGCCCTAGCGCGCGCCACGCATGTCCTTGCCTCTGCCGCGCCCGATGCGGCGGGCGATCCGTTCCTTGCCGCCGTTCCCGAAATGGCCGCGGCGCGGCCAGAGTGGGTGGGCTACCTTTCCACCACCGGGGTCTACGGCGACCATCAGGGTGGCTGGGTGGATGAGAACACAGCCCTCACCCCCAGTTCCGACCGAGGCCGCTGGCGTGTGCTGGCCGAAGCGCAATGGCGCGCGACGGGGCTGCCGGTGCATATCTTCCGGCTAGCGGGCATCTATGGCCCCGGTCGCGGGCCGTTCGAAAAGGTGCGCGACGGCACCGCGCGGCGGATCATCAAGCCGGGGCAGGTGTTCAGCCGCTGCCATGTCGATGATATCGCGCTGGTGCTGGAAACCTCGATCCGCAAGCCGGCACCCGGCACCGCCTACAACGTCTGCGACGACAACCCCGCCCCGCCCGAAGACGTGCTGGGCTATGCCGCGCGCCTGCTTGGCCTGCCGGAACCGCCCGCGGTCGATTTCGACACTGCGGACATGACGCCGATGGCGCGCAGCTTTTACAGCGAATCGAAAAAGGTCAGGAACGACCGCATCCGCATCGACCTTGGCGTGCGGCTGCTTCACCCCAGCTATCAGGCGGGGCTTGCAGCGCTTCTTGACGCTGAATCCTGACCCGGCTTCCTCTTCTCCAAATATCCCACGGGAGGTCTGGAGGGTGTGAAACCCTCCAGTCCCACGCTGGCTACTGCGCCGCGATTTCCCGTGCGGGCGCCAGAATCGCCTCGCTGACCGCCGACAGCGCCAGCGCCGCCGCGCCATGCGCCCACAAAAGATCCCCCCAGGCGTGGATCTCGATGGGGGGGCGGGGGCGTCCGGTGTTGATCGCCAGATTGTCCATCTCGGCCAGTGTTTCGGCGGCGTAAAGGTAGTCATACCGCATCCGCTCGCCCGACAAGATGATGAGGGCGGGGTCGAAAAGGTTGATCACGTTCGAAAGCCCGACCGCCAGATAGCGCCCTGCGCGGCGAAAGATCGACCGCGCGGTGGCGTTGCCGGCCTTGGCGTGGTCATAGAGGCTTTCCAGCAGGACCGCGATCGACTGGCCCTCCTTGTGGCCCCAGTTCAGCGCCGTCGTCGCCTCGCGCGCCAAGGCGTAGTCGGCAACATAGGCCTCAAGGCAGCCGCGCTGCCCGCAGCGGCAGAGCGCACCGTCAAGCTGCACCTTGGTGTGGCCCAGTTCCATCCCCAAGCGTTGAGCGCCGCGGTAGATGCGGTGGTTCATCACAAAGCCCATGCCGACGCCGTGTTCGATGGTCACGACCGCGAAATCCGACAGCGCACGACCGGCGCCGAACCACAGTTCGGCCAGCGCCACGAGGTTGGCGTCGTTGTCGATGGTCACCGGCAGGCCCAGCCGCGCCCCGGCGGCGGCGGCCAGCGGCACCGCGCGGTCGACCAGCACCGAGGACCAAAGCACCACGCCTTCGGCCACGTCGACAAACCCGGGAACGCCGATGCCGACGGCCGACAGGTCGCTGCGCGCCATGCCTGCCTTGGCGCAGACCCGGTTCAGAAGCGCCTCGATCGCGTCAAGGATTTCGGCCACCGACATCGGGCCGGGGCGGCGCGGGATCACGTCGTCGGCGATCAGGTTGCCCGCGAAATCGACGATCACGGCGGTATGTTCGCGGTCCGACAGCTTCATGCCCGCGACATGATGGGCGTCGGCGCGCACGCCCAGCGCCACCGCCGGGCGGCCTCGACCGACCTCGCCGTCGCGGGGGGCGGCGACCTCTTCGATCAGTCCGGCGGCGATCAGTTCAAGGGTCAGCGTCGTGACGGTGGCCGGGCTGATGCCCAGATCCTTGGCGACCTGCACACGGGGAATCAGACCCGCCGCCCGCACCTGTTCAAAGACCTGCTGGCGGAGAGGGCGCTGGTTGTCCTGCAGGGCGGGAATCAGCGGGCCAACGCCCTTGCGGCCGTCTGATCCTGCTGTCCTGACCGCGCGGGCCGCCATTTCTTTGGTCTCCGAAGGAAAAATGCTGAAATCTCTCGTTTTGCGCCTGCAGAATGCTGCGTGGCAGCACGAAAACGGTCAATCTGCGGGCGAGTCCAAGATTGACCGTTATTTTTATTTTGACAACTGAAATTATTCGCGGCACTTTTCCGCCCGTTCCGGCGAATCTGCCGGGCCGGCCATGCGCTGGCCGATATCCATAGGGAGGATACTTATGCGTACCGCAATTCTCGCCGCCATCGTGGCGGTGACTGGCTTCTCGTCGGCTGCTTTGGCTGAAGGCAAGAAGATCGGCGTTTCCTGGGCTCAGTTTCAGGAAGAGCGCTGGAAGATCGACGAAGCGGCCATGAAGGCTGCTATCGAAGCGGCTGGCAACGAGTACGTCTCGGCCGACGCCCAAGCCTCTGCTGAAAAGCAGCTGTCGGACATCGACGCGCTGATCGCTCAGGGCGTTGACGCGCTGATCATCAACGCCTGGGACAAGGACGCCATCGGGCCGGCCATCGAGAAAGCCGCTGCCGAAGGTATCCCGGTTGTGGGTTACGACCGTCTGATCGAAGACGCCCGTACCTTCTATCTGACGTTCGACAACGTCGGCGTTGGCCGGATCATCGCACAGGAAGTCTTCAAGGTGGCGCCGAAGGGCAACTACGCGATCATCAAGGGCGACCCGGGTGACCCGAACGTCGGCTTCCTGCGTCAGGGCATGGAAGAAGTCATCGGTGCGGCTGTTGCCTCGGGCGACATCGTGATCGTCGGCGAAGCAAACTCGGACGGCTGGAAGCCTGAGAATGCCCAGAAGAACATGGAGCAGATCCTGACCGCCGCCAACAACAAGGTGGACGCGGTTCTGGCGCAGAACGACGGCATGGCCGGTGGCGCTGCTGCTGCTCTGGCCGCTCAGGGCCTGAACGTTCCGCTGGGTGGCCAGGACGGCGACCTTGCTGCGATCAACCGTGTCGCACGCGGCACGCAGACCGTTTCGGTCTGGAAGAACGCGCGTGACCTCGGCAAGTCGGCTGGCGAAATCGCCGGCATGCTGGCTGACGGCACCGCACTGGACGCCATCCCGGGCGCGTCCAAGTTCTCGGGCGGCGAGAAGGGCGTTGAAATGAACGCAATCCTTCTGAACCCGACCCCGATCACCAAGGACACGCTGAACCTGGCGATCGACGCAGGCCACATCTCGAAAGAGGCGGCTTGCGAGGGTGCCATGGAAGGCGTCGCTGCTTGCCAGTGATCTAGGCTGATTTTCCGGCGCCGCCCGAATGGGTGGCGCCGGAACCTTCTTTCGAAGTCGGGTGGCCTCGCGCCCCAATGTGTGGGCGCAACGTGCGTGCTTTGCGCGCATTTGCGGCCCCGGCCCCTCCCTCTCATAGGTTGGACGAGGACATGACCGACACACCCCATTCCCCCCAAACAGCACAGTCGCAAGACGGCGCAGTAGCCCGCTTCCTGCGAGCGACCGAGATCGACCCCCGCCTTCTGGGCATGATCGGAGCCCTGGTATTGATCTGGGTGGCTTTCGAGGCCTACTCGACCATCGTGCTTGGGCGGCCTTCGTTGCTGCTTGGTGCCGCGCAGGCCGAAGCGAACGGCTTCCTGACGCCGCGCAACCTGTGGAACCTCAGCGTCCAGACCGCCTATATCGGCATCATGGCGACGGGCATGGTGCTGGTGATCATCACCCGCAACATCGACCTTTCGGTCGGGTCGATCATGGGCATGGTCGGCATGTACATGGGCCTTCTTCAGATCAGCTACCTGACGCCTGCCCTTGGTCTTGGGCATCCTTCGATCTGGATCATCACGGTGATCTTCGGCGTCGCCATGGGCGCGCTGATCGGGGCCTTCCAGGGGATGCTGATAGCGTTTCTCGGCATTCCGTCCTTCATCGTCACGCTCGGTGGCCTTCTGGTGTGGCGCGGCGCGGCCTTTCTGGTCGCCGGGGGCAAGACCATTGCGCCCCTGGACGAAAACTTCGCGCTGATCGGCGGCGGGTCGTTCGGCGCGCTGGGGCGGACCGGAAGCTGGATCTTCGCGGTCATCGCCTGCGTCTTCGTCGTCTGGGCCTTCGTCAGCGGACGCAAGTCGCGCCGCACGCACGGGTTTGCGCTGCGCCCGGTCTGGGCCGAGACCTTCGTGATCGGCCTTGTCTGCTCTGTGATCGTCGGGGCGACGGCGGTGGTCAACTCCTACATCTGGCCCAAGGGCAACATCGAGAAATACTATGCGTCGATCGGGCAGGAACTGCCGGAATGCGCCAAGGACAACGACACGATCTACAGCGGTGTCTGCGCCAGCTTCGGCCACGGCTTTGCCTATCCGGTGCTGATCCTGATCGCGGTGGCGATCTTCATGACCATCCTGATGACGCGCACCCGGTTTGGCCGCTATGTCTTTGCCATCGGCGGCAACCCCGAGGCTGCGGCCCTGTCGGGCATCAACACCCGCGCCATGACGGTGAAGATCTTCACCCTGATGGGCGGTCTGGCGGGCATCGCCGCCGTGATCGGCGCGGCGCGGCAGAACTCGGCCACCAACGCGATGGGTAACCTTGACGAGCTTTATGTCATTGCCGCCGCCGTGGTTGGCGGCACCTCGCTGGCAGGGGGCGTCGGCACGATCTACGGCGCCATCATCGGCGCGCTGATCCTGACGTCGTTGCAGACCGGGATGGTGCTGATCGGCTTTGGCGACGGTTCGTACCAGCGGATCGTGATCGGCATCGCGCTGGTGTTCGCCGTCTGGCTCGACATCGTCTACCGCAAACGCATCAAGTGACGGGGGAATGACCATGAAAAAACCGAACAGCGGCACTCCCCTGGTCGAGTTGCGCGACATCTCGATTTCCTTCGGGGGGATCAAGGCGGTCGACCATGTGACCGTCGATCTTTTCCCCGGTGAAGTTGTGGGCCTTCTGGGCCACAACGGCGCTGGCAAATCGACGCTGATCAAGTGCCTGTCGGGGGCTTACAAGGCCGACGCGGGCGAAATCCTGATCAACGGCGAGAAGGTCGATATCAACAGCCCGCGCGACGCCCGCGCGCTGAACATCGAAACGATCTACCAGACGCTGGCTTTGGCCGATAACCTCGACGCTGCATCGAACCTGTTTCTCGGGCGCGAGCTGGTCAACGCCTTCGGCTTCGTCGACGAATCGAAGATGGAAGCCGAGACGCGCAAGATCATGGCGCGATTGAACCCGAACTTCCGCAAGTTCAACGTGCCGGTCAGCGCCCTTTCCGGCGGTCAACGCCAGTCGGTCGCCATCGCGCGGGCGGTGTATTTCAACGCCAAGATCCTGATCATGGACGAACCCACCGCAGCCCTTGGCCCGCACGAGACGCAGATGGTGTCGGAACTGATCCAGGAGCTGAAGGCGCAGGGCCTTGGCATCTTCCTGATCGAGCACGACATCCACAACGTGATGAAGCTCTGTGACCGTGCGTCGGTGATGAAGAACGGCCAGCTTGTCGGGACGGTGAACGTCGATGAGGTGACCGACGAAGACATCCTTTCGATGATCATCCTCGGGAAAAAACCCGCCAAGGCCGCGTGATGTACATCGGCCTTGATCTTGGCACCTCCGGTCTGAAGGGGGTTCTGATCGACGACGCGCAGGTGGTGGTGGCCGAAGCGACCGCCCCCCTGACCGTCAGCCGCCCGGCAGACGGGTGGAGCGAGCAGGCGCCGTCGGACTGGATCACTGCGGCGGAAGCCGTGATGGACCAGTTATCGGCAAAGGGCCTTGGTGACGTGCGCGCGATCGGGCTTTCCGGCCAGATGCATGGCGCGACGCTGCTGGACGCGAGCGACGAGGTGCTGCGGCCCTGCATGCTGTGGAACGACACCCGCGCCCATGCCGAAGCGGCCGAGATGGACGAAGACCCGATGTTCCGCCGGATCATCGGCAACATCGTGTTTCCCGGCTTTACCGCGCCGAAGGTGGCCTGGGTGCAGAAGCACGAGCCGCGGATCTGGGAAAAGATCGCAAAGATCCTGCTGCCGAAAGATTATCTGCGGCTGTGGCTGACGGGTGAGCATGTCGGGGATATGTCGGATGCCTCGGGCACCGCGTGGTTCGATACCGGCAAGCGCGACTGGTCGGATGACCTGTTGACCGCCACCGGGTTCAGCCGGGCCAACATGCCACGGCTGGTCGAAGGCTCGGCCCCCTCCGGCGTGATGCGCGATGCGCTGGCCGCCCGCTGGGGTCTGCCGAAAGGCGTGATCGTGGCCGGCGGTGGCGGCGACAACGCCGCCTCCGGCGTGGGCGTCGGTGTGGTGCGCGCGGGTGAGGCGTTCGTGTCGCTTGGCACCTCGGGCGTCCTTTTCGCGGTGAATGACGGCTATCAGCCGGACCCGGCGTCGGCCGTTCACACCTTCTGCCATGCCGTGCCGGACACCTGGCACCAGATGGGCGTGATCCTGGCCGCGACGGATGCCTTGAACTGGTATGCGCGGCTGGTCGGGCAGGATGCGGCGACGCTGACAGCCGACCTTGGCCCCTTGCAAGCGCCTAGGAAGACCGTGTTCCTGCCCTATCTTGGCGGCGAGCGGACGCCGATCAACTCCCCCACCATGCGGGGTGCGTTCACCGGGCTGGAACATGTCACCGACCGCAACGCCGCCACGCGGGCGGTGCTGGAAGGTGTGGCGTTTGCCTTCCGTGACTGCCGCGATGTGCTGGCCGCGACGGGGACCAAGCTGAACACGCTTCTGGCAGTGGGCGGCGGCTCACGCTCCGACTACTGGCTGTCCGCTATCGCCACGGCGCTTGGCGTGCCGCTGCAGGTGCCGGTTGCAGGCGATTTCGGCGGGGCTTACGGTGCCGCGCGGCTTGGCCTGATGGCCGCCACCGGTGCCGGGGCCGAGATTGCAACCCTGCCCAAGATCGCCCGGGTCATTGAACCCGATGCCTCCCTTTCCGACGCTTTCGACGCGGGCCATGCCCGTTTCCGCGCCGCCCAATCGGCTATTCGCGGCCTGACAACCTAAGGACCACTTCCATGACCGACTTCTTCAAAGGCATCCCCGCGATCAAATTCGAGGGCGCTGGCAGCCGCAACGAGTTTGCCTTCCGCCATTACAATCCCGACGAGGTGATCCTTGGCAAGCGGATGGAGGACCATCTGCGCTTTGCCGTCGCCTACTGGCACAGCTTTGCCTGGCCCGGCGGCGACCCGTTCGGCGGCCAGACCTTCGAGCGCCCGTGGTTCGGTGACACGATGGCGCTGGCCAAGATGAAGGCCGACGTGGCGTTCGAGATGTTCGATATCCTCGGCCAGCCGTTCTACTGCTTCCACGATGCCGATGTGCGGCCGGAGGGTGCGACCTTCGCGGACTCGAAGCGCAACCTTGACGAAATCGTCGATTACCTTGGCGAAAAGCAGAGCACCCACAAAGCCAAGCTTCTCTGGGGCACGGCGAACCTCTTTTCCCACCGCCGCTTCATGTCGGGTGCCGCCACCAACCCCGATCCGGACGTCTACGCCTATGCCGCCGCCACGGTGAAGGCGAACATGGACGCAACGCACAAGCTGGGCGGGCAGAACTATGTGCTGTGGGGCGGTCGCGAGGGGTATGAGACCCTGCTGAACACCGACCTCAAGGCCGAGCGCGCGCACGCGGGCCGCTTCCTGCAGCAGGTGGTGGACTACAAGCACAAGATCGGCTTCAAGGGCGCGATCCTGATCGAGCCGAAGCCGCAGGAACCCTCGAAGCACCAGTATGACTACGACGTGGCCACGGTTTACGGCTTCCTCGTCGAATTCGGGCTGGAGAAGGAGGTTCAGGTCAACATCGAACAGGGCCATGCGATCCTTGCCGGGCACAGCTTTGAACACGAGATCGGGCTGGCCGCCGCGCTTGGCATCTTCGGGTCAATCGACATGAACCGGAACGACTATCAGTCCGGCTGGGATACCGACCAGTTCCCGAACAACCACGCCGAAAAGGCCGTGGCGTTCTACGAAATCCTCAAGGCGGGCGGCTTCAAGACCGGCGGCGTGAACTTCGACGCCAAGATCCGGCGTCAAAGCCTTGATCCGGAAGACCTGATCCTCGCGCATGTCGGCGGCATGGACACCTGCGCGCGCGCGCTGAAAGCCGCCGCCGCGCTGATGGAATCGGGCGAGATGGAGGCTGCCGTGAAGGCCCGCTACGCCGGCTGGAACGACCCCAAGGCGCAGGCGATGCTGAAGGGCGGGCTTGAAGAGGCTGCCGCCCGCGTGACCGCCGAAGGGCTGGAACCGCAGCCGAAATCGGGCCGTCAGGAGCGGCTGGAAAACCTCTGGAACCGTTACGTCTGATGACCGAGATCGACCGCATCCTTTCCGCCCCGCCGTTCAATCTTGATCCGGCGGGGCGGGAGTGGGTGCGGGCAACCCTTTCGGGGATGACCGAGGCGGCCAAGGTGCGGCATTTGTTCGTGCATTCGGTGCACGGCAGCGGGCCGGACGAGGTGGCGCGGCTGACGGCGTTGCAGCCAGCCGGTTTCACCAAGTTCTTCGGCACCGATGCGAAGGCCGAGCTTGATACGCTGGACGCGCTGCGTGCCGGGGCGGTCATTCCCTACCTCGTCAGCGCCGATCTTGAAGGCAGCCGGATGAGCCTGCCCTTCGGGACCGAGGTGCCGAACCCCTTGGCGCTGGCGGCCGTGGATGATGTTCAGGCGTCGGAAGCGGTGGCGCGGATCATGGCCGAAGAGGCGCGCGCTGCGGGCATCAACTGGTCGTTCACGCCGGTGATCGACATCAACGCGCTGTTCCGGTCGGCCATTGTGGCGACGCGGGGGCTTGGGTCCGACCCCGCGCGCATCAATGCGCACGCGCTGGCGCATATCCGGGGCTTGCAAGGCCACGGCGTTGCGGCGACGGCGAAGCACTGGCCCGGCGAAGGCCATGACGACCGCGACCAGCATCTGTTGACCACGATCAACCCCCTCTCGCTGGCCGAGTGGGAAGCGACCCACGGTGCGCTTTACCGCAGCATGATCGAGGCGGGCGTGATGGCCGTGATGGCGGGGCATATCGCCTTTCCGGCCTACGTGCTGGCGCACGATCCCAACGCGGGGCTTGAGGCTTATCGCCCGGCATCGACTTCGCCGCTTCTGAACCAGACGCTCCTGCGCGGCGAGTTGGGCTTCAACGGCGTGATCGTGTCAGACGCAACGCCGATGGCCGGGTTCGGTTCTTGGGCCAATCGCGACGAGATGCTGCCCGAGGTGGTGTCCTCGGGCTGCGACGCGATCCTGTTCTCGGACGAGCCCGAGGCCGATATCGCGCGGATCGAAGCGGCGCTCGACGACGGGCGTCTTGCGCGCGACCGGCTGGATCTGGCGATGGTGCGGGTTCTGGGGCTGAAAGCGGCTCTATCTTTGCATGAAACCGGAAAAACGCCGGCCGACCGGACCAGGCTTTTCAACCCCACGAACGCGCAAGAGGCCGAGGCGGTGACGGCCCGCGCGCCGACGCTGGTAAAGGATGTGCGGGGCATTCTTCCCCTGTCGCCCGATCGGCATCGCCGCGTGCTGATCTGCACGACCGGCATCATCACGCCCCTGCATGGCGCCGGAGCAGCGATGGTGTTCCCCGACCTGATGCGCGCCGAAGGGTTCGATGTCACGCTGTATGCCCCCGAAGCGCGGCCCGATCCGCGCGACTTCGACCTGATGCTGTTTCTGATGGGCGAGGAAACGCTGTTGACCCGAGGGCGCATCTTTCTGGACTGGAACCGCCTGATGGGTGGCCTGCACGGTGCGATGCGGCGGTATTGGCATCAGGTGCCGACCGCCCTGATCTCCTTCGGCTACCCCTATTACCTGTATGATGCCCCCCGGATGCCCTGCGTCGTCAATGCCTACGCCACGATGGACACGATGCAGCGCGCGACGCTGGACTGCCTTCTGGGCCGCGCCCCGTTCCTCGGGCAAAACCCTGTCGATCCATTCTGCGGACTGCCCGACGCGCGGTTCTAGCGCGGCCCAAGAGGGAGGCGCATGCGTTCGTCGATCTCGGCATTGATTGCGCCACCAAGAAGCACGGCCCAGACGCTGAGGTAGAGCCATGTCATCAGGATGATGACAGCGCCGATCGAGCCATAGATCGTGTTGTAGCTGTTGAAATTCGCCAGATAGACCGAAAATCCGATCGACACGCCCGACCAGGCGATGGTGGCCACCAGAACGCCCACGGTGATCCACGGGCTGCGAAAGCCGCCGGGGACATTGGGGCCAAAACGGTACAGGATAGACAGGCACGTCAGCACCAGAATGGACATCGCGCCCCAGGGCAGCACGCCGATCAGCCACGCCTCGAAACTGCCGAAGGTGACATAGTTGAGCAGGATCGGCACAACCACCACTGTCACCAGCGCCACCATCAGCGCGCCGATCAAGGCCCCCGTCAGCATGAAATCCACCGCCCATGACCAAAGCCAGCTGCGCGGCCGCGCCCGGTGCACGACATCCAGACCCTGCACCAGCGCTGATACCCCGGCGCGCGCCGAATAGACCGCGATGGCAAGCGAGATCGCCGTGGCCCAGCCAACGGCGCCACGCGGTGCCGTCATCAATCCGATGACCTGGTCATGCACCAGGGTCGCGGCCTCGGCCGGCAGGAACCGCTCGGCCACCGCCAGATATTCGCCGATCACGCCCGGATCGGCCACCATGCTCCAGATCGCGATGGTGGCGGTCAGTCCGGGGAACACGGCAAACATCGCATAGAACGCCACGCCTGCCGCGATCAGCGAGAAGTGACCCTCCGCAACACGCTTCCAGACCGCGACGATGAAATCCCAATATTTGGCGATGTGGCTACGCATCCGGTCACAATGGCCGAGGTGTATCGCCTGCACAACTTGCGGCGTTCCGATTGGCGTGAAATGTTGGCCACCGAAGGAGACCTGCCGCATGACCTATTCCCCCCGCGACGACCGTTATGACCGCATGATCTACAACCGCTGCGGAGCCACCGGCCTGAAGCTGCCGGCGATCTCGCTTGGGCTGTGGCACAACTTCGGCCACGATACGCCACATGCCACCAAGCAGGCGATCTGCCGCACCGCCTTTGACCACGGCATCACACATTTCGATCTGGCCAACAACTACGGCCCGCCCGCTGGCAGCGCCGAAGAGGCGTTCGGCGATCTGATGAAGACCGATTTCCGCCTGCATAGAGACGAATTGATCGTGTCGTCGAAGGCCGGCTACCACATGTGGAACGGGCCTTACGGCGAATGGGGCAGCCGCAAATACCTGATCTCGTCCTGCGACCAGAGCCTGAGGCGGATGGGCCTTGATTACGTCGACATCTTTTATTCGCATCGCTTTGATCCCGACACGCCGCTGGAAGAAACCATGGGCGCGCTGGATCATATCGTGCGGTCGGGCCGCGCGCTTTATGTGGGCATCTCCAGCTACAACAGCCAGCGCACCCGCGAGGCTTATGCCATCCTGAAAGACCTTGGTACGCCTCTGGTCATTCACCAGCCCAGCTACAACATCCTGAACCGCTGGGTCGAAACCGACGGGCTGAAAGACACGCTGGCGGACCTGGGCGTCGGCTCCATCGCCTTCATTCCCTTGGCGCAGGGCATCCTGACCAAGAAATACCTGAACGGCATCCCGGCGGGCAGCCGTGCAACGCAGGACAAGTCGCTGGACCCTTCGGTGGTGGAAAAGGCGGTCGGGTCGGTCAGAAAGCTGAACGAGATGGCCGAGGCCCGTGGCCAGACACTGGCGCAGATGGCGCTGGCCTGGGTGCTGCGCGGCGGCGGCATCACCAGTGCGTTGATCGGCGCCTCAAGTGCTGCACAGGTCGAAGACTGCGCGGGTGCTATCCGCAACCTTGACTTCACCGCCGAAGAACTAGCCCGCATCGACGCCATTTCCGAAGAAAAGGACATCAACCTCTGGGCCAAATCCTCCAGCGACTAGTGAAGCCAACGAACCGGCGGCAATCATGCCGCCGGTTTCACCGACGCGGTGACGTAGTTGCAACTGAGGTCGCGGTCAGACAGGCTCCATGACCAGCCGACCGGGTTGAACACCATGCCCTTGCGGTCCACAGGCGTCAGGCCAGCGCCCCGGATCAGGGCGTAAAGCTCGTCCGGCGTGATGAACTTCTGCCAGTCATGCGTGCCTTTCGGCAGCCAGCGCATCACCCATTCGGCCCCGATGATCGCCATCATGAAGCTTTTGGCGTTGCGGTTCAGGGTTGAGCAGATCATCAGCCCGCCGGGTTTCAAAAGCTGCTGGCAGGCGGTCAGATAGCCCTGCGGGTCGGCGACATGTTCGACAACTTCCATGTTCAGCACGACGTCGAACTGTTCGCCCGCCTCGGCCAGCGCTTCGGCGGTGGTGTGGCGGTAATCGATCGTTAGGCCCGATTGCTGGGCATGCAGCTGCGCCACGGGGATGTTGCGCGGTGCGGCATCGGCCCCCACCACATCGGCGCCAAGCCGCGCCATCGGTTCGGCCAAAAGCCCGCCGCCGCAGCCGATATCGAGGATGCGCAGGCCCTTGAACGGCAGGGGCCCGGCAAGATCGCGGCCAAATTCGGCGCCGATCTGGCTGGTGATATAGCCCAACCGGCAGGGGTTCAGCATGTGCAGCGGCTTGAACTTGCCCTCGGGGTTCCACCACTCGGCCGCCATCGCTTCGAACTTGGCAACTTCGCCGGGATCGACGGTCTGCGTGGCTTGCATCTTGGTCTCCTCATTGCCCGTTCACTTGCGGCTCTGGCAGGGCTATATAGGGCGATGATGGATCAAAGATCAGGTCAAAAGCGCGCAGTCGAATTTCTTTACCCGCCGATCGATCCCTTCGATCAGCGCGTCATCGACATGGGCGACGGGCACCGAATCTACGTCGAACAATGTGGGCGGCGCGACGGAATTCCGGTGATCGTGTTCCACGGCGGGCCGGGTGGCGGCTGTTCGCCCGCAATGCGGCGCTATTTCGACCCTTCGGTTTACCGGATCGTGCTTTTCGACCAGCGTGGCTGCGGACGGTCACGGCCCCATGCAAGCGTCATCGAAAACACCACCTGGCACCTGATTCGCGACGTCGAGGTGATTCGTCAGGCCTTGGGCATCGAGCAGTTCATCGCCTTTGGCGGCAGTTGGGGGGCCACGCTGGCGCTGATCTACGCGATCAGCCACCCGGAGTGTGTGACCCATCTGGTGCTGCGCGGCGTGTTCCTGATGACCAAGGCGGAGTTGAAATGGTTCTACGGCGGCGGGGCGGGCAACTTCTTTCCCGAGCTTTGGAACCGTTTCGTCAACGCCATCCCCTTGGCCGAGCGTGACAACCTGATCGCCGCCTATAACCGGCGCCTGTTTTCCGGCAACCTGATGGAAGAATCCCGGTTCGGCCGGATCTGGGCAAATTGGGAAAACGCGCTTGCCTCGATCCACCACGAGGGGCCGATGGGCGAAAGCCCGTCCGACTATGCGCGCGCCTTTTCGCGGCTGGAGAACCACTACTTCCAGAACGGCGGCTTTCTGCAATCCGATGGCTGGATCCTGCGCGAACGGCCCCGAATCGAGCACATCCCCTGCACCATCGTGCAGGGTCGTTATGACATGATCTGCCCGCCAGTTTCGGCGTGGAAGCTGGCTGATGGCTGGGACAAGTGCCACCTGAAGATGGTCGGGCTGGCTGGCCATGCCCTGTCGGAACCCGGCATCAGTGAGGCGCTGGTGCGCGTGATGGACGCACTGCACAGCGACTGATCGGCCCGAGTCGATACCCAACTAAAAGAATCGGCTTTACTCCAAAGTGTTTTTGTCGGAAATCTTGGGCGATGCGGCTGCGGCCGAACTTTGCGCAAGGACCACGAATGACCCGCCTTTTCGCCGCAAGCCTGCTTTCCACCACGCTCTGCGCGCCCGTTCTGGCCGCCGAACCGGCCGAAGTTCTGTCGCATTATGCCGACATTGCCGCCGCCACCTATGGCGACAGCCTGACCGCCGCCAAGACGCTGCAGACGGCGGTTGCCGACCTGATCGCCACGCCCTCTGACGCCACGCTGCAAGCCGCGAAGGCCGCGTGGATCGCCGCCCGCGCACCTTACCAGCAGACCGAGGCGTTTCGCTTTGCCAACCCGGTGGTCGATGACTGGGAAGGTAGGGTGAACTCTTGGCCCTTGGACGAAGGGCTGATCGACTATGTCGCCGCTGGCAGCGCGGTGAACGAAGAGAACGACCTTGCCACGCTTAACGTGATCGCCACGCCGAAATTCACCCTGTCGGGGGCCGAGGTGGACGCAACGACCATCACGCCGGCGCTGATCTCCGGCTCGCTGCACGAAGCGGGCGGGATCGAGGCGAACGTCGCCTCTGGCTACCATGCCATCGAATTCATGCTGTGGGGGCAGGATCTTAACGGCACCGGCCCGGGGGCAGGCGCGCGGCCCTTCACCGATTACGTACAGGGCGATGGCTGCACCAACGGCAACTGCGACCGCCGCGCCGCCTATCTGCAAGCTGCGACCGACCTTCTGGTATCCGACCTTGATTACATCGTCGCCCAATGGGCCGAAGACGGCGCCGCGCGCAAGGTCGTGACCACCGATCCGAAAACGGGGCTGCTGGCGATGCTGACCGGGATGGGCAGCCTGTCTTACGGCGAGCTTGCGGGCGAGCGGATGAAACTGGGCCTGATGCTGAACGATCCCGAGGAAGAGGAGGACTGTTTCTCCGACAATACCCATAATAGTCACTATTTTGATGGGGTTGGTATACGAAACGTCTATACGGGCAGCTATACGCGTATGGACGGCACGGTGCTGAAAGGGCCATCGCTTTCGGAACTGGTCGCTGCGGCTGATCCGGCGGTGGACAGCCAGTTGCAGGCCGAACTTGATGCTTCGGTTGCTGCCCTTCTGGCGGTCAAGACGGCCGCCGAAGGTGGCCTTGCCTATGACCAGATGCTGGAGGCCGGCAATGCCAAAGGCGAGGCGCTGATCATGGGCGCGGTCGATGCGCTGGTGACGCAGACCGCGTCGATCGAACGGGCGGTGACGGCGCTTGGACTGTCGAAGATCGACTTCGAAGGGTCTGAAAGCCTGGACAACCCTGACGCCATTTTCCAGTAAGGGGCATCGGGCCTGACCATGCAGATGCGGCAAACCATCGTGAAGCGGGTCGCTTTTGCCCGCAAAGGACGTAACGGTGGCACCATGCTGCGCGCCCTTCTGATCCTGCCGCTGCTTTGCCTTCCCGCCGTCGGGCAGACGCTTGATGATCGCCACCTGCCCGTCATCCCCCGCACCAAGGCCGAGGTGGCGCGGGTCGCGGCGATCCTTGCACCGCCGACCGATTTCACGAAACCCGAGACGTTCGAGGCAAAGCCCGCCGGGGCCGCCACCGTGCGGGCCCGCGCCACGACCGATGCCTTCAGCCAGTTGTCCGCCAACATGCCGTTCGAGCATGAGATGGACTTCAAGCTTGGCAATGCGCTGTTTCGCAAGACCTGGGTTGCGGCGCCGGCCTCCACCCTCGCCTCGGATGGTCTTGGTCCGCTTTACAACGCCCGCGCCTGTCAGGATTGCCACCTGAAGGACGGTCGCGGCCACCCGCCCGAAGGCCCCGACGATGGCCGCGTGTCGATGTTCCTGCGCCTGTCGCTGCCCGGTGGCACCGACCCCGACGGCATTGCCGAGTGGCTGGCGACGCAGCCCGTACCGGATTACGGCGGCCAGTTGCAAGACCTAGCCGCCCCCGGCCACGCCGCCGAAGGGCAGATGACCGTCAGCTACAACGACCTGCCCGTGACCCTTGGCGATAGCACCACGGTCACGCTCCGCGCGCCCAGCTACGGCATCGCCGACCCCGGCTATGGCGCGCTTTCGCCCGACCTGCAGATCTCGCCCCGCGTCGCGCCGCAGATGATCGGCCTTGGTTTGCTGGAAGCGATCCCCGCCGCCGATATCGTGGCACTGGCAGACCCCGACGACGCCGACGGCGACGGTATCTCGGGACGCGCGCAGATCGTGCCCTCGGTGGAATATGGCGTGCCGATGCTGGGTCGCTTCGGCTTCAAGGCGGGTGCGCCGACAATACGCGAACAGTCGGCGGGCGCCTTCTCCGGTGACATGGGCCTGTCAACATCGCTGCACCCAGACCCGTGGGGCGATTGTCCGCAAACCACCTGCATCGGCGCGCCGCACGGTCAGGAACCGGGCATCCGCGACGGGCTGGAGGTCGACAAGGCTAGTCTCGACCTTGTAACTTTCTATTCCCGCAATCTCGGGGTTCCAGAGCGGCGCAAGGTGGGCGACCCTCAGGTGCTGCGCGGAAAAGAGCTGTTCCACGAGATGAATTGCTCCGGTTGCCACAGCCCGAAGCACGTCACGAACCGGCTGGACGGCCAACCGGAGCAAAGCTTCCAGCTGATCTGGCCCTATACCGACCTTCTGTTGCACGACATGGGGCCGGGCCTTGCCGACGATCGCCCCGAAGGCCGCGCCACCGGGTCGGAATGGAAAACCCCCCCGCTGTGGGGCATAGGCCTGACGGCGCAGGTTTCCGGCCACACGCAATTCCTGCATGATGGCCGCGCCCGCACCCTTCTGGAGGCGATCCTCTGGCACGGGGGCGAGGCGCAGGCCGCCCGCGACGCCGCCGCCGCACTGCCGAAACCTGACCGCGATGCCCTGATCGCCTTTCTGGAAAGCCTGTGATGAAGCGCACCCTTCTTGCCCTCGGTCTTGCCGTTGTCGCCACCGCCGCCCGGGCCGACTATCCCGAGACTGTGCGTGACCACATTCTGCCGGGCTACGCCGCCTTGGCCGAAACCACCGCCAAGCTGGCGGCGACGGCGACTGAAACCTGCGATTCCGCCATGTTAGAGCCGCTTTTTCAAAGCGCGTTCGATGCCTGGATGGCTGTCCAGCATCTGAACTTCGGCCCGGTGGAGGAGGACGGGCGCCGCCTTGCGATACAATACTGGCCCGATCCCAAGGGGTCCGGCGCCAAGGCCCAGATGGCCCTGCTGAAGGGTGATCCCGCGAAACTGGCGCCGGACGCTTTTGCCCAACAGTCGGTTGCCGCGCGTGGCCTGATGGCGCTGGAACGGCTGCTTTACCCCGCCGAGCCGCTGCCCGCCGATCCCTGCCCGCTGATCCGCGCCACCGCCACCGACCTTGCCGCCACCGCCGCCTCGGTGAACGCAGGTTGGACGGGGGGCTATGCCGACAGCGTGCTGACGGCAGGCGACCCCGACAACACGGTCTTCTTGACCGGTCCCGAAGTGCGGCAGGTGCTGTTCACCCAGCTTGCCGCCGGGTTGGAGTTTCTGGCCGACAGCCGGATCGCCCGCCCGCTTGGCACCTTCGACGCGCCCCATCCCGAACGCGCCGAGGCCCGCGCGTCGGGCCGGTCCTTGCGCAACATCACCCTGTCCCTGCAGGCGATGCGCGGCATGGTCGAGACGCTGACCCCCGATGCCCCGCTGACCATCGCCGCCTTCGACAAGGCGATCTCGCTGGCCGGAGCGATCGACGACCCCACCCTCGCGGGCGTCGCTACGCCGCAGGGCCATCTCAAGCTTGAAATCCTTGGCCAGTCCGTCGACAACATCCGCGCGGTGATCCTGTCGGAACTGGCGCCCGAGCTGGATGTGGGCATCGGCTTCAACGCAGGCGACGGAGACTGACATGACCAGCCGCCGTGGATTTCTGGCCGGTCTTGCCGCGCTTGCCATGCCGCTGCCGTCCTGGGCCGATGCGGGCAGCCCCGATCTTCTGGCCGCAGCCAAGGTCAGCGACGGGTATCAACTGTACGGCCTCAGCGCGGCGGGCCAGACGATCTTTGCCCTGCCGTTGCCGGCGCGCGGGCACGCCGCCGCCGCGCACCCGACCCGCCCGCTTGCCGTGGCGTTCGCGCGCCGCCCCGGAACCTTTGCCGTGGTTATCGACTGCGCAACGGGCGCCGAAACCCACCGCTTGACTCCACCCGAGGGCCGCCAGTTCAACGGCCACGGCGCGTTTTCAGCAGGCGGAGAGACGCTTTTCACCTCGGAGGTTGTTGCCGCCACTTCCGAAGGCCGCATCGGCATCTGGCGCAGCGTCGACTTTACACGGATCGGCGAGTTTTCCTCTGGCGGCATCGGCCCGCATGACCTGAAGCGCCTTGCCGACGGCAGCCTGATCGTCGCCAACGGCGGCATCCGGACCGATCCGACCGACCGCACCAAGCTCAACGTCCCCGACATGCGCCCGGCGCTTGCGCATCTGTCAGCGGACGGCACGCTGCTGGCAACAGGCGTCCTGCCCGACGCGCTGCACCAAAATTCGATCCGCCACCTTGCGTTGTCGGCGGATGGCAGCGTCGCCTTCGCCGTGCAATGGGAGGGAGATCCGGCCATAACAGTGCCGCTTTTGGGCTACTGGACGCCGGGGCAAACCCCGCGTCTGGCCGCCACGCCGGAGGCCGAGCTTGCCCGGATGAAAGGCTATGCCGGCAGCATCGCCATGCTGGCCGATGGCACGACCGCCATCACTTCGCCCCGAGGTGGTGTGGTGCTGATCCATGCCGCAGACGGCACGCATCTTGCCAGCCACACCCGCGCCGACATCTGCGGTGTGTCCGCCCATGCCAGCGGCTTTATCGCGACGGATGGCGGCGGTGCGCTTTGGGCCTGCGATCAGGCGGGCCTCACGCTGCTTGCCCAAGGTGGCCCCGCCTGGGACAACCACCTTGTCGCGGTATCTGTGTAAGGCGCCTTCCTCAGGCGCGCTTGCCCACCACCGCAACTCCCAGCGTTTCCAGAACCTTCGTTTCGATATGGGCTGCGTCCATCCCAGCCACGCGGTACATCGCCTCGGGGCTGGCGTGGTCGATGAACACGTCCGGCAACACCATCGAGCGGTACTTCAGCCCCCGGTCAAACACCGCCGCCTCTGCCAGAAGCTGTGCGACATGGCTGCCAAAGCCGCCGATCGCGCCTTCTTCGACCGTGATCAGCGCCTCATGCTCGCGCGCAAGCCGCAGGATCAGGTCGCGGTCCAAGGGCTTGGCGAACCGCGCATCCGCCACCGTCACCGACACCCCGCGCCCGGCAAGGCTTTCGGCAGCCTTCGTCACCTCGGCCAGACGCGTGCCGAACGACAGGATCGCCACGCGCGTCCCTTCGCGGATGATCCGGCCCTTGCCGATTTCCAGCGGCACGCCTCGCGCAGGCATCTCCACCCCCACGCCCTCGCCGCGTGGGAAGCGGAAGGCGATCGGCCCCGCGTCATGCGCGGCAGCCGTCGCCACCATATGCACCAGTTCGGCCTCGTCGGCGGCGGCCATCACGACGAACCCCGGCAGGTTGGCCAGAAACGCCACGTCGAACGCCCCCGCATGGGTCGCGCCGTCTGCACCCACCAACCCGGCTCGGTCGATGGCAAAGCGCACCGGCAGGCGCTGGATCGCCACATCATGCACGACCTGATCGTAACCGCGCTGCAGGAAGGTGGAATAGATCGCGCAGAACGGCTTCATCCCGCCGGCCGCCAGCGCAGCGCTGAAGGTCACCCCGTGCTGTTCCGCGATCCCAACGTCGAAGCACCGTTTCGGAAAGCGGTCGGCAAAGAGGTTCAGCCCGGTCCCGTCCGGCATCGCCGCCGTCACCGCGACGATTTTCGCGTCCCGCTCGGCTTCCGCAATCAGGGTCTGCGCGAAAACCTTGGTGTAGGACGGCGCGTTCGACACTGCTTTTGCCTGCACCCCGGTCAGCACATCGAACTTGCCCGTCGCGTGGCCCTTGTCGCGGGCGGCTTCGGCAGGGGCATAGCCCTTGCCCTTCTTCGTCAGCACGTGGATCAGCATCGGCCCTGTCGCCCGCGCCTTCACGGTGCGCAGCACCGGCAAAAGCGCATCAAGATCATGCCCGTCGATCGGCCCGACATAGGAAAACCCCAACGCCTCGAACAGGGTGCCGCCGATGGTCAGACCCTTCAGCATGTCCTTCGCGCGCTTGGCACCTTCCTGAAAGGGCGGTGGCAACAGGCTGACAAAGCCCTTCGCCGCCTGTTTCAGGTCCTGCATCGGCGCTTCGGAATAAAGCTTCGACAGGTAGGACGACAGCGCCCCCACCGGCGGGGCAATCGACATCTCGTTGTCGTTCAGAATTACGAACAGCCGCTTGCCCAGATGGCCCGCGTTGTTCATTGCCTCGAACGCCATGCCACCCGACATCGCGCCATCACCAATGACCGCAATCGCATCGCCCGGATCACCGCCAAGCTCATCCGCCATCGCAAATCCCAGCGCGGCGGAGATCGAGGTTGACGAATGTGCTGCGCCAAACGGGTCGTAGGGGCTTTCCGACCGCTTGGTAAAGCCCGACAGCCCGCCTTCGGTGCGCAAGGTGCGAATCCGGTCGCGCCGCCCGGTCAGGATCTTGTGTGGATAGCACTGGTGCCCAACATCCCAGATCAGCTTGTCGCGCGGCGTGTCGAACACCGCGTGCAACGCCACCGTCAGTTCCACTACGCCCAGACCCGCGCCCAGATGCCCGCCCGTCACCGAAACGGCGGCAATCGTCTCGGCGCGCAGCTCGTCGGCCAGTTGGCGCAGCTCTCGGTCGGTCAGGCCCTTCAGGTCGGCGGGCAGTTTCACCCGGTCCAGAAGCGGTGTCGGCACGTCCGTCATTCAACTCTCCCGCGCGATCACGAACCGCGCCGCTTCCTTCAACAACTCCGCCCGGTCGCCATAGGGCGCCAGCGCGTCGCAAGCCTCACCCACCAACGCCGCTGCCCGCGCCCGCGCTCCCTCCAGCCCCAGAAGCGAGACGAACGTCGCCTTGCCCGCCTCGGCGTCCTTGTGCAACCGCTTTCCGGCCTTCGCCGCATCGCCCGTCTCGTCAAGGATATCGTCGGCAATCTGGAAGGCGAGGCCCAGCGCCGTGGCATAGGCGCGCAGCGGTGCGGTATCGGCTTTGGCGATGATCGCGCCCGCTTCGGCGGCAAAGCCGATCAGCGCGCCGGTCTTGCCAGCCTGCAAGCGGATGATCGCGTCCAGCGTCAAGGGCGCGGCGGCGGTTTCGGCGGAAATGTCCAAGGCCTGCCCCAACACCATGCCCTCGGCACCCGAGGCCTTGGCCAGCCCCTGCACCAGCGCGATCCGCACGTCACCGGACCCCAGCGCCGGGTCGCACAGCAACTCGAACGCCAGCGTCTGCAACGCGTCGCCAGCCAAAATCGCCGTCGCCTCATCCCATTTCACATGCACCGTGGGCTGGCCCCGGCGCAGATCGTCGTCATCCATTGCAGGCAAGTCGTCATGCACCAGCGAATAGGCGTGCAACGCCTCGACCGCTGCGGCTGCGCTCACGGCCTGCGCCTCGCTCATGCCGAACATCCGCGCGCCTTCCAACACCAGAAACCCGCGCAGCCGCTTGCCGCCCTGCACCGTGTAGCGCATCGCCTGAATGACCGGCTCGTCGGCCATGCCTGCCGTGGCCTGATCCAACCGCGTCTGAATCAGCGCGGCATCCGCCGCCAACCGTTCGGGAAAGGTCACATCCCCTCCACCGGCGTGGTGCCGACGGCGCGGCCTTCCTGCGCGCGGATCAGTTCGACCTTTTCTTCGGCGTCCTTCAGCTTGGCCGCGCAGTGCGCCTTCAGCGCCGCCCCGCGCTCATAAAGCGCGATCGACTGCTCCAGCGGCACGTCGCCCCGTTCCAACTGCCCGACAACCTGCTCCAGCGCGATCATCGCCTCTTCGAAAGTCATCGCGCCAATCGGCTTTTCCGTCGGTTTGTCGTTCATCGGCCCCGCTCCTCAAGCACCTGCACATGCGCGGCGACCGAAGCCGCCAGCGCAGACAGATCATAGCCGCCCTCAAGTGTCGAGACCACCCGCCCCCCGGCAAAATCGCACAACCGCCCGGTCAGCCAGCCGTAATCTTCCGCCTGCCACTCCAGCCCCGCGAGGGGATCGTCCGCGTGGGCATCGAACCCGGCCGAGATCAGCAGCAACTCCGGCTGCCACGCCTCAAGTGCGGGAAACACCAGCCGCTCATAGGCCGCTCGCATCTCCACCCCACCCGATCCCGCGCGCAACGGCACGTTCAGTACCTGCCCATGCGCGCCGCGCTCCTCCGCCCGCCCGGTGCCGGGATAAAGCGGCATCTGGTGGCTGGAGGCGAACAGACACCGCCCCTCGTCCCACAAAAGATCCTGCGTCCCGTTGCCGTGATGCACGTCGAAATCGACAATCGCCACGCGGGCCAGCCCGTGGTGATCAAGTGCCCGCTTCGCCCCGATGGCAACGGTCCCGAACAGGCAAAAGCCCATCGCGGTTTCCCGTTCCGCATGGTGCCCCGGCGGGCGGCAGGCCACGAAAGCACTCCGCGCCTCGCCCGTCACCACCGCATCGACGGCGGCGCAAATCCCGCCCACCGCCCGCATCGCCGCATGATAAGACCCAGGCGACATGTAGGTATCGCCGTCCAGTTGCGTCCACCCCGCCTCCGGCACCGCGCCCTTCACCCGGGCCAGATACCGCGCCGGATGGCAGCGCAGCACATCGGCCTCATCCCCCATCGGGCAATCGCGCCGCTCCACCGCCAGGCCGGACAAACCCGCTTCCACCGCCGCCAACCGTTCCACCCGTTCGGGGTGGCCCGGCGGGGTCACATGGCCCGCACAGTCGGAATGCGAAAACACCAGCATGGCTTGCTCTTTTCAAAAAACTCCACGGGGTCCGGGGGGCATGATCGCCCTGGCAGCCAGCAATCAATCCGGCTGCAGCATGTATCCCTCGCCCCGCACCGTCTGCAGATAGCGCGGCGCCTTCGGGTCATCCTCGATCTTGCGCCGCAGGCGGGTGATCTGCACATCCACTGCCCGCTCCTGCGCGGCATCATCGCGGCCAAGGTCGCCCACCAGTCGGTCACGGCTGATCGGGTTGCCGGGCTGTGCGGCAAAGATCCGCATCAGTTGCGCTTCGGTCGCGGTCAGCCGCACCAGGCTTTGTCCGCGCCACATCTCGCCCCGGTCCAGATCATAGCGCACCGACCCCAGATGCAGGATCTTCGGCACCGGTTCGGCCACTTTCACCTGCGGCACCCGGCGCAGGATCGCGTTGATCCGCAGCAGCAGTTCCTTCGGCTCGAAGGGCTTGGTCAGGTAATCATCCGCGCCCGCCTCGAACCCCTCGATCCGGTTCGCCGCCTCGCCCCGCGCGGTCAACAGAAGGATCGGCGTCGCCATCCGTTTGCGCAGATCGCGGGTCAGCGACACGCCATCTTCGCCCGGCATCATCACGTCCAGCACGATCAGATCGAACTCCAGCCCCGCCAGCAGTCGGCGCGCCTGCGCCGCATCCCGCGCCGCCGAGACCAGAAAGCCGCTGCGGATCAGGAATTTCTGCAACAGCCCCCGGATGCGTTCGTCGTCATCGACGATCAGCAGATGCGCCTGCGTTTCGGTCATGTCCCGCCCTCTTTCAGACGGTTGTACTGCCGCCGCATCTCCGGGTCCATCATCGCTTCCAGCACTTGCCGAAAGCCCTGCACCGCCTGCGGCCCCGCCGCCCGATAAGCCGCTCGCATCCGCGCCCGCTGCGCATCCGACAGTTCACGTTCCAGCATCAGCCCCTTTTCGGTCAGGAACAGATGCCGTTCCCGCGCATCCTCGCGTCCCTTGTCACTTCGGACCAACCCATCCTCGATCAGGCTGCGCAGTACCCGGTTCAAGGATTGCTTCGTCACCCCCAGAATGGCCAGCAGGTTCGAAACCGTGGTGCCCGGACTGCGGTGTATGAAGTGGATCGCCCGGTGATGCGCGCGGCCGTAATCCATGCCTTCCAGAATCCGGTCCGGATCGGCCGTAAACCCGCGATAGGCAAAGAACATCGCCTCGATACCCTTGCGCAACTGCTCGTCCGTCAGGAACAGCAGCCCGTCGCTTGTCGCCGCACTGTCTGACATCTGCACCTCCCGTTTCGGCGAAGTTACGTCAGCCTTGTTGACATTCCAAGTCACAAGACGTAGCAATCCGACGGTTTGGCGCAAGAATATGTCCGAAACGGACCTAACTCGCGCAATATGTGCAAAGCGAGGAGGCTTCGATGGCTGGCTACGACGATCGCGACGGATTCATCTGGATGGATGGCAAACTGGTGGACTGGCGCTCTGCCAATGTCCACATCCTGACCCACGCCATGCACTACGCCTCATCCGTCTTTGAAGGCGAACGCTGCTACAACGGCAAGATCTTCAAATCGACCGAACATTCCGAACGTCTCCGCACGTCCGGCGAACTTCTCGACATGCCGCTCCCCTACAGCGTGGCAGAGATCAACGCCGCCAAGGAAGCCACGCTCAAGGCCAACAACCTGACTGACGCCTACATCCGCGCCATCGCCTGGCGTGGCGTGGGCGAAGACATGGGTGTCGCGGCCAAGCGCAACCCGATCCGCATGGCCGTGGCCGTCTGGACATGGGGCAGCTATTACGGCGACGCCAAGATGAAGGGCGCCAAGCTCGACATCGCCAAGTGGAAGCGCCCGTCGCCCGAAACCATCCCCCACGCCGCCAAGGCCGCCGGTCTTTACATGATCTGCACCATGTCGAAGCACGCCGCCGAAGCCAAAGGCTGCTCTGACGCCATGATGTTCGACTATCGCGGCTATGTGGCCGAGGCGACGGGTGCCAACATCTTCTTCGTCAAGGACGGCGAGGTGCACACCCCGAAGGCCGACGCCTTCCTGAACGGCATCACTCGCCAGACCGTGATCGGCATGCTGAAAGATATGCAGATCAAGGTCCACGAACGCCACATCATGCCCGAAGAACTGGAAGGCTTCGAACAATGCTGGCTTACCGGCACCGCAGCCGAGGTCACCCCGGTCGGCCAGATCGGTGATTACAACTTCGAGGTCGGCGATCTGACCAAGCGCGTCGCGATGGAATACGAAAAGCTCGTCCGCGCCTGACACCTGCCCGAAATGAAAACGGCGTCGAACCCCTCGGTTCGACGCCGCCGTCATTTGCCGTGGGCGACCGGTCAGGCGGTGCGGCCACGCTCGATCCGCAGGAATTGGATCAGGCGCGATGGCCCGGCCTCTTCCTGCTTGCGATGCCAGGTTTCCCGTCTGGCCCGCGCGATCGCCAGAAACCGCTGGACGCGAACCCCGCTCGGAGTTGCCCTCTTGTCGGCGACGTGACGTGACATGTTTCGGTCCTTTCACTCGACTCACCGTAAAAGCTTAGCACACCTCGGCCGGTTTCGCGCCACCTGCGCGCAGGAGCCTTGGGCGCTGTCGGTCAAACCTTGCCGATCGACAGGCGCCCCACCGCCCAACGCGCGGCATCGGCCACCACCGGGTCGGGATCATCGGCCAACCCCTGCGCCACCCCGCGCAATCCCGTCGCACCCGAATTGCCGATGGCGTAAAGCACATTCCTCACAAACCGGTCCCGCCCGATCCGCTTGATCGGGCTACCTGCAAACCGCGCCCGAAACCCCGCATCATCCAGCGCCGCCAATTCCGCCAGCGCGGGCAACCCGACCTTCGGCTGATAGCCGATTTCGCGCGCAGCAACGGCGAACTTGTTCCACGGGCAGACCGCAAGGCAATCATCGCAGCCATAGATCCGGTTGCCCATCAGCCCGCGCAACTCCGGGTCCACCGGCCCCTTGTGCTCGATCGTCAGGTAGGAAATGCAGCGCCGCGCATCAAGTTGATAGGGTGCGGGAAACGCCGCCGTGGGGCAGACATCCAGACAGGCCCGGCAACTGCCGCAATGGTCCACCTCCGCCGCATCCGGCTCCAGATCCAGCGTCGTGAAGATCGCGCCCAGAAACACCCAGTTACCCAGATCCCGGCCCAGAAGGTTGGTGTGCTTGCCCTGCCAGCCCAAGCCCGCCGCCTGCGCCAAGGGTTTTTCCATGACCGGTGCCGTATCGACGAACACCTTGATCTCGCCCCCCGCCTGATCCAGCAGCCACCGCCCCAGCCGCTTCAACCGCCGCTTCACGAGGTCATGGTAATCGCGGCCCTGCGCATAGACGCTGACCACCCCACGGTCGCGCGCCGCCAGCCCCGCCATCGGGTCACCCTCCGGCGTATAGGCCTCCGCCAGCATCACCACCGACCGCGCCTCCGGCCACAGCGCCGCCGCGTTCCCGCGCCAGCCTTCGCGCTCGGCCATCCAGCCCATCTGCCCGTGCCGCCCGGCCTCAAGCCACGCACGCAGCCGCTCCGCCGTCCCAGGCACCGCATCAGGCCGACAGATGCCGATCTTTGAAAACCCTTCCACAAGCGCCCGCGCCTGCAGGGAATGCTTAAGGGCCTCTTTCATCTGTCCTCAAATATCCCACGGGGGTCCGGGGGTGTGAAACCCGCGGGGGCGCCGGCTCAGAAATCCAGATCGGCATAATGCGCCGCCGGCGGAAAACCCGACACCTGATCCGCCAGCAGCGTGCGGAAACTCGGCCGCGACTTGATCTTGGCGTACCAATCCTTCAGCACCGCATGCCGGTTCCAGTCGACGTCGCTGATGTAATCCAAGCAGCTCAGATGCGCGGCGGCCGTGAAATCCGCCAGCGTCATCACATCGCCCGCCAGCCAGCGCCGCTGATCCAACAGCCACGCCATGTAATCGAGGTGATACTTGATCCGCGTCGACCCGGCCTTGACGTTCTTGCTGTCGGGATAGCCCTGCCCGGTGACCTTCTTGTTGACACGCTCGTACAGAAGCTTCGACGTCACCTCGCTCTGGAACTTGTCGTCGAACCACGCACACAGGCGGCGCACCTCGTACCGCGCATCGGGGTCGCGCGGCAAAAGCGGGGGCGCCGGCACGATCTCTTCAAGGTATTCGCAGATCGCCTGGCTTTCGCTCAACACCCGGCCATCCATCCGCAGCACAGGCACCTTGCCCGCCGGATTGCGGCGCAGGAAATCGGGCGACGGCTCCCAATACCGCTCCTCGACCAGCTCCACCTCGATCTTCTTTTCGGCCAAGGTCAGCCGCACCTTGCGGCAGAACGGCGACAGCGGAACGTGGTACAGGCGGTTCATCGGACGGGTACCTCTGGCATTCCCCCTCATTGCCGCGCGGGCACGGGAAATTCAATCCCTGCGCGGGCCTCAGCCTTCGAAACAGGCGGAACGACCGTCAACCGCGATGGTTTCTGCCCCCGCGATGATCGCACGGGTCCGCTTGCGCACAAAGCTCGACGGATCGCTGGCGCTGCGCCCTTTGGGGTCGGGCAGCACTGCCGCCAGCCGGGCCGCCTGCACCGCCGACAGGTCCTTGGCATCAACCCCGAAGTAATGCTGTGCCGCCGCCTGGACGCCGAACACCCCGTCGCCAAATTCGGCCACGTTCAGATACACCTCCAGGATCCGCTGCTTTGACCAGAGCAGTTCCACCGTCGGCGTCAGCACCGCTTCGGCGGCCTTCCGCAGCCAGCTTCGCCCGTGCCACAGGAACACGTTTTTCGCCACCTGCTGGCTGATCGTCGACGCGCCGCGCCCACCGCCCTCGTCGATCGCGGCCCGGATCGCGGCCATGTCAAAACCCCAGTGGTTGCAGAAATTCGCGTCCTCCGCCGCCACCGCGCTGCGCCCCATCACCGGGGCGATGTCTTCCCACGCCACCCAGTCCTTTTCGATCCCGCCAAGCCGCCACGCCTCGCCCATCTGGTAAAGGTTGATCGGCGGCGGCAGAAAGCTGAACAGCACCACCAAAAGCCCGTAAACCCCCGCAATCGCGCCCAAGCCCCGAAGCGCCCAGCGCATGACCAGCCGCCCGCGCGACAGCGGCGGTGCGCTTTCGGCAGGTTTCGGCTTGCGCTTGCGCGGCGCGCGGGCGGTTTTTTCGGCAGGCTTTTC
The DNA here is from genome assembly GCF_050632395.1 of Tabrizicola sp. BL-A-41-H6. Taxonomy (GTDB): domain Bacteria; phylum Pseudomonadota; class Alphaproteobacteria; order Rhodobacterales; family Rhodobacteraceae; genus JAUYQR01. Next base: position 198,616 of record NZ_CP192600.1, read on the forward strand.
TGTCATGGGCGGAACATAGACGCGCGCGGGCCGGCGCCGTCAAGTGAGCCTATTTGCGCCCGCCGCCAAGCTGGTCATGCGGCTGGTGCAGGGGCGGCACCTTTTCCAGAAACTCCTTCAGCCGGGCCTCGGCTTCATGGGTAAGTGAGGTGTGCAGCACCCTGCCCTTCTCGCGGAACGGCTCCAGCCGTTCCAGCACCTTGTCGGCGGTCAGTTTGCGGATCAACAGCCCGACCGCCGCCCCGCCCTTGTCAAGACTTTGGCCGATGTCGCGCAGGAACTGGTCGTCGATGCCGATATCGGTGAACTTCCCCGCCAGCGCCCCGGCCCCCGCACCCACCGCCGCGCCGACGATCGGGTTCAGGAACAACAGCCCGATCAGCGTGCCCCAGATACCGCCACCGATCGCCCCGCCTGTGGTCAGGTTCACCGATTGGTGCAGGCTGACCTTGCCGGTGTCGTCGCGGGTGACAACGACGACATCCTCCATTTCGATCAGGTGTTCCTTCTGCAACGCCACCAGTGCCTTGCCGGCGGCAAAGGCCGTCGCCTCATCGGGGAAGGCTACGATGATCAGGTCGGACATGGCTCACTCCATGAAATGCACAGGGCCGCCGCAGGATGCGACGGCCCTTTGTAGCATACCCAAAGCGGTTTGGGGATGGGAATTTCCCTATTCCGCCGGAACTTTCGCGATCTCGTCGCTCAAGGGATAGGCCAGATGCGCCAGCATTTCCTTCGGACAGACCTGCAGGAAATTGCGCCGCTCGCTGTCCCAGTTCGCAAGGATGCGTTCAGCCAGTTTCGAGGCGGTTTCGTCCAGATGCCGCTGGATCAGGCCCTTCAACTGCAACTCCCAGTGCGGGTGTTCGACCGCACAGGTGACGATGCTTTCAAGGTTCATGAAATCTTCCGCCAAGCCCTTCGGGTCGTAGACATATGCCATGCCCCCGGTCATCCCGGCGCCAAAGTTGGCCCCGATCCGCCCCAGCACCACCGCGACGCCGCCGGTCATGTATTCACACCCGTTCGACCCGCAGCCCTCGACCACCACATGCGCGCCCGAGTTGCGAACGCCAAACCGCTCGCCCGCCCGACCGCTGGCGAACAGGAAGCCGTCGGTCGCGCCATATAGCACCGTGTTGCCGATGATCGTGTTGTCCTCGGCCTTCAAGGGCGATGACATCAGCGGCCTGACCGTGATCGTGCCGCCCGACAAGCCCTTGCCGACATAGTCGTTGGCGTCGCCCTGCACTTCCAGCTTAAGCCCCCGCACCGCGAACGCACCAAGCGATTGCCCGCACGACCCGGTCAGCTTCACCGTCAGATGGTCGGGCTGGAGCGCGTTGCGCATCCCAAACTTCTTGACGATGTGACTGCTGGCCCGCGTCCCGATGGTGCGCAGCGTGTTCCTCACCGCGTAGGACAGCTGCATCTTCTCGCCATCCTCGAAGAACCGGTGCCCATCGCGGATGATGTCGGCGTCCAACGTATCCGGCACCGCATTGCGGGGCTTCGACCGGTCGTAGGTGATCTTCGACGCGCCGTCGACGGTGATCAGCAGCGGGTTCAGGTCAAGGTCATCCAGATGCGCCGCACCACGGCTGACCTGGGTCAGAAGGTCGGCCCGCCCGATGATCTCGTCCATCGACCGCGCGCCAATTGATGCCAGAATCTCCCGCACTTCCTGCGCGTAGAAGGTGATCAGGTTCACCACTTTGTCCGCCGTGCCGGTGAACTTCTGCCGCAGCGCCTCGTTCTGCGTGCAGACGCCGACCGGGCAGGTGTTCGACTGGCACTGGCGCACCATGATGCAACCCATCGCGATCAAGGCCGCGGTGCCGATGCCGTATTCCTCGGCCCCCAGCATCGCCGCCATCACGATATCGCGGCCCGTCCGCAAGCCACCATCCGTGCGCAGCGTCACCCGCTCGCGCAGGTTGTTCATCGAAAGCACCTGATGCGCCTCGGTCAGGCCCATCTCCCACGGCAGGCCCGCATACTTGATGCTGGTCGCCGGGCTGGCCCCGGTGCCGCCGTTGTGGCCGGAAATCAGGATCACGTCAGCCTTGGCCTTCGCCACCCCTGCCGCAATCGTGCCTACACCCGACGAAGACACCAGCTTCACCGTCACCTTGGCGCGCGGGTTGATCTGCTTCAGGTCGTAGATCAGCTGCGCAAGGTCTTCGATCGAATAGATATCGTGGTGCGGCGGCGGCGAGATCAGCGTCACCCCCGGCGTCGAATGGCGCAGCCGCGCGATCAGCGCCGTGACCTTCATCCCCGGCAGTTGGCCACCCTCGCCGGGCTTGGCACCTTGGGCCACCTTGATCTCAAGCTCCTCACAAGCGTTCAGATACTCCGCCGTCACGCCAAAGCGCCCCGACGCGACCTGCTTGATCTTCGCCGAGGGGTTGTCCCCGTTCGGCTCCGGCACGAAATGCGCCGGGTCCTCACCGCCTTCGCCGGAATCGCTCTTTGCGCCGATCCGGTTCATCGCCACGTTCAGCGTCTTGTGCGCCTCCGGGCTCAGCGCCCCCAGTGACATCCCCGGCGTGACAAAGCGCTTGCGGATCGAGGTGATGCTTTCCACCTCCTCAATCGGCACCGGCTTGCCCAAGGTCTTGATGTCCAAGAGATCGCGCAAGTGGATCGGCGGGTTCGCCCGCATCGCCGCCGAATACTGCTTCCACAGGTCATAGCTCGCCCGGTCGCAGGCCGATTGCAGCATGTGCATCGTCTGCGCTTCCCAAGCGTGTTTTTCGCCCGACCGCCGCGCCTTGTAGAACCCGCCGATGGGCAGAACGTCAGACCCGCCCAGCCAGCCGCGCGCGTGCACTTCCTCCAGCTTCTGCTCGATCCCGGTCAGGCCGATGCCGGAAATGCGGCTGTGCATGCCGGGGAAATACTCCGCCACCATCGCACGGCTCAGACCAACCGCTTCAAAGTTCAATCCGCCGCGATAGGACGAGATCACCGAAATCCCCATCTTCGACATGATCTTCAGCAGCCCTGCGTCGATGGCATCGCGATACCGCCGCATCGCATCGGTCAGGCTGCCTTCGATCAGTCCCCTGTTGATCCGGTCCGCAATCGAATCCTGCGCGAGGTAAGCGTTCACCGTCGTCGCACCCGACCCGATCAGCACCGCAAAGTAATGCGGATCAATACACTCCGCCGACCGCACGTTGATCGAACAGAAGGTCCGAAGGCCCTTCCGCGTCAGCCACGAATGCACCGCGCTGGTGGCCAGAATCATCGGCATCGGCACCCGATCCGTGCCTTGATGTTCGTCCGTCAGCACCAACTGCCCCGCGCCCGAACGCACCGCATCCTCGGCCTCGGCGCGGATACGCTCCAGCCCCACGCGCAGGTCGTCCAGCCCAGGCGACACCGGGAAGGTGCAGTCAATGAACGCCACCTGATCGCCGAAGCGCTTCACCAGCACGTCGAACTCGGCGTTGCCAAGGAACGGGCTTTCCAGCACCAGAATCTCGGTCTGGCTGTTGTTTTCATCCAGCACGTTGCGCAGGTTGCCGAACCGCGTCTTCAAGGACATTACCCGGCCCTCACGAAGCGAGTCGATCGGCGGGTTGGTAACCTGGCTGAAGTTCTGCCGGAAGAAATGGCTCAAGGGCCGGTAGATCGACGACAGCACCGCCGCTGGCGTGTCATCGCCCATCGAGGCGACCATTTCCTTGCCGTCCTCGGCCATCGGGGCCAGAACCTGCTCCAGCTCCTCGATCGTGAACCCCGCCGCGATCTGGCGCTTGCGCAGTTCGGAACCGGTAAACGTCGCCACCTCGGGCACGTCCTTCAAAAGCGCGTTCAGATCGACGATCTTGCCTACCCAGTCGCCATAAGGCTGCGCCGAGGCGAGGCGGTTCTTCATCTCCACATCGTGGTAAAGCCGCCCCTCGGCCATATCGACGGCGATCATCTGCCCCGGCCCCAGCGCGCCCTTTTCGCGGATCGTCGCCTCGTCCACCGGCACCATCCCGGCTTCGGACCCGGCGATCAGCATCCCGTCGCCCGTCACCACATAGCGCATCGGGCGCAGGCCGTTGCGGTCAAGCCCGCCGCAAACCCAGCGCCCATCCGTCATCGCCAGCGCCGCCGGCCCATCCCACGGCTCGATGACCGAGTTGCAGTAGGAATACATGTCCGCCCATGCCTTCGGCATGTCGGTCGTGGCCTTAGACCACGCTTCCGGCACCAGCATCGTCTTGGCCAAGGGGGCCGAGCGGCCAGACCGCACCAGCACCTCGAACACCGCATCCAGCGCGCCCGAGTCGGACGTTCCCGCCGGGATGATCGGCTTGATGTCCTCGGCGGCGTCGCCAAAGTTGTTCGACGCCATGCGAATCTCGTGGCTCCGCATCCAGTTGACGTTGCCCTTCAGCGTGTTGATCTCGCCGTTATGGGCCAGCATCCGGAACGGCTGCGCCAGCCACCACTGCGGGAAGGTGTTGGTCGAATAGCGCTGGTGATAGATCGCGAAGGCGCTCTCGAACCGTTCGTCCATCAGGTCGGGGTAGAACACCGCCACCTGTTCGGCCAGCATCATGCCCTTGTAGATGATGCTGCGGCACGACAGGGAACACAGATACATCCCCTGGATATGCGCCGCCAGCGCCGCCTTCTCGATCCGGCGGCGGATGATGTAAAGTTCCCTCTCGAACGCCTCGGCGTCGATGTCCTTGTCGCAGCGGATCAGGATCTGCTCGATCTCGGGCCGGGTGGCGTTCGCCTTGTCGCCCAAGACTTCGGTGTTCACCGGCACATGCCGCCAGCCGTATATGTAATGGCCCATCCGCAGAACTTCGGATTCGACGATCGTCCGGCACCGTTCTTGCGCGGCGAAATCCGTGCGCGGCAGGAACACCTGCCCCACGGCCACCAGCTTTTGCATGTCCGGCTCGTGCCCGGTGCGGCGGATCTGGTCGTAAAAGAACTTCACCGGGATCTGCACATGGATACCCGCGCCGTCACCCGTCTTGCCATCGGCATCGACAGCGCCCCGGTGCCACACGGCCTTCAGCGCGTTGATCCCATTCTCCACCACCTTCCGGCTGGGCTTGCCACTGATCGACACGACAAGGCCAACGCCGCAGGACGAATGTTCGTCATCAGCCTTGTAAAGCCCGTTCGCATCCAGCCATTCGCGCTTGGCTTCTTCGGCCGCCACCCAGGCTGCGTCAAAGGTTGTCATGGCTGTGCTCCTTTTGTGGTGCGGGCGCGCGCGACATGATCGCGTCGCAGTCATAGATCGGTTGGGTTTTCAGAAAGCCGGGCTCGCCCGGAAAGATGAACTCCACCGGGCTTCCGTCCATTGGAAGGAAGTTGCCATCGCCGGGGTCCCATTCGGATGGTCCGGCAAAGAACAGCCGCCATTCGGGGTGGATGTATTCGTTGCCGCGCGACCGGCGCAGGACATTTCCCATCGGGTCGATCTCGGCATACTCGAACTCGGTCTGGCTCAGGGAAATGCCGTCGATCACGATGGTCTTGCCCGTCAGCCGGTCGAACCCGGACACCCCCGACGACGTGCCGTCCTCGTTCGTCAGGCCAAAGGCGAAACTGTCCTTGCCGCTGGCCAGAAGGTCGCTGAACGACGCGGGGTCGGTCGGGTTCGGGTCAAGCGACTGGCGGTTGGGCGGGTTCAGGTCGAAGCTTTCGATCCACTGCCCCTCGATATCAACGTGCGACAGGAAATACGGCCCTTCCTGATCGAAGTCGGCCCGCCACTGGTCGCCATGCGGGTCAGCGAGGCAGCGGTAATACTGTGACACCCGGCAGGCTTTCGACTGCACGGTCATGAACACCTCGCAGCCCTCCGGCGCGGTCCATGCCCCTGCAAGGGCCGGCGCCGCCGGGGCCAGTAGACAAGCAAGGATCAGAAGCTTCCGCATCGCCGTATCACCTGTGTGATGGGTCACATCGTCTGACGTTTCGTCTGCCGGGGTAGGGCTAAGGTGCCATACGCCTGCCAGACAGTTTGCAGCTTCACTCCGCAGCCACCGCTTCGGCCTGTTTCAGATAGGCCAGGATCGCATCTGCCGCCTCGCGCCCGTCGCGGATCGCCCAGACCACAAGGCTTGCACCGCGCACGATATCGCCTGCCGCATAGACGCCGGCCAAGTTGGTCTCATGGGTGCGGAAGTCGGCCTTGATGGTGCCCCAGCGGGTCACTTTCAGCTCTGGCACATTCCACATGGTTGGCAGGTCTTCGGGTTCAAAACCAAGGGCTTGCACCACCAGATCGGCAGGCTCCACATAGTCGGCACCCTCGATCACCTCTGGGCTTTGCCGCCCGGTCGCGTCCGGCGCGCCAAGGCGCATCTTCTGCACCATCACGCCCTCCACATCCGGTCCGCCGGTGAAGCCCTTCGGTGCCGAAAGCCAGACAAACTCCACGCCCTCTTCCTCGGCATTGGCCACCTCACGCTGGCTGCCCGGCATGTTGGCCCGGTCGCGGCGGTACAGGCACTTAACGCTGAGCGCCCCCTGCCGGATCGCGGTGCGCACGCAGTCCATCGCCGTGTCGCCGCCGCCGATCACCACCACGCGCTTGCCGCTGGCGTTCAGCATCCCGCTGTCAAACTCCGGCACGTCGTCGCCAAAGCTTTTGCGGTTCGATGCGGTCAGATAATCCAGAGCCTTTACCACGCCCTGCGCACCTACGCCCGGCGCTTCGATATCGCGCGATTTGTAGACGCCCGTTGCGATCAGCACCGCATCGTGCCGGCCCCGGATCGCATCAAAGGTGATGTCCTCGCCCACGGTGCAGTTCAGCACGAACTGCACGCCGCCGGCCTCCAGTTGCTCGATCCGCTGCATCACCACCGGCTTTTCCAGCTTGAACCCCGGAATCCCGTAGGTCATCAGCCCACCCGCGCGGTCATACCGGTCATAGACCGTCACCTGCACACCCGCCCGGCGCAGCACGTCCGCCGCCGCAAGGCCACCCGGCCCCGCACCGATGATCGCCACGCTTTCGCTGCGTTCGGCATGTGGGTGGATCGGCTGGACCCAGCCCATTTCCCACGCCTTGTCGGTCAGGTATTTTTCCACCGACCCGATGGTCACGGTGCCATGGCCCGACTGTTCGATGACGCAGTTGCCTTCGCACAGCCGGTCCTGCGGGCAGATGCGGCCGCAGATTTCCGGGAAGGTATTGGTGGCCTGGCTCAGCTCATAGGCTTCCTGCAGCCGGCCTTCGGCGGTCAGCTTCAGCCAATCGGGAATATTGTTGTGCAGCGGGCAATGCGATTGGCAATAAGGCACGCCACACTGGCTGCACCGCCCCGCCTGCTCGGCGGCCTTCTCGGCGGCGTACTCGCGATAAATCTCGTCGAAATCCTGTGAGCGCAAGTTGGGCGCGCGCTTTTCGGGCATCGCCTTCGGCACCGTCACGAACTTGAGCATCTTTTGCGTGGCCAAGGCTTCGTCTCCCATCACCTGCGTCGGGAGCGCCTTGCTACAACCGAACCGGCTGGATGAAAAGGCAGCAATGCTGACCTAAATTGGAGAATTCCCGGCTCACAACCCAAAACTTCACCCGTCAGGGAAGAATTTAGGTCAATAAAGCTTACCTACCGCCTCAATACCCCAACCAAAGCAGGGTTCCAGCCGCCGTCCCGACGATGATTCGCCACCAGCCGAACAGCGCATAGCCATTGCGTCCGATGAACCCAAGCGCCCACCGCACAACCAGAATCGCCGTGACAAAGGCGGCGGCAAAGCCCACCGCGATCTGCCACACCGCCCCGAAATCCAGCGCGGCGCGGTTGACGAACAGGTCATAGGCCACCGCAGCGCCCACCGTCGGAAGCGACAGAAGAAACGAAAACTCCGCCGCCGCCCGCTTTTCTACCCCGAACAGCAACGCCCCCACGATCGTCGCGCCAGACCGGCTTACCCCGGGGACCATCGCAAGGCACTGGAACAGACCGATGATCAGCGAGGTCCGCATCGGCAGGTCCAGCGCATCGTGGTGCACTGCTGGCGGCGCGATGCGGTCGATAACCAGCAGGATGAACCCGCCCAACACCAGCATCACGGCTATCAGCATCGGCGTTTCGAACAGCACGTTCTTGATGAAATCATGCGCCAGAAGGCCGATCACCACGGCCGGCAGGAACGCCACCAGCAGCGAAACGATGGCTCGCAGCGCCGCCGGATCACGCCGTGCCCGCAACACCAGCCCTACCAGCAACGTGGCATAAACCGATGCCAGCGCCAGAATCGCGCCAAGCTGGATCACGACCTCAAAGGTCTTGCCGTTGGAGTGGAAGCCCAGAAAATGACCGGCCAGCAACAGATGCCCGGTCGAAGACACCGGCAGAAATTCGGTCAGCCCCTCAAGGATGCCCAGCGCCGCCGCGATCAGTGTCGAGTGTTCCATGACCTACCTGCCGCCCAGCCGATGCGAACCGGGCCTCGTGATTTCGGGCACCCGCGGGGGTTCGACCCTCAAGCCTTCTTCAGGTTCTTGGCCGAATCCTTGATCGCGGCATATTGGCCCGAAGGCCTATAGCGCCACAGATACTCCGGCAGCACTGCCGCCATCGCAGTCGGCTCGATCCCAAGGTCGGCAAAGCCCTTGGCCCCGGTCGGCACAACGTTGTCGACGGTCAGGCTGGACAGCTGGTCGCGCGTGATGATCTTGTTTGGGATCAGCCCGAGAGTCACCGCGCTCAGCATGTCGAAGGCAAAGGCGACGATCCGCATCACCCAGAACGGCATGCTGACCACAAGCCGCCGCCGGTGGATCACCGCCAGCATACGCCGCATCAGCCCGGCAAAACTGTCCACATCCGGACCGCCAAGTTCGTAGATTCCGGGGCTCGCCTGCCCCAGCACGCCCTTAACCGCCGCCTGCGCGACATCGTCGACGTATACCGGCTGGAACCGCGTATCCCCGCCCGCAATCGGCAGAAGCGGACCAAGCCGCGACATGGCGGCAAAGCGGTTGAAGAACTGGTCTTCCGTTCCGAAGATCACCGAAGGGCGCAGGATCACCGCACCCGGAAATGCGGCCAGAACGGCGCTTTCGCCCTCGGCCTTGCTCTGCGAATAAAGGCTTGGCCCCTGCGCATCCGCCCCGATGGCCGAGATGTGGACCAACCGCCCCACGCCCTCTTCTGCCGCAAGCCGCGCGATGCGGGCAGCACCTTCGGACTGCACGGCTTCGAAGTTGTTCTTGCCGCCACGGTCAAAGGTGCCGACGCAATTCACCACCGCATCCGCGCCGTGCAGCACCCTGCGGACCGACGCATCGTCTCGGATGTTGCAAAACAAGGGCTCCACTTGCCCGACCGTTCCGTAGGGTTTGACGAACAGCGCGTCGTTCGGGTGCCGAACGGCCACCCGGACACGCCAGCCCTCTTTCGCCATGCGCCGTGCGATATAGCGGCCGACAAAGCCCGATCCGCCGAAGATGGTGACAAGCTTGCTCAACTGCCCGTGCCCCTTGTGTCTGAACCTTCCGCTTCGGCTGAGTGAATAGCGGCGACGGCCAAGCCAAACAAGCTGCAAATGCCCGCACCGACGCTTGGCCGAAAGCCTCCGAATTTTCGCCGCTCCCCGTTGACACTCTGGGACTGCACCTTTAAATCGCGGCTCACTACCTTGCCCAGATGGCGGAATTGGTAGACGCGCTGGTTTCAGGTACCAGTGTTGCAAGACGTGGAGGTTCGAGTCCTCTTCTGGGCACCAACTACAAAAGCCCCGCAGCGAAAGCTGCGGGGCTTTGTCGTTTCGTGCCGCTGCGTCAGGCTGATTCTCCCCACGGCCCGTGGTGGACATCCGCCCCATCCAGCCGGTCAAAACCGTGCGCCCCGAAGAAATCCCGCTGTGCCTGGATCATGTTCGCGGTGCCGCGACGGGTGCGCATCGCATCAAACCATGCCAGCCCAGCTGACAGCGCCGGCACGGAATGGCCCTGCAGTGCGGCAACCGACACCACGCGGCGCAGCGACGGCACGCAACGCTGCAGTTCGGCCGCGAAGGTCGGCGCCAGCATCAGGCTGCGCGCGGGATCTTCGGCCAAGGCCTGTGCCATCGCATCCAGCAAGGACGACCGGATGATACAGCCGGCCCGCCAGACCCGGGCGATCGACGGCAGTTGCAGGTCCCACCCAAAGGCCGGCCCAGCGGCGGCGGTCATGCTGAAGCCCTGCGCGTAGCACAGGATCTTGCCCGCAAGCAGCGCGTCATGCAGGTCAGGCAGGCCAAGCCCCTCGGTCACCGCCTGCGGGGCCGGGCCAAACAGCGCCTCGCCCGCAACCCGCTCGTCAAGCCGCGCCGACATGTTGCGCGCTGCGACCGCCGCTTCGATCACCGGAATAGGTGCCGACAGGTGCTGCGCCTCGATCGCGGTCCAACGGCCGGTGCCCTTCTGGCCCGCCTTGTCGAGGATCACATCCAGCATCGCCGCACCGGTCAGCGGATCGGTCGCCGCTGCGACCTGCGCCGAAATCTCGATCAGGTAGCTTTGCAGCGGACCCGTGTTCCACTGCCCGAACGCCTCGGCAATGGCAGGGGCGTGCAGCCCAAGGCCATCGCGCATCAGGCCGTAGACCTCGGCGATCATCTGCATGTCAGCATATTCGATGCCATTGTGCACGGTCTTGACGAAATGCCCGGCACCTTCGGGTCCCATCCAGTCGGCACAGGGCGCTCCCTGATACGACGCGGCAATCGCGGTCAGGATCGGGGCGATGCGGTCCCAATCCGGCTTGTCACCGCCGCCCATGATCGCCGGGCCGTGGCGCGCGCCGTCTTCGCCGCCGGACACGCCCATGCCCAGAAATCGGAACGGCAGCCCCGCCCTTGCGCGCCGGTTGGTGTCGTGAAAGTTCGCGTTACCCGCGTCAATCACCAGATCATCCGCCGAAAGATAGGGGGCAAGTGCTGCAAGCTGGTCGTCCACCGGCTGTCCGGCGGGCACCATCAGGATGATTGCACGTGGCGGGCGGATCGCAGCGACCAACGCCTCAAGCGTCTCGCAGGGGGTGATGTTCGCGGCCAGCGCGCCCGCCTCGGCATGAAAGGCCCGCGTCGTTGCCGTGGTCCGGTTCCAGACCGCAATCGGGCCTGCGTTCTCTGCAATGTTCAGCGCTAGCGCCGATCCCATGGTGCCAAGGCCGATCAGGCCGATGTCTGCTGTCACGGCCATTGTACGCCCCTGCGGTTCAAGATGATGGAATAAAGCGATGTGGTGGCGGTGATGAAAAGCTGGTGCTTCGCGCGCCCGCCAAAACAGAAGTTCGACACGACCTCGGGTATCAGGATGCGGCCCAGAAGCGTGCCGTCCGGCGCGATGCAATGCACCCCATCACCTGCCGATGACCAGAGGTTGCCGTCACTGTCGCAGCGGATGCCATCGGCGCAGCCCGGTTTGATGACATGGAACACGCGCCCATCGGTCGGGCGGCCCGAGGTCATGTCGAAAACCATGATGTGCTGCGGATCGGCCGAATGCATCCGCCCGGTGTCGGCCACGTAAAGCCGGTTCTCGTCGGGTGAGAACGCCAGCCCGTTGGGGCACATCATGTCGGTGATCACCGCCTCAAGGCTGCCATCCGGGTCGATCCGGTAGACATGGCGCGGCAGTTCCTCGTCGGCCTTGTAGCCCTCGTAATCAGTCATGATCCCGTAATGCGGATCGGTGAACCAGATCGAGCCATCGGACTTCACCACCACGTCGTTGGGCGAATTCAGCCGCTTGCCCTGATAGCTGTCGGCAAGGGTCGTGACGCTGCCGTCATACTCGGTCCGCGTCACCGACCGTGTGCCGTGCTGGCAGGAAATCAGCCGTCCCTCGCGGTCGCGGGTGTTGCCGTTGGCAAAGTTCGACGGCTGCCGGTAGACGCTCAGGCCATCCGGCGACCAGCGCATGATCCGGTTGTTCGGTATGTCGGAAAACAACAGGCAGTTGGCATCGCCGAACCAGACCGGCCCCTCGGCCCAGTCGAATCCGGTGGCCAGCCGTTTCACCGGGGCGTTGAACATGACGAACCGTTCAAAACGCGGGTCGTGGGCTTCGTAGAACATCGTCGCTCCTTTAGCCGGGGAAAGTCGTCATACGGGCGTCAACAGCGGCCTGCCCACGAAATGCGCCATCAGGTTGGCACGGGTTTCCAGTGTCGCGGCCAGGGCGATGACGTAGTAATCCGACCGCCGTGCCAAGGCCAACTGACCGGCTTCGTAGTTCCACGCCCAGGCATCCGGTCGAAAGGCCGCCTTGTCGGCTGCCTCGAAATACCGGCGCATGTCGAAGGCCGCGTCCAAAGCGCGCTGGTCACCCTCGGGGTAGCTGCCGATCTGAAGGATATGCGGCTTGGTCATGGAGGCGGGCCTCGTCTTTGACAGGGGTGTCAGGGCTACCATGAACAAACCCGCGACACGGTGTCGAGCGGAAACACCAAGGGAAGGATCGGCTTGGCCACGACCCAGCGCATCGTCATCATGGGCGTCGCAGGTTGCGGCAAATCCAGCGTCTGCGAAGCCGTCGCCGCACGCCTTCGCCTGCAATACCGCGATGGTCACACGCTCCACTCGGCTGCCAACGTCGAGAAGATGCGCCTCGGCACCCCCCTTACCGATGAAGACCGCTGGCCGAGGCGGATGAATTGCGCGAAAGGGCGCCGATCATTGTCGGGTGTTCGGCATAGAAGCGCGCTTACCGCGACCATATCCAGGCGGGCGTGCAGCATCCGGTCACGTTCGTTCATCTGGCGGGGAACCGGAACCTGATCGCGGCGCGCATGGCCGAAGGCAAGTGGCGTTACATGCCGCTCTCGCTTCTGGACAGCCAGTTTGCGGCGCTGGAGCCGCCGGATGCGGGCAAAGGCATCGCCGTAGACGTCGGCCCGTCGGGTCCCGCCATCACCGATGCGGTCGTGGCGGCGTTGGGTCTGGCGGGCTGATTCCAGCACCACTCCTGCCGATCCGGTCCCGCGTGGTTGACCCGAAGGGATCAGGCCGATAATCCGGCTGGGTATCCCACAGGAAAGTTGCGCAGTGGCCATTCACCTTCACCTCTCCGACCTTCCCGATGGTCTTGTCCTTGGCCCGGTGGTTGCGATTGATACCGAAACGATGGGACTTGACCCGCGCCGCGACCGGCTTTGCGTGGTGCAACTTTCCGACGGTTCGGGTGATGCCCACCTGGTACAGATCGCAAAGGGCCAGACCAGCGCGCCGAACCTTGAACGCCTGCTGATCGACCCCGCAAGGCTGAAGCTTTTTCACTTTGGACGGTTCGACATTGCCGCGCTGAAACGCGCCTTTGGTGTTACTACCCAACCTGTCTGGTGCACCAAGATCGCCTCCAAACTGGTGCGCACCTTCACCGACCGGCACGGGCTGAAATACCTGCTTGCCGATCTGGTCGGCGTCGATGTCTCCAAGCAGCAGCAAACCAGCGACTGGGGGGCAGAAGTACTGACCGATGCGCAGAAGGAATACGCCGCGTCCGACGTGCTTTACCTCCATGCGCTGAAACGCGAACTGGAAGCGCGGCTGATCCGTGAAGACCGGCTTGATCTGGCACAGCGCTGCTTTGATTTCCTGCCGACCCGGGCAGAGCTTGACCTCCTCGGCTGGGGGGACCTGAATGACATCTTCAGCCACTGACACCCTCGCCACCGGCCGCCGCGTCATCCGGCGCGAGGCTGACGCGCTCGACATCCTTGCCGATGGCTTGGGCGACAGCTTCGCGCAGGCGGTTGATCTTCTGATTGCCTCGACCGGGCGGGTGATCGTGTCGGGCATGGGCAAGTCGGGCCACATCGCCCGCAAGATCGCCGCTACCTTCGCCTCCACTGGCACGCCTGCGCATTTCGTTCACCCGGCCGAGGCCAGCCACGGCGATCTTGGCATGGTGGCGCGCGGTGATGTGCTGATCGTTCTGTCGAACTCGGGCGAGACGCCGGAACTGGCCGACATCCTTGCCCACGCCAAGCGCTTCGGCATTCCGCTGATCGGCGTGGCCGGGCGTCCCGGTTCCACGTTGCTGCGGCAGTCGGATGCGGCGATCCTGCTGCCCGACGCGCCCGAGGCGTGCGAAACAGGGATCGTGCCCACCACCTCCACCACGATGACGCTTGCTCTGGGCGATGCGCTTGCGATTGCGCTGATGGAACACCGCGCCTTCACGCCCGAACATTTCCGCATGTTCCACCCCGGCGGCAAACTTGGCGCGCGGCTTCTGAAGGTCAGTGACCTGATGCACGACGACCCGCCCTTGGTGTCGGCAGAAACGTCGATGCGCGATGCGCTGCTGGTCATCAGCCGTCGCGGTTTTGGCGTGGTTGGCGTCACCGGCCACGATGGTGCGCTGGTCGGCATCATCACCGACGGCGACCTTCGCCGCCACATGGACGGGCTTTTGTCGATGACCGCAGGTCAGGTGATGACCGCCTCGCCCAAGACCATCGGCCCCGACGCCCTTGCCGGCGAGGCGCTCGCGGCCATGAACGACCGCAAGATCACCTGCCTGCTCGTCACCGACCCGGACGGCATGGCCGCGACAGGAATCGTCCATATCCACGATTGCCTCAGGGCAGGCGTGGCGTGATGGCCCGCGCCGACACGCATTCGCGGGTCGTGGCGTGGCTGAAGGTTGCCCTGCCGCTGGCGGCGCTTGCCATCTTGGCGACGCTCTTCCTGCTTGCCGACCGGATCGACCCGAACGACGCGATCCCCTATGCCGAGGTCGATGTCGAAGACCGCGCCCGCACGCCGCGGATGACCGAACCGACCTATGCCGGGCTTACCTCTGACGGCAGCGCCCTGACCCTGACCGCCGATCAGGCGCGGCCAGCCACCGCCACGACCAGCGCGGTGGCCACGGGAATGACCCTTGCGCTCGACACACCCGATGGTGCGCGAACCGAAGTTGTCGCCGCCAGCGCGGTGATCGACGATCCCGAGCGCAAGCTGCATCTTACGGGCGGGGTCGTGGCGACGACCTCTGCCGGCTACCGCATCGTCACTGACGGCGTTTCGGCCAACCTCGACCGTTCGGCGCTGGAAAGCACCGGCCCGGTCACCGCAACCGGCCCAGCCGGCAAGATCACCGCAGACCACTTTTCGCTGCGCCAGGCCGACAAAGCCGCCGGCACCTACGTTCTGGTTTTCAACGGCGCGGTGAAGCTGGTATACCTGCCCGGCAGCTCGGCTTCTCCGTGAAGGCATTGAAGATGGCATTTTCCTTTCGCGCACTGGTTCTGGCGGCCGCACTTGGTGCGGCAGGCTCGCAGTCCATGGCGCAGAACGCGACCGTCGCTTTCGGCGGCCTGAAGCAGGACACGACCCTTCCGGTCGAGGTGCAGGCCGACCAGCTTTCCGTCAACAACGCCGATGGCACCGCCGTCTTTACCGGCAACGTGCTGGTCGGGCAGGGTGAAATGCGCCTGACCGCCGCCGAGGTGCGGGTGATATACGCCGCAGACGGCAAGGCCATCGACCAGCTTCTGGCATCTGGTGGCGTCACGATCAGCAATCTGGCCGACGCCGCCGAGGCGAAAGAGGCGGTCTATACAATCAACACCGGCGTGGTCGTGATGACCGGCGACGTGCTGTTGACCCAAGGCGCCTCTGCCATGACCGGGCAGAAGCTGACGATCGACCTCAAGGCTGGCACCGGCCTGATGGAGGGGCGCGTCTCCACAACCTTCGTGCCGGGTGGCAACTGATGTCGGCACCCCGCCCTGACCTGACCGTGACCGAAGGCAGCGCCGGGCTCCAGATCCGCAGCTTGCGCAAAAGCTACAAGAAGCGCCCGGTGATCCGCGACGTGTCGATGGACCTGCGGCGGGGTGAAGTCGTTGCCCTGCTTGGCCCCAACGGCTCGGGCAAGACCACCTGCTTTTACGCCATCGCGGGTCTCATCACTCCCGAAGGGGGTCAGGTGCTGATCGACGGGCGGGATGTCACCATGCTGCCGATGTATCGGCGTGCGCGCATGGGCATCGGCTACCTGCCGCAGGAAGTGTCGATCTTCCGCGGCCTCAATGTCGAGGACAACATTCTTGCCGTTCTGGAAATCGCCGTGCCAGACCACCACAAGCGGCGCGAACGGCTTGAAGAACTACTGAGCGAATTTTCGATCACCCACCTGCGCCGCACGCCCGCGCTGGCGCTGTCCGGCGGTGAACGCCGCCGGGTGGAAATTGCGCGCTGCCTTGCCGCTGACCCCAAGTATCTGCTGCTGGACGAACCCTTCGCCGGCGTCGATCCGATCGCGGTCGGCGAAATCCGCCATCTGGTGCATGATCTGAAATCGCGCGGCATCGGTGTGCTGATCACCGATCACAACGTCCGCGAAACGCTCGACATCGTCGACCGCGCCTACATCCTGCATGACGGCAAGGTGCTGATGTCCGGCACGACGGACGAAGTTGTTCGGGATGAAACCGTCCGCCGCGTCTATCTGGGCGAGAATTTTCGTATCATTTGATCGGCTTTGCGCCCGTTGGAATCGACTCGGTTGACAACGCGCCCCGGCCTGTCGCCAAATACCCTTGATGCGTGCGTCCGTAGCCCTCACCCGGTTTCCCTGTGCAGCGGTTCCCCCGTTCGGCAAAAGCCGCGTGACGCAACGTTCCCTCGATCCATCCCCGAAAGGTCCGTGCGTCTTGCCAGGAATGGCAGCGCTACGGGCGGCATGAGAAAAGGAGAAACCATGCGCTACCAGATCAGCGGGAAACAGATCGACATCGGCGAGGCTCTCCAGACCCACGTGAAGGCCGAAATCGGTGAAGTCATTGAAAAATATGCCCAGCGTCCGACTGAGTGCATTGTCGTGTTCTCCCGCTCGGCGCATGAACATGTCTGTGAGACGACGATTCACCTGTCCACCGGACTGACCGCACAAGCCAAGGGTCATGCGCCCGAGATCTACGCGGCCTTCGAATCCTGCCGCGAAAAGCTGGACAAGCAGTTGCGTCGCTACAAGCGGCGTATCCGCAACCATCACAACCATCGCACGGCACCGGTTGAATTCAGCGAAAGCGCCACGTATATCCTCGCCGGATCCGAGGACGCAGAGGACGCAGAGCCCGATACGCTCCAGCCCATCGTGATCGCCGAGATGGAAACGAAGATACCTTCGATCACCGTCGGCGAAGCCGTGATGCAGCTGGAACTTGCCGGGCAGCGAATGCTTGTATTCCGGAACGAAGGCCATGGAGGCGTGAACGTCGTGTACCGTCGGGATGACGGGAACATCGGCTGGATCGACCCCCGCAACAGCAGGTAACAGGCGCTTCCGACGGCGCGGGATCATCGACCACTCATGGAACTATCCAAGCTACTGATGCCGGGCGCCGTTAGGATTGTCGGGCAACTCACGTCAAAAAAGCGGTTGTTCCAGGAACTGGGCGAAATCGCCTCGCAGGCCTACGGGCTTAGCGCTGCCGTCGCAATCGACGGTCTGCAGGAACGCGAAAGTCTTGGCCCAACCGGCGTGGGCCACGGCATTGCCCTGCCTCATGCCCGACTCGAGGATCTGTCGAAGATCGTCGGCGTGTTCATCCGGCTGGAAAAGCCGCTGGATTATGACAGCGTCGACCGCCAGCCCGTCGATCTGGTGTTCGGGCTGTTCGCGCCGAAGGATTCGGGTGTCGATCACCTCAAGGCGCTGGCTCTTGTGTCGCGCACGATGCGAGACCAGTCGATCGTCGCAAAACTGCGCGCCAATACCGATCCCGGCAAGCTGCATGCCATCCTGACCGAAAGCCGCGCGCCGCAGGCCGCTTGAGATCAGGGCGAAAACGCACCAAAGCCAAAGCCCGCGTAGTCGCGCGGATAGGCATTTGCCGCCGCCTTCTCCAGCAAAGGGTCGATGATCCGGGCAAGTTGGTCACGATAGGCACTGTCCACCGCAACCGCTGGCGCGGCAATGCCGACCTCGGCCGCAAGATACTCCAGCCCTGCCGACAGACGATCCTCTCGGATCACCAGGTCAATCGGATGAAACCCGGCGAACCCCTGCAAAAGGGCAGTCTGGCTGGCCAGGTTCGCATCGACGCGCGCCCCGGTCTGGCCTGCTGCGCTTAACCTTGCGAAATGCAGGAACACCAGAAAGGCTGCGCGCTCGGCCTCAAGGTCCGCGAACTCCGACCCCGGTTCGGGCAGAGCGGCCTTGTAGTGGCGCACCAGTTGTCGCCGCTGTTCGGCCAGCTTGCCGGGCAGGATCAACCCACGAAAGACACCGTAAGCCCTCAGCAGCGGGTGCCGAACCACCGTAAAACTGCGATGGCCAGGGTTTGCCCGCTTCCACTGGCGCAGCGTCTTGTGCCCGAACCCGTCAACCAGCCCGCCCTCGCCCAGCGCGGAAAGCCAGTCTCGCAGCGTGCCTTCAGGGCCCGACCGCACCGGAAAGAACAACAGCGGCGCGCCTGCCGCTGCCAGCACCGCCGGAACCCCCGCAGTCCGTCGCGGCTCGAAGTTCGGGGTGCGCGCCAGATTGAACCGGTCCAGCCGCGCCAGCGCCTCGTGCATCTCGTCGGGATTGGCTACCTTTGTATCCAGATCCTGCGGATTTTGTTTCTTCAGCGTGTCGTCGATCGCTTCCAGCCGCGCAGTGACGCCCAGAAACTCCGCCAGCCCGTTCAGCACCGCCAGATCGGTCAGATCCTCGTAATCAAGGTAGAACGCGGTCTGCCCGGTGGTCTGCAAGGCCTGTGCCAGCCGCAGATAAAAAGATTGCAGGGCGGTCAGATGCGCCTCGAACTCCGCCGCGTCGAAAGTAACCGTCGCCGTCTTCAGGCGTTTCGCGTCGGTCAGCTTCCATTGGCCTGTTGCCCGCGCGATTTTCAGGCTGACGTAACTTTCCACCGGATTGCGGGTCAGGATGATCTTGGCACAGGCAGGGGCGGCCAGAACCGCCTGC
Source organism: Tabrizicola sp. BL-A-41-H6 (assembly GCF_050632395.1). Taxonomy (GTDB): domain Bacteria; phylum Pseudomonadota; class Alphaproteobacteria; order Rhodobacterales; family Rhodobacteraceae; genus JAUYQR01. The sequence goes on from NZ_CP192600.1 coordinate 217,523, forward strand.
AACACCCGCGGGTCGTGGTCGTGAAAGAAGCGAAACCCGAACAGCCCGTCGGTCTGGTAGCGCATCTGCTGCAAAAGCAGGTCCGGATCCGCATCGCGCGCCTCCAGTGACACGCCCAGAAGAGCGGTCTGATCCTTCTTTCCGATGAACCCGGGATTGAACGCCTCGCCGTAGCTGGTCACGCCAGGAAGGCAATTCAGGTTGGCTTCCAGAAAGTTCGACCCCGTCCGCATCCCAGCAAACAGCACGAAACTTTCAAACCGCGGCATCCGTCCGCCTCATTTTACCGCATAGGGCTTGATGCGGCCGCGCGTCACCGGCGGGGCGGAATGAATCGGGAAATCGCCCATTAGCACCGGCTGCATACCCTGATTGCGCAAGTTTTGCAGAAACTGGCCAAACCCGGTCAGGTCAACCATCCGCGGCACCTCGGTCAGACGATGAGCCGGGCGCGGGTTGCTGTCGTCGATGATGGTCTGCAGTGCTTCCATCGGGTTGTCGACAAACTGGGCCAGCGACCAGATGTTCACCCGCGCCTTCGTGTCGCTGCTGTTCAGCAGGGCCAGAAACTCTGACTCGATCCGTTGCAGGCGGGCGGCCTCGGCGCGGATTTCGCTGAAATTGCGGTTCGAGTGGAACAGCGGCACCGCGAAGGCGCCCGTGATCAGCGAGATGTGCGCGTTCGGGTCGTTGGCGAGGAAACTGGTAATTTCCTGCGTGTCGCCCGGTCCGAACAGGAAGGCCTGCCGTTCGCCCCGCGTGTTCCAGATCATGTTGGTCAGAAAGCTGCGCGGGTTGTAGTCGCGCAAGGTGGCACTGGCCGACAGCGCGCCCTTGAACACAGCTTCGCCGCCGTGAAACTGGGCCCCGTCGGGCGCGAAAAGGTGGCCGTGCGCGCGACACTCCAGCGACCTTGCAACCCAGCGGTCAAAATCTTCGAACAGTTCGGAAAAGCCCTGAAACACCGAGTAGGGCGCGGCGCAGCGGTTGCCGCCCTTTCGGTCGGTCGGAAACCGGCTTTGCATGTAAAGCCCGGCGCGGCCCTTGGTCCGCCGCTCCATCGCTCGGGCGAACAGACGGTCGATCTTGCTATGGTTCGGGTCGGGGCGCAGTTCACTTGGCTGCGCGGGGGCCAGAAACGTGGCGTAAAGCCGGTCCGCCTGCGGCCAGATCTTGCGCGCGACAAAGGAATCCGACCGGCGCAGAAGCTGCAGGTGATCGTCGTAGAAGATGTGCGGCCGACCCTGGAAATCAAACTTGGAAAGCGTCAGCGACCGGCTTTCCACCTGTGTAGAACAGCGGCGCACCAGCGTCTGGAAATAGCTTTCGTCGGGTATCCAGACACGGCGGAAATAGCGGTCTATCCGCTTTCGATCCGGCGCTTCCAGAATGGCCGACAGCGTTTGCCGCGTCAGGCACCACCACTGGCTGCCCATGTGGGGCACGATCTCCGCGGGGATCTTGCGGCGGATGCCAAGCCCGCGCTGCAGCCGGACGTAGCGATCGAAAAGGCCGCGCTGGTTGCGCCAGGAAAACGGAAACCGCAGCGTGAAGCGTTCCTCGTCCAGACCACCGACCGTCCAGCCGACATCCGCCGTGGTAACGCTTTCGATGAAATCCGTCCGCGGCCGCGCATCCAGAAACGCACGCAGATCTTCGGCCGGGCGCAGCGGCAGGCACGAACCGGAGGCAAGGTAGACATGCCGAACCTGCGGAAATTCTGCCAGCATCAGGGTCGAGGCCGCCTGCGTCGCCTGCACGATGCCCCAGGTGCCCCAGTCGCAGGTGAACCGCCGCGAGAACCGGATGTTGTCCAGATCAGCCAGCGATGCCCGAAGCTTGCCAACCTCGTCTTCGGCCACGCGCCGGTCAACATGGATAACTACGGGGCTGCCCGAAACAGCCCAATGCCGTGCGACCTGCCCCGCGCGGTCCAGCGCGGTGTGGCACAACATCACAAAGCCAAGCGTCACGCCCAGTTTCCCTTCGACATCAGCCCAAGTATCTCCAACTGGCGCCAGTTGACATACTTTTCGCTCCAATTGCACCACATATCGTGATCCTTTGCGGTAGAATCACGATATGCTGCATATTCGGCGCCATTGGCATAATGTTGGCGACGCGTTGCCTCTTCTTGCGCCTTTTCGTCGAAGGTATTCAGGAACTTTGCGTGCAAAAGGCAGCCCGAGGGCTTTTCGCCGCCACCCTCGTCATAAACAAGGTTAAGCCCGCGCGGCAGCATCATGTGGGTAGAGCTGACATAGGCGAAGCCGGCTTCCCATTTCACCAGCGGGATCTTGTTCATCGCCGGGGCGATCTCGGGCGTTTCGCCAAAGAACATCCGGGCGCGCGGCCCCCCTTGGATCCACAGGTTGCGATACTTCCAGTTCCGCGTGATCGTGTAATTTCCGCTGTCGAAGAACTGCGCAATCTCGAACGGATTCTGACCCTCGCGGTAAGGGTGCTCCTGCATGCCGCCCTTGGGATACATGTCCAGCATCATCGACGAAAACGTCCGGCACCGCGATGCGTCCAGCCAATCGGTCAGCGCACGCAGGGGCCGCGTTTCAGAAAACGGGTAGACCAGAAATTCGTCGACATCGACCGTCAGGCACCAGTTGCCGGTGCCGTAACGGCGCAGCAGGTGCATGATCCAGTCCATCCCGTGGCGGGATTGCCTGTATCCGGCAGAGGTTGCCCAAAGCGACACATCGCTTTGTGCGGCCAGATAATCGCCGCTGCCATCGTCAGACCCGTTGTCGACGAACAGGAAATGCTCGACCCCAAGCTTGCGGTAATACTCAAGAAAGAACGGCAACCGGACCCGTTCGTTGCGCACCGTCGAAAACAGCAGGATCGGCGCGGAACCCATCCGGTTTGTTCGGTCTGCCACAGTGGCAAGCTGACGACGCTTCAGGAACGCACGCGCTAGCAGGCGCCGCCGTCGCAACCGCATTCCATAGGCTTCGATTATGCTCATTTCGGTTCACCGATGCTTCGCCCGCCAACGCAGACCTTACTGCCAATATGTTGACGATTGCTTTCGCGAATCACGGCCGAACAAGCCCCAAGGTGTCTCTAGACAGACGCCCGGTAAATGACGTTGGACGAATCCTAGAAGGCTGTTCTCGCTTTGTAAACAATGCGACTCACCAGATAATGCGGTTTTCAGCCGGCTTACCGCTAAAACAGCGTTTGTCACAGCCAGCCACCCATCGACATCAGCCCCAGTGCCACCATCTGGCGCCAGCCCGCAAAGCGGGTGGAGGTTTCACAGTGCAGCACCGGGTTGGCGATCAGGCAGTCGTAGTAGGCCTCGTATTGTGCGGCATCGGCAAAATGCTCCTTGCGCATCTTCTCGACTTCGGCCCGTTCGATGATCGAGGGCAGGAACTTGCTGTGCAACAGCACACCCGAGGTCATCTCGCCACCACCAGTGTCGTAAACCTCGTTCAGCCGCCGGGGCAGCAGCGCGTGGGTGGAGTTGGTGTAGACATACCGCCAGTTCCAGCGCACCAGCGGCGTCTTGTTCAGGGTCGGTGCCTTGCGCGGCGTGTCGGCGAAAAAGGCGCGCGCACGGGGGCCGCCCTGAATCCACAGGTTGCGCAGTTTCGGCTGCACCTGAACGCTGTAATTTCCCGCATCGAACCAGCACAGGTCGGTGAACGGCCAGTCACCGGGCGGCGCTTCGGTGGCGGCGACCGATCCTTCGGGATACATGTCGATGGTGATCGCCCCGAATGACTCGCGTCCTTGCGTGTCCAGCCACTGGGCCAGCGCCGCCAGCGGGCGGGTCTCCCAATGCGGATAGATCAGGATCTCGTCCGAATCCACCGTCAGCGTCCAATGCCCATCGGCATGGCGCATCTGAAGCCAGGTCAGCCAGTCCACCCCGAACCGCGAGGCCTTGTAGCTTGCCGTCGTATGCCACAGCGACACATCCGGCTCATCGGCCAGCAGGTCTGCACCGCCGTCGCTGCTGTCATTGTCGATGATCAGAAAATGCGCCACGCCCAGTTTGCGGTAATGGGCCAGAAAAGCCGGCAGGCGGTGGGCTTCGTCCCGCATCGTCAAGAAACACAGGATGTCACCCTGCCGGATCGCCTTGGTCCGGTCCGCAACGACCGAAAGCTGGTTTCGCTTCATCACGGCGCGGAGCAACAGCCGCCGGCGCCGCAAGCGCAGCTTGTAGGCCTGCCACAGCGATACCGGCGATACCCTTTCTTCGGGCATTTCTCCGATGCGCCAAGCCTGTGCGGCCTGACTGCTACCGGTCTCCGGTCGTGTCACGGCTCACTGTGCGGCTTTCTGCATCGCCATCACTTCGTGCAGATAGCTTGCGAATTCGTTGCACAGATCGGGGCGTGCAAGGCCGAAAGCCACGGTTGCCTGCAAGAACCCGATCTTCGAGCCGCAGTCATAGCGCTGCCCGCGGAAACGCATGGCAAAGACGCCGGCCTTGGTCTTGGTTTCCTCGGCAATCGCGTCGGTCAACTGGATCTCACCTCCCGCGCCCTGCTTCATGCGGTTCAGGTTGGTCAGCACCTTCGGCGTCAGGATATAGCGCCCGATCACCGCCAGATTCGACGGCGCGTCCTTGGCCTTGGGCTTTTCGACCATGCCCTTGACCTTCATGACGTTGCCGCCCTCCGACCCGACGTCAAGCACACCGTAGGACGAGATCTTTTCGGGCGACACTTCCATCGCCGCGACCATGCAGCCGCCGGTTTGTTCATAGGCTTCGACCATTTGCAGCAGGCAGGGACGTTCGGCCGCGATCACGTCGTCGGGCAGCAACACCGCGAACGGTTCGTTCCCGATCAGCCGCCGCGCGCACCACACCGCATGGCCAAGGCCCATCGCGCGGTTCTGACGGACATATGCGATGGCGCCGCTGTCCATGTTGGTGTCCTTCAGGATTTCCAACAGGTCGTCCTTGCCCGATTTCCGCAGCGCGCTTTCCAGTTCCGGCGCGTGGTCGAAATAATCCTCAAGCGCGGACTTCCCGCGCGACGTCACGAAAATGAATTCCTTGATCCCCGCCGCACGCGCCTCGTCGATCGCGTATTGAATAAGCGGCCTGTCCACCAGCGTCATGATCTCTTTCGGGATCGACTTGGTCGCTGGCAGAAATCGCGTTCCGAGCCCCGCCACGGGGAACACGGCTTTCGTCACTTTCCTTGGTTTCATCACTTCACTCTTTATTCTTCTCGGAGCCAGTTTCTTGGTCCTGGCCAACATGACAAACGATTCTGTCTACAAGCAGGCATCTTAACGTCTAATTGGGTTATGCTTGCATATTTCCGGGCAATCTTGCAGTGGGAAAATTACAAAAACGGCTCTCATTCCCCGTCTTGCGCAAGCATCGCCTCGATGATCGCCACATCCGAAGGGTTGTTCAGCTCCCAGAACTGCCGCCCTCGCGCGGCAACCTCCACGCACAGCACCTGGCGTCCCTGTTCAAGGAATCGGAGCTGTTCCAGCCCTTCCAGCGTTTCAAGCGGCCCGATCGGCCAGCCTGCATAGGCCCGCAGCGCCCTTGGCCGATAGGCATAGACGCCGACATGGTGGAACACCGGGGTCGGGTCGTCATCGGCAAAGGTCTTGCCGGTGAAGGGAATCACTTCCTTGGAGAAATAGAGCGCCCGTCCGCCAGCACCAAACACCGCAGTCGTGCCCCCCACGCGCCCGGCGCGCCGATCCGCCAGAAAACCGTTCAGCGCCCGCCCGTCGCAGCGCAGCACGGGCGTCGCCACGTCAGCCTCCGACGAGATCCGCAACCCCTTGACCAGATCCTCGACGAACCACGCCGGGGTCAGCGGCGCATCGCCCTGCAGGTTCACGACAATCTCGTACCCCGGCAACTTCGCCGCCACCTCGCAACACCGTTCAGTGCCATTCTGGCAGTCCGACGAGGTCATGACGATCTCGGCCCCAAAGCTGGCGGCGTGGTCGGCGATCCGGGCGTCATCGGTTGCGACAACCACCCGGTCCACGCCCTGCACCGATTTCGCGGCCTCCCAGCTACGGCGGATCAGGGTCTTTTCCCCGTCCGGGCCGCGCAATGTAACCAGTGGCTTGCCGGGATATCGGGTGCTTGCATAGCGCGCAGGGATAGCAATCAGGACGCTCATGCCTTCAACTCCACGCCCGGCGCATAGGCGATGAAAAACGGGTTGTCCCAGCCGGGCTTGCCATAGCCAAGCGGTGCGTGACCGTCAAAGCGCACCACCTGCCCCCCGGCGCCCCGCAAAACGGCATCGCCCGCCGCTGTATCCCATTCCATCGTGCGCCCAAGACGCGGGTAAAGATCCGCCTCGCCGGTCGCCACAAGGCAGAACTTCAGGCTGCTGCCCGCGCTTTTCATGTCGGCTACGGCATACTTTCCGATATAGGCATCGGTCGCGGCGTCGCGGTGCGACTTCGACGCCACCACCCGCAAAGCGGCGTTATCAGGGCTTGCGACACCGATCACACGGCAGGGTCCGGCCTCTGCCTTTGCAAGCGGTCCGGTTTCCTCGACCGAACGGCCATCGGCAAGGGTATAGAATAGCCGTCCCTGCGCCGGGGCATAGACGACACCGCGCAGCGGCACGCCGGCCTCGACATAGGCGATGTTCACGGTGAAATCGCCTCGCCGCTGGACGAATTCCTTGGTCCCGTCCAGGGGATCGACGATCAGGAATGTCTGCGCTTGTAACGCATGGCTGTCGGCTTGCTCTTCGGTGATCAGCGGCACGGTTGGAAACGCCGCCCGCAGGCCGGCCGAGATCAGCGCATCGGCGGCTTCGTCGGCTTCGGTTACCGGGCTGGCATCGCCCTTTGACTTCACCTCGAAATCAGGGCCGTTGTAGACCTCCATGATCCGGTCGCCCGCTTCCAGCGCCAGCCGGCGCATCACCGGAACAAGTTGTGCAAAATCCATCGCCTCTCCTGCCGCTTCACCAGCGGTCGTTGTATTGTGCGTTGTCCGCCCTTATCCTGCGGCTGTAACGGAACGGCAAGATTTGCCGGCGTATTCAGACCCGGCACCAAAGGGAATCGCAGATGTTCCGATCACAGGTCCAGCGGAAGTCCCGGCTTCGGTCCGGATTCCAGATACTGGAACTTGTTTTCCATGTCGCCATCCGCAACCTGCGCAAGACCAACGGCAATGCCATGCTTGGGCTTGCGCTGTCGATCTTCCAGTCGCTGCTGATGGTGCTGGTCATGTTCGCGCTGTTCCACATTCTTGGCGTGCGCAGAATCGCGATACGCGGGGATTTCCTGCTGTATGTCATGTCCGGCGTGTTCATGTTCATGACGCATGTAAAGACAATCGGCGCAGTCGCCTCGGCAGATGGCCCGACCTCGCCGATGATGATGCACAGCCCGATGAACCCGATCATCTCGATCGCGGCGGCGGCACTTTCGGCGCTGTACCAGCAGACGCTTGCCGCTGGCGTGATCCTGTTTTTCTACCACACCGCCTTCACGCCGATCACCATCGACGATCCGGTGGGGGTGCTGGGGATGCACCTTCTGTCATGGTTCGCCGGGATCGGCATCGGCATGGTGTTCCTGTCGGCCAAACCCTGGCAGCCCGAGGGGGTGGGCATCCTGACCTCGCTTTACCAGCGCGCCAACATGATCGCTTCGGGCAAGATGCTGGTCGCCAATGCAACTCCCGCCTCGGTCCGTTCGATGTTTGACTGGAACCCGCTGTTCCACACCATCGACCAAGGGCGCGGCTTCATATTCCTGAACTACGGTCCGCGCTACACGTCGATCGAATACCCGATCTATTTCGCACTGACCTGCATGATGATCGGCCTGATGGCTGAATTCTTTACCCGCCAGCACGCCTCTGCCAGCTGGAACAAGGGGCGTTGATTCTGCTGGTCAATCTTGTGGTGCGTGGTGGCGGCGGCGCGGTCGTGCGGAAAATCGCACGTGTTCCGTTGAAGCAACCGTTGCAGCGCGAAACGTGCCTGCCTATATACGCCGGGCACGATGACGGGCGCAGATGCCCGTCGGTTCAATCACCGGGCCGGGATGCCGAAGACCAAGGGTCCCCGTCCGGAACATCGCCTGAAGAAAAGGGATACGAACATGGCCAAAGTCATCGGTATTGACCTCGGAACCACCAACTCCTGCGTCGCCATCATGGACGGCGCGCAACCGCGCGTGATCGAAAACTCCGAAGGCGCGCGCACGACCCCCTCGATCGTCGGTTTCACCGACTCTGAGCGTCTCGTGGGGCAGGCCGCCAAGCGGCAGGCCGTCACCAACGCCTCCAACACCATCTTTGCCGTCAAGCGCCTGATCGGGCGCCGCTTCGACGATCCGGTGATCCTCAAGGATCAAAAGAACATGCCGTACAAGATCGTCAACGGCGGCAACGGCGACGCTTGGGTCGAAGCCCGGGGCGAGAAGTATTCGCCCAGCCAGGTGTCCGCTTTCATCCTGCAAAAGATGAAGGAAACCGCCGAATCCTACCTTGGTGAAACCGTCACCCAGGCCGTGATCACCGTCCCCGCCTACTTCAACGACGCCCAGCGTCAGGCGACCAAGGACGCGGGCAAGATCGCCGGCCTCGAAGTGCTGCGCATCATCAACGAGCCGACGGCGGCCGCGCTGGCCTACGGCCTCGACAAGAAGGAAACCAAGACGATCGCGGTCTATGACCTCGGCGGCGGTACCTTCGACATCACGATCCTCGAAATCGACGACGGCCTCTTCGAAGTCAAATCCACCAACGGCGACACGTTCCTCGGCGGTGAAGACTTCGACATGCGCATCGTGAACTACCTCGCTGACGAGTTCAAAAAGGAACACGGCGTCGATCTGTCGAACGACAAGATGGCGCTCCAGCGCCTGAAGGAAGCGGCGGAAAAGGCCAAGATCGAACTGTCCTCGGCCAGCCAGACCGAAATCAACCAGCCGTTCATCTCGATGGACCGCAACACCGGCCAGCCTCTGCACATGGTGATGAAGCTCACCCGGGCAAAGCTGGAAAACCTTGTCGAAGACCTGATCAAGAAGTCGATCAAGCCCTGCATGGCCGCGTTGAAAGACGCCGGCGTCAGCAAGGAAGACATTGACGAGGTGGTTCTGGTCGGCGGCATGACCCGGATGCCACGCGTCGTGGAAGAAGTGACCAAGTTCTTCGGCAAGGAACCCCACAAGGGCGTGAACCCTGACGAAGTCGTGGCCCTCGGCGCCGCCATTCAGGCCGGCGTGCTGCAAGGTGACGTGAAGGACGTGGTCCTTCTCGACGTGACCCCGCTTTCGCTGGGCATCGAAACCCTCGGTGGCGTGTTCACCCGCCTGATCGACCGCAACACCACGATCCCGACCAAGAAATCCCAGGTGTTCTCCACCGCCGAAGACAACCAGAACGCGGTGACGATCCGGGTCTTCCAGGGCGAACGTGAAATGGCGGCCGACAACAAGATGCTCGGCCAGTTCAACCTTGAACAGATCCCGCCCGCCCCGCGTGGCGTGCCGCAGATCGAGGTGACCTTCGACATCGACGCCAACGGCATCGTGTCGGTGAAAGCCAAGGACAAGGGCACCAACAAGGAGCAGGCGATCACGATCCAGGCCTCCGGCGGTCTGTCGGACGAAGAGATCGAAAAGATGGTCCGCGACGCCGAGGCGAACGCCGAGGCTGACAAGGAACGTCGCGAACTGGTGGAAACCCGCAATCAGGGCGAAAGCCTGCTGCATTCCACCAAGAAGTCGCTGGCCGACCACTCCGACAAGGTCGATCCGTCGACCGTCGAGGCCATCGAATTCGCCATGTCGCCCCTTGAAGAAGCCCTCAAGGGCGAGGATTCCGGCAAGATCCGCTCGGCCATCCAGAACCTGACCGAAGCCGCAATGAAGCTGGGCGAGGCCATCTACAAGGCCAACCAGACCGAAGGCGGCAGCGGTGGCGACGATGAGCCGCGCCCGGTGGATGACGATGACATCGTCGACGCCGACTTCGAGGATCTGGGCAGCAACAAGCGGAAGTGACGCCGCATGAACCGAAACGGGGCGGTCTGGCAACAGGCCGCCCCTCCCGGTTCTGAGCAGGGGGTTTTGCCGTGGCAAAACGCGATTTTTACGAAGTGCTCGGCGTCGCCAAGGGGTCCTCGGCAGAGGAACTGAAGAAGGCCTATCGCAAGAAGGCCAAGGAACTTCACCCCGACCGCAACTCCGACAATCCACAGGCCGAAGCTCAGTTCAAAGAGATCAACGAGGCCTACGACGTTCTGAAGGATCCCGACCGCAAGGCCGCCTACGACCGCTATGGCCATGCAGCCTTTGAAGGTGGCATGGGCGGCGGTCCCCGGCCCAACGCAGCCTATGGCCAGGGCGATTTCGCCAGCGCCTTCTCGGACGTGTTCGAGGATCTGTTCGGCGATTTCATGGGCGGCCGCGGGGGCGGCGGCGGCGGCGGCCGTTCGCGCGCCCAGCGCGGCTCGGACCTGCGCTACAACCTGCGTGTCAGCCTTGAAGAAGCCTTTGCCGGCGTTCAGAAAACCATCGTCGTGCCCACCTCGGTGCAGTGCGACGTGTGCCACGGATCAGGGGCCGAAGGTGGCGCCGAGCCTGTCACCTGCCCGACCTGTTCGGGCATGGGCAAGGTCCGCGCGCAGCAGGGCTTCTTCACCGTCGAACGCACCTGCCCGCAGTGCAACGGCATGGGCCAGATCATCAAGAACCCCTGCCGCACCTGCGGCGGTCAGGGCCGTACCGAACGGGAACGCTCGCTCTCGGTGAACATCCCGCAAGGGGTGGAGACCGGCACCCGCATCCGTCTTGCCGGTGAAGGCGAGGCGGGCCTGCGCGGCGGCCCGAACGGCGATCTCTACATCTTCATCGAAGTGAAGGATCACGCGATCTTCCAGCGCGACGGCGTGCATCTGTTCTGCCGCGTGCCGATCTCGATGCCCTCCGCCGCCCTTGGCGGTGAGGTCGAGGTGCCCACCATCGACGGTGGCAAGGCCCGCGTGAAGGTGCCTGCCGGTGCTCAGACCGGCAAGCAGATGCGCCTGCGCGGCAAGGGGATGCCCGCCCTGCGCGGCGCCGGAACCGGCGACATGGTGATCGAACTTGCCGTGGAAACCCCGGTCAACCTGACCTCGCGCCAGCGCGAACTGCTGCGTGAGTTCGAAAAGCTGTCCGAAGAAAACAACCCCGAAGGCTCGTCGTTCTTTTCCAAGGTCAAGGGTTTCTGGGACGGCATGAAGAACTAAGACGTTTACGCTTTCTTCACCAAGGCGCGCGACACTCAGCCTATGTCGCGCGCCCTTCAAGAACCGCCCTTCCCATTGTTCACGCCCGACCGGGCGGAGGATGAGGCGGTGTTAACTGCGGTTCCCGACCGCCTGCCTTCCTACATCGCAGATCATCGCAAACGTCTGCGCGACCGCTTCATCGAAGGTGGCGCACAGGCAATGCCTGACTATGAACTGCTTGAACTGGTCCTGTTCCGCGCCATTCCCAGACAGGATGTAAAGCCGCTCGCCCGGCTGCTGCTGGACACGTTTGGCGATTTCAACCGCGTGGTGTCTGCCGCACCTGCCCGTCTGATGATGGTGAAGGGCGTGGGTGACGCGGTGGTGCTGGAACTGAAGCTGGTCGAAGCCGCGTCGCAGCGCCTGATGCGCGCCCGCGTGCTGCACCAGCCGCTCCTGTCGTCATGGGATGCGCTGCTGGATTATTGCCACACCACGATGGCGCACCGCGAAACCGAACAGTTCCGTATCCTGTTCCTTGACCGAAAGAATGTGCTGATCGCCGATGAAGAACAGGCGCGCGGCACCGTCGACCACGTCCCCGTCTACCCGCGCGAGGTGGTGAAACGCGCGCTGGAACTCAACGCCTCGGCGCTGATCCTTGTGCACAACCACCCCTCCGGTGACCCCACCCCCTCCGACGCCGACCTTTCGATGACGAACCAGATCGTCGACGCATGTCACGCCCTTGGCCTGACGCTGCACGACCACCTCATCATCGGCAAATCGCGCGAGCTTAGTTTCCGCTCGCAGGGGTATCTGTAAAGCGCGGCACGAGCCACACTTCCACCCGCCGGTTCAGATGCCGCCCCGCCGCCGTTTCGTCGCAAGCCATCGGAAGCGCTTCGCCAAAGCCTTCCACGCGCGGCAGGGCATCGGCGCCAAGGTCGGGCGCCACCACCGCCAGTTCCTGCGCCACCCGTGCCGCCCGCTCCACCGACAGCGCCAGATTGGCCTCGGCGGCACCGGAGCCATCGGAAAACCCCGCCAGTACCATCTCCTCGTTGCGAAACTGCCCCGAGGCGATCAGTTGCGCCAGATCGCTGAGGTTCGTCTGCGACTGCGCGTCCAGTGTCGATGACCCATCCTCGAACCGAAAGGTCAGCGACAGCCGGTCCGCCCCGTCCATCAGCCCCACCAGCCGTTTCAGATCGGCCAGTGTGATATCGTCGCCTGCCCCCTGAATCGCGTTGATCAGCCGCAGCCCATCCGCCGTCATCGCCTGCCGCGAGGTTGACCGGTCCACGTAGCCCGCCGCTGCAACAGCCGCTTGCGCTTCGGGCGTGGCAAGGAACTCAAGAAACTCGCGCGCCATCAGCGGCAACCGGCGCGGTGGCGTCAGCAGAAAAATCGGCAACGACAGCGGATAATCCTCTGCCTTCACCGCAAGCGGCGTCGGCAACAGCGGAAACCCGCAACTGTCTGTCAGCGTGAGGATGCGCGCGCGGCCCACCTCGGCGCGGCCGGTGATCGCCAGCGCCCAAGGGTCTTTCGCGACCGCCTCGGCCAGCGTCGCGAGATCCGGGTGCGCCTCATCCGCGACGATCGGCAGGCCCAAGCGGTCGGTCAGGGCGCGCTGCAGATCGGTGTCGGGCGCCAGCGCGTGCAGCACGATCGGCATGTCCGGCCCGCCCACTTCGACCCAGTTGTCGACCTCGCCCGACAGCACGCGCGCCAGATCGGTGGTCGACATCTCGGGCGTCGGATTGTCCGCCGCGACCACCGGCACCAGCGCATCATAGGCCAGCGCCCGTGATCCGAACGGCTTTTCCGGCCGCGATCCGATAGCCAGGTCCGCCCGCCCTTCACCCAGCGCAGCGCTGGCCTCGTCCGGCCCAAGCGCCGTAAAGCTCAGCTCTGCCAAGACTTTGTCGGTTTTCGGATCGCGGATCACAGCGGCAAAACCCGGCGCCTCCTGCGGCTCGAACAGCAGTCCGCGCGCCTCGGCAAAGCGTTGCAGCAGACCCGGCAGCAACGATGCCCCCGCATCGGGCGACCCGGTGAACCGGATAACCGCCTTGGGCGCGATCAGATCGGGGCAGGCGGGGCCTTCGCAGATCACCCCTTGCCCGTCCACCGTCAACATCCCGTAGGAGGTGTCGATCCGGTAGAATTCGCCGTCGAAACCCACAAGAGTGCCGGTCAGCACGATACTGCCCTCGCGGGCCACCAGGGTCACGTCCTGGGCAGCGGCAGCCTTAGCAACAAGAAACGCGGCGAAAATCGCCGCGCGCCCAACCGTCCAACCCATGACACGCCTGCCTCAATTCGAGACGGCGATCTTCACGTCCGGCGAAAGATTCTTCAACACCAGAATGTCCCCGGCCTGCCCGCAATCAGGAAGCTGTACCTTGCGCGCCTCGACCGTGACCTTGCCGAACTCCGCCAGGATCGAGTCTGCCTGCATAACCCGGCCACAGGTTTCCGAGGTGATGGCAAGTTCAACCTCGACCTCGACGCTGGCGGTCGGATCGGCGGGATAGGTGTAGATTTCGGCAAACATCGGCTGGTCAACCGACCGGTCGCCAAGAACCATGATCTTCCGGCCGCCGCTGCGCCCGCTGGTTGTGCGTCCGCCAACGAAAATCTTGTCGTCTTCCATGATCCGCAGGTCGAACACGTCGCTGTCCGTCCATTGCAGGCCAAAGCGCTGCACCGACGCCACGTCGGGCACGAACACCGACCCGACCAGAACTTCCGAATCGGGCAGGAACACCGACACGATCGCCTCGGTTTCCAGCGCCGGCAGCCTGACTCGCAGCATCCCGTCAGCCGAGGTACGCGCGGCAAAGCTCATCCCGGCGTGGCGGATGACCAAGCGCTCGCCCTTGGCACAAGGCGTCGAAATCGCGGCGTTGATGATGGCCTCAGGCTCGGCCTCAAGCGTGATCTTCGCATCACAGCCGTCGGTTGCCGTAGTGCCCGCCAGTGCCGCAAGCTCCGTCACCCCGTCGACCGATGCGCCGAACCCCGTTGTCAGCGATGCCGAGGCGGGCACCAGTGGCACTTCGGCAGGTTGCTTGATCGTCTGTTCGATCGAACCGCTGGTCGCCGCGTTGATGGATGCCCCCGGCACGCCATGCTTCATCGACTGAACAAAGTGCCCCGCTGCCAGCGCAACCGCCAACACCGCACCCGTCCGCATCGCTCTGAGCTTAACGTCCATACTTCCACCGCGAATAGAATCGTACTCGTCGTGGGTAGGCGCCAATGCGGGCGATCCCGTGTCCTTTCGGGGGAATGTTTCCAGCAAAGTACCGGCGATTGCGCGATAATGCCAAAAAGAGGCCGCTCATTGCCTCATTTTGACCTTAATCGCGCAACCGTCAGACCAGTTTGCCGTGGCAGTGCTTGAACTTCTCGCCCGATCCGCAGGGGCAAAGATCATTGCGACCGGGGTTTCCCCAGGTCGTGGGATCGGCCTCGTCGAACCCAGCCATCGCCACGGCGGCCGGGGCCGCAAGGGCAGGTGCCGGGGCAACCGGAGCCGGGGCCGGCGCGCTTGCCGCAACCGCCGGCTGTGACGCCGCCTGCTGCTGCGCCAGCATCTGGCGCATCATGGCTTCCTGTTCTTCCTTGGTGATCGGACGGATGCGCGACAACTGCTCCGTCACTTGCTGACGTAGCGAATTCAGCATCGATTCAAACAGTTGGAAGCCTTCGGTCTTGTATTCGTTCAGCGGGTCGCGCTGCGCGTAGCCACGGAAACCGACGACCGACCGCAGGTGTTCCAGCCGCAGAAGGTGGTCACGCCACTTCCCGTCTATGGCCTGCAACAGAACCTGCTTTTCGATGTTTTCCATCGTCGCCAGACCGAAAGCTTCGGTCTTTTCCGCCATCATCTTGTCTGATGCTTCGGCGATCCTCTCACGGATCACGTCCTGATCCACACCCTCTTCCGCAGCCCAGTTGGCAATCGGCAGGTCCAGCGTCATCTTTTCCCGCAGGTCGGCGGCCAGCCCGGCCGGATCCCACTGGTCGGGGTAGCTTTTCGGCGGCAGGTGCTGGTCAACAAGGTCCTCGATCACCTGATGGCGCATGTCCATCGCGATTTCCGACACATCTTCCGCCTGCATGATCTCAAGCCGCTGGCTGAAGATCGCCTTGCGCTGGTCGTTCATCACGTCGTCGAACTTCAGCAACTGCTTGCGGATGTCGAAGTTGCGGCCTTCCACCTTGGCCTGCGCCTTCTCGAGGCTCTTGTTGACCCACGGGTGAACAATCGCCTCGCCTTCCTTCATGCCCAGCGAGGACAAAACCTTGTCCAGCCGCTCCGACCCGAAGATGCGCATCAGGTCGTCTTCCAGGCTCAGGAAGAACGCCGACCGCCCGGGGTCGCCCTGACGGCCCGATCGGCCGCGCAACTGGTTGTCGATGCGGCGGCTTTCGTGGCGTTCCGTCGCCAGAACGAACAGCCCGCCCGCAGCCAGAACGGCGGCCTTCTCGTCGGCATGTTCCGCCTCGATCCGCGCGCGCACCTCGTCGGGGTGCAAGTGCGGGTCGGCGGCCAGCGCCTCAAGCACCTTCATCTCGACGTTGCCGCCAAGCTGGATATCGGTGCCGCGGCCGGCCATGTTGGTTGCAATCGTCACTGCGCCCAATTTGCCGGCATCAGCCACGATCTGTGCTTCCTGCTCGTGCTGGCGGGCGTTCAGCACGTTGTGCGGAATGCCCTCTTTCTTCAGCAGCTCCGACAATTGCTCTGATTTCTCGATCGACGTCGTGCCGACCAGAATCGGCTGCCCCTTGGCATTGGCCTCCTTGATCGACTTGACGATGCCCTCGAACTTCTCGCGTGCGGTGCGGTAAACCTGATCGTGCTCGTCGATCCGCTGGATCGGGCGGTTGGTCGGCACTTCGACCACGCCCAGCCCATAAATCTCGCGAAATTCCTCGGCTTCGGTCGACGCCGTGCCGGTCATGCCCGCCAGCTTTTCATATAGCCGGAAATAGTTCTGGAAGGTTACGCTGGCCAGCGTCACGTTCTCCGGCTGGATCTTCACATGCTCCTTGGCCTCGATCGCCTGGTGCAGGCCGTCCGAAAGACGGCGGCCCTTCATCATCCGGCCGGTGAATTCGTCGATCAGCATCACCTCGCCGTCCCGCACGATGTACTGCTGGTCCTTGTGGAACAGCTTGTGCGCCCTCAGTGCCTGGTTGACGTGGTGAACGATGGTCGTACTTTCAGGGTCATAAAGGTTCTGCCCCTCGGTCAGGATGCCTGCGTCGATCAAGACCTTCTCCAGCGCCTCGTTGCCTTCTTCGGTGAAGGTCACGTTGCGGGCTTTTTCGTCCACCTTGAAATGTTCGTCCGTCAGGAACGGGATCACCGTATCGACCTTCTGGTAAAGGTCGCTGCGGTCCTGGCTCGGACCCGAGATGATCAAGGGCGTCCGCGCCTCATCGATCAGGATCGAGTCCACTTCATCGACGATGGCATAGAAATGCCCGCGCTGCGCCATGTCGGCGATCGACGACTTCATGTTGTCGCGCAGGTAATCGAACCCCAGCTCGTTGTTCGTGGCATAGGTGATGTCGGCCTGATACGCCGCCCGCTTTTCCGCGTCTTCCTGATGCGGCACCACAACGCCCGTCGTCATACCCAGCGCCGCGTGGATCTTGCCCATCCACGCCGCATCGCGCCGCACGAGGTAATCGTTCACCGTGACGACATGCACGCCCTTGCCCGCCAGCGCGTTCAGATAGGCCGGGAACGTCGCCACCAGCGTCTTGCCCTCGCCGGTCTTCATCTCGCTGATGTTGCCCTGGTGCAGGAAGATCCCGCCCTTCAGCTGCACGTCGAACGCGCGCAGCCCCAGCGCCCGCCGCGCGGCCTCGCGGCAATTGGCAAAGGCTTCCGGCAGCAGGTCGTCCAGGCTTTCACCGCCCTCCTGCACACGTTTTTGGAACTCGCGCGTCTTGGCGACGATCTCTTCGTCGCTCAGCGCCATGTACTCCGGCTCCAGCGCGTTGATCTTCGCCACCAGCGGACGGACAGACTTCACCTTGCGGTCGTTCGGCGTGCCGAACACCTTCCGCGCGATTGCACCTAGACCAAGCATGTTTTCTCCGTGGGACGATGATTACGTCATCGTGTGGCTGCCGGACTTGCCGGTCCTCGTTGCCTTCCATAGAAGAGCCAAGAAGAAAGCCGGTCGGCCCTGTCTCACGCGACTGTCGCGATTTAAGGGGTAGGCCGGGTATAGTCAACGTCGCGCGGCCAAAGGCCCGGATCAGGAGATGGTGAAATGACGAAATACGCAGGATTCTGGTCCTCGGTTGCCGCAATCGTGTTCCTTGCAGCCCCTGTTCTGGCCGAAGGCGAAACCGCTGCCACTGTCGTCGCCACGGTCAACGGCACCGACATCACCCTCGGCCAGATGATCGCACTGAAGGAAACCCTGCCCGAACAATACCAGACGCTGCCCGATGACGTGCTTTTCAAGGGCATCCTCGACCAGTTGGTGCAACAGGAAGCACTGGCCCAGTCGGTCAAGACTCTGTCCGCCCGCGACAGCGCCAACATCGAAAACGACCGTCGCGGCTATGTCTCCGGCGTGGCGATCCAGGGCATCGTGCAGACCGCCGTCACCGACGAGGCGCTGCAAGCCGCCTACGACGCGCGCTTCAAGGATGCCGCACCCAAGACCGAATACAACGCCTCGCATATTCTGGTCGAGACCGAGGAAAAGGCGAACCTCCTGAAGCAGGAAATCGCTGACGGCGCCGCCTTTGCCGACGTCGCAAAGGCAAATTCCACCGATACCGGCTCGGGCGCCAACGGTGGCGATCTTGGCTGGTTCGGCCTTGGCATGATGGTCAAGCCGTTCGAGGATGCCGTGGTCACCGCCAAGGTTGGCGAGGTGACCGGCCCGATCAAATCCGATTTCGGCTACCACCTGATCCTCGTCAAGGAAACCCGCGTCGCTGCCAACCCGACGTTGGATGAATTGCGCGATGAACTGGCGTCTGAACTGGAAAGCGCGGCGATCAAGGCCAAGGTGGATGAACTGACCGCCGCCGCCACCGTCACCAAGCCGGGCGAAGCAATCGACCCGTCGATCTTGAAGAACACCGCACTGATCGACTGATCCGGCAACAAAGGGGGGGCATTGGGTATGGGCAAGACGGACTGGAAGGCCAAGGCCAAGGCGCTGAAAAAGAAACTGCGCTCCCTGACCGAGGGGGGCGATGCGCCGCCCGCTCCGGTCAAGAAGGCCAAGCCCGTCTCGCCGCTGGCCCCGGCCAGCTTCCCCGCCCTGCCTACCATCGCCGGCGTCGAATTTGCCGCCGTAGAGGCCGGCGTTCGCTACCAGAACCGCAAGGACGTGATGCTCGTCCGCCTTGCCCCCGGCACCGCGATGGCCGGGGTCTTCACCCGCTCCACCACCCGGTCGGCCTGCGTGCGTGATTGCCAGACCAAGCTTGCGATGAAGGTGACCGACGGCTCTGGCGCAGCCATCGTGGTGAACTCCGGCAATTCGAACGCCTTCACTGGCCGTGTGGGCGATGAGGCCGTCGCCGCCGTCACCTCCGGCGTGGCCGCCGCGCTCGGCATCCCTGCAGCGCGCGTGTTTTCCTCCTCCACCGGCGTCATCGGTGAACCGTTGCCGCACGACCGCATCACCGCAAAGATTCCCGATCTTGCCGCCGCCTTGCGCGAAGACGCCATCGAAATGGCCGCCCTCGCAATGATGACAACCGATACCTTCCCCAAAGGTGCCGCCGCGACCGTTCAGGGCGAAGGCGGCACGATCCACATCGCCGGTATCGCCAAGGGCTCCGGCATGATCGCGCCCGACATGGCGACGATGCTGGTCTACATCTTCACCGATGCAAAGATCTCTGCCGCCACCCTGCAAAAGATGCTGTCGCGCAACGTCGATGCCACCTTCAACTCGATCACCGTCGACAGCGACACCTCAACCTCCGACACGCTCCTTCTCGCCGCCACCGGGCAATCCCCGGCCGCCGAGGTGAAAGGCGCGGTCGCCAAGGCATTTGAAACCGCCCTTCATGGCGTGATGCGCGACCTCGCGCTTCAAGTCGTCCGCGACGGCGAAGGCGCCACCAAACTGGTCGAGGTGCGCGTCACGGGCGCCGCCTCCAACACCGACGCTGCGAAGGCCGCCTTTGCCATCGCCAACTCACCTCTCGTGAAAACTGCCATCGCCGGGCAAGATCCGAACTGGGGCCGCATCGTCGCCGCCATCGGCAAATCCGGGGCCGAGGCTGACCGGGACCGCCTTTCCATCCGCTTCGGTGACATCCTCGTTGCCGCGAACGGCTGGCGCAACCCTGACTACAAGGAAGACGACGGTGCCGCCTACATGCAAAAGCCAGAGCTTCTGATCCACGTCGACATGGGCCTCGGCACTGCCAAGCGAAGCGTCTGGACCTGCGACCTCACCGCGCGCTACGTCGAAATCAACGCCGACTACCGCTCCTGATTTCATCTGTCCTCAAATATCCCACGGGGGTCCGGGGGTGTGAAACCCCCGGCGGGTCCCGCAAAGGCCACGCCATGAAAACCGTTCTCGTCTCCGCCGTCGCCCTCATCGATCCCGACGGCCGTGTGCTTCTGGCCCAGCGCCCCGAAGGCAAGTCGCTGGCCGGGTTGTGGGAGTTTCCGGGCGGCAAGGTCGAACCGGGCGAAACACCAGAGGCCGCCCTGATCCGCGAACTGCACGAAGAACTTGGCATCGACACCTGGGCCAGTTGCCTTGCGCCCTTGACCTTCGCCAGCCACGCCTACCCGGAGTTTCACCTGCTGATGCCGCTTTTCGCCTGCCGCAAGTGGCAAGGCATCGTCCACGGCCGCGAAGGCCAATCCCTTGCCTGGGTCAAGCCCTCGGCGCTGCGCGACTACCCGATGCCGCCCGCTGACCTGCCGCTGATCCCGATCCTGCGCGACTGGCTCTGACCCCCGCCGATGGCGTGAAGTGTTAACAGAACGTGAATGCGGGAACCAAGTCCTTGAAATGATTGACCCCGCGCCGATGTCCCACGGTGGGACACTCGGCGCGGGGACCATTTCCTGCGGTCAGGCCAGCGTCCGCTGAACCTCTTCCCGCTCGAAGATTTCGATCACGTCGCCCGGACGGATATCTTCATACCGCTCGAAGGCCATGCCGCACTCCTGACCGGACTGGACTTCCTTCACTTCATCCTTGAAACGCTTCAGTGTCTTCAGCGTGCCTTCATGGATCACCACGCTATCGCGCAGCAAACGCACCCCAGCCGACCGCCGCGCCACCCCTTCGGTGACAAGGCAACCCGCCACCTGGCCCACGCCGGTGACCTTGAAGACTTCCTTGATCGTCGCATAGCCGATGAAGGTCTCGCGCACCTCGGCCTTCAACAGACCAGACGCTGCGGCTTTGATATCATCGACCAGATCATAGATGATCGAGTAGTAGCGGATCTCGACCCCCTTCTGATGCGCCGAGTTCCGGGCCGAAGCATTGGCCCGCACGTTGAACCCGATGATCGGCGCGCCACTGGCTTCCGCCAGCCCCACGTCCGTATCGGTGATGGCACCAACACCCGAATGCAGCACACGGACGCGCACCTCTTCGTTGCCGATCTTCTCCATCGCCTGTACGATCGCTTCGGCTGACCCCTGCACATCGGCCTTCACAAGGATCGGCAGCTCGGACACCGACAGATCCGCCTTGGCCTTCGCCATCAGCTGTTCCAGCGTCGTCGCGGCCCCCGCAGCAGCGCGCTTGTCCTTGGCGGCCTTCTCGCGGTAGGTCGCGATCTCACGTGCCTGCGCTTCGGTTTCCACGACGTTCAGCGTGTCGCCAGCCGACGGCGTGCCCGAAAGGCCCAGCACTTCGACCGGAACCGACGGCCCGGCTTCAGTGACAGTCTCGCCCTTGTCGTTGATCAGGGCGCGCACCTTGCCCCACTGCTCGCCAACGACGAAGATGTCGCCCTTGCGCAACGTGCCGTTCTGCACAAGCACCGTCGCGACAGGACCGCGACCCACGTCAAGCTTGGCCTCGATCACCGCACCAGAGGCTGGACGCTTCGGGTTGGCCCGGAGTTCAAGGATCTCTGCCTGCAGCGCGATGGCTTCCAGAAGCTGATCCAAGCCCTTGCCGGTCTTTGCCGAGACTTCCACGTCCTGCACGTCGCCCGACATGGCTTCGACAACCACCTCGTGCTGCAGCAGGTCAGTCCGCACTTTCTGCGGATCAGCGCCGTGCTTGTCGATCTTGTTGATTGCCACAATCATCGGCACCTTGGCGGCCTTCGCGTGGGCGATCGCCTCCACCGTCTGCGGCATCACCGCGTCGTCGGCAGCGACAACCAGAACCACGATGTCCGTCACCTGTGCGCCACGCGAGCGCATCGAGGTGAAGGCCGCGTGGCCGGGCGTGTCGAGGAAGCTGATCTTGGCACCGGTATCGGTCGTCACCTGATAAGCGCCGATGTGCTGGGTGATCCCGCCTGCTTCGCCGGAGACGACGTTCGCGTGGCGGATCGCATCAAGCAGGCTGGTCTTGCCGTGGTCGACGTGGCCCATGATCGTCACGATCGGCGGGCGAGGAACCAGATTTTCGTCGCTGTCGCGGACGGTGTCGATCACCTGTTCGACGTCGGCATCCGAAACGCGAACCGCCTTGTGGCCAAATTCCTCGATTACCAGTTCGGCGGTGTCCGCGTCGATGGCTTGGTTCATCGTGACCATCATGCCCATCTTCATCAGCGCCTTGACCACATCGGCGGCACGCTCGGCCATCCGGTTGGCAAGTTCACTGACCACGATGGTTTCCGGCAGTTGCACGTCGCGCACCTGCTTTTCGGCCTTCTGACCCAGACCAAGTGCCTTTGCGCGGGCCTTTTCCTGCTTGCGCTTCATCGCGGCAAGGCTGCGGGTCCGCCCGCTGTCGCCCGCAAGCGCATCGTTCAGGGTTAGCTTGCCAGTTCGGCGGGCGTCTTCGCCTGCGGTACGCTTTGCACCACGATCACGCTCAGCGTCGCGTTCGCGTTCGGTCTTGCGCGGCGCAAGGCCGGGCTTGGCAGATGCGGGACCGCGTGGATCGCCGCCGGGAGTTGCGGTTGCCGGTGCCGGTTTGGCCGGTGCCTCGGCTGCAGCCGGAGGCGGCTGGGTGGAACGG
Organism: Tabrizicola sp. BL-A-41-H6; assembly: GCF_050632395.1. Classification (GTDB taxonomy): domain Bacteria; phylum Pseudomonadota; class Alphaproteobacteria; order Rhodobacterales; family Rhodobacteraceae; genus JAUYQR01. The sequence continues at coordinate 239,922 of NZ_CP192600.1, forward strand.
GACCGCGTGCCCAACACGTCGGCCTTGCGTGCGTCCGCCGCAGCGGCCTTGGCGCTGGCCTCTTCGCGAGCGGCACGAGCCTCTTCTTCGGCCTTCAGACGCAAGGCCTCTTCACGGGCACGGTCTTCACGCTCTTTCGTCTCGATCTCTTCTCGCCGACGTGCACGATCTTCCTCGCGCACGCGGTCTTCTTCGGCGCGGCGCACCGCATCTTCGGCCTCACGCGCCTTCGCGGCACGCAGAGCTGCCATCCGGCGCTCCATTTCTGCGTCAGAGATACCTGCAGGCCGTTTGGATGGGTCGCCGTAGCTGGTCGATACGCCAGACGTGCCAGCGGCTGGGGTTGCGGGCTTTGTTGCCGGAACCACCACACGCTTGCGCTTCGTCTCGACCACGACGCTTTTCGTCCGGCCGTGGCTGAAGCTTTGCTTCACCTGACCCGAACGGGGCACGCCACCCAGGCCAAGGGGTTTCTTGCCGTCTGTATCGCTCATGCGTCCTACGTATCCTTCATGGCGGTCTCGCCGCCGTCCTGCCTGCCAGAATGCCCTCGCACTCCGGCCAGCCTTGCCGCTTCCTCTACAACACGGGTTCTGAGTCCACCAGCGGCAAGCGCGGCGTGTATCGCACGTTCGCGTCCGAATGCCAAACCCAATTCCCCGGCGGTCAGAACTCCAATGAAACCGCCGTCACGCTCTGGTGGAGAGAGCTTCGTCTTTCCACGCTCTGATCCGTCGCTGGCCTGCAGAAGGGTTGCCGCTTTGCCCTTCGTCAGCCAGTCCTTTACCTTCTCATACCCCATGACCGCACCGCTGGCCTTGCGGGCCATGCTGACCAAGTCAACGACCCGCCTGGCCAACAGATCCTCGACCAGATCGGCCAGATCATCCGGCACCTTAACCGTTTGGCGCGCTGCACGGGCGAACAGGCCTTTTTTGGCTGCCTTTTCAATCGCCGCGCGGTCGGCGCTGACATAGAAGCCGCGCCCCGGAAGACGACCGAGAATATCCGGCGTCACCATACCATCGGGGTCAAGGCAAAAGCGGATCAATCCGGCCTTTGGCTGGCTTTCACCGGTCGCAATGCACTTGCGTTCCGGTTCGTCCTGATCTTTTTCCCGGCCGCCGCGCGTCAACGCTTGGGTTTCCGAGGTCTGAATCAGACCTCGGCCTCCGCGTTTTCTTCGACGGGCTTTTCAAGCTCGGCGGGATCGACCCAACCCAGCATCACCCGTGCGGTCATCACCAGATGTTGCGCCTCCTCGAGGCTCATGTCGAATTTCTCGAGCACGCCCTCATCTTTCTTGCGCACACCGTTTTCGGTGGTCCAGCCGCCCGCCAGTTCCCAGTCGGCGCATGTGGCAAAGTCTTCCAGGGTCTTGATGCCATCACGGCCAAGGGCCTCCAGCATCTGCGGCGTCAGGCCATCGAATTCAACCAGGCTGTCCTCGACACCCAAGGCACGGGCATTCTCCATCGCTTTGGCGTTTGCCGCCTCCAGATAATCGCGGGCACGGGCCTGAAGCTCGCCGGCAGTGCCTTCGTCGAACCCGTCGATGGACAAAAGCTCGTCCATGTCGACGTAGGCCACTTCCTCGAGGTTGGTGAAGCCTTCCGACACCAGAAGCTGGGCCATCATCTCGTCCACATCGAGCGTATCCATGAACAGCTTGGTACGTTCGGCGAATTCAGCCTGACGGCGCTGGCTTTCCTCGGCTTCGGTCATGATGTCGATATCAAGACCGGTCAACTGGCTGGCAAGGCGCACGTTCTGGCCGCGGCGGCCGATGGCAAGCGAAAGCTGTTCATCCGGCACCACGACTTCGATCTTGCCGGCTTCTTCGTCGATCACGACCTTGGAGACCTCGGCAGGCTGGAGCGCGTTCACGAGGAACGTCGCCTGATCCTGATTCCACGGGATGATGTCGATCTTTTCGCCTTGCAGTTCGTTCACGACGGCCTGCACGCGGCTGCCGCGCATACCGACGCAGGCGCCGACCGGGTCGATGGAGTTGTCGTAGCTGATGACAGCGATCTTGGCGCGAGAACCGGGGTCGCGAGCCACGGCCTTGATCTCGATGATGCCGTCATAGATTTCCGGCACTTCCATCTTGAAGAGTTCGGCCATGAACTGCGGGTCGGTGCGCGACAGGAACACCTGCGGGCCGCGGGCCTCGCGGCGGACGTCCTTGATGTAGCAGCGCACACGGTCGCCGATGCGGTAGCTTTCGCGGCCGATCTTTTCGTTGCGGCGCAGGATGCCTTCGCCCCGGCCGATGTCGACGATGACGTTGCCGTATTCCTCGCGTTTGACGGCGCCGTTGATGATGGTGCCCTTGCGGTCCTTGAATTCTTCGTACTGGCGGTCACGCTCCGCCTCGCGCACCTTCTGCAGGATCACCTGCTTGGCCGATTGCGCGGCGATGCGGCCCAGATCGACGGGCGGAACCTCGTCGATGATCTCGTCGCCAACCTTGGGGTCGGCCAGCCAGGTTTTCGCCTGCTTGACCGTCACCTGCGCGTGGTGATTTTCCACCGCGTCATCTTCGACCACCGTACGAACCCGCGTGAACGACGCGCGGCCGGTCTTGCGGTCGATCTTTACGCGGATGTCCATTTCCGCGCCGTAGCGCGACTTCGCGGCGCGGGCGAGGCTGTCTTCCATCGCCTGTACCACCAGTTCGGGGTCGATCATCTTTTCGCGCGCCACCGCCTCAGCGGTTTGCAGAAGCTCAAGCTGGTTGGCCGAGGTAATCGCCATGATGGGTCTCTCCCGCTTAGTGTTTCGTTGGGGGAACATCGTCCCCTTCGGTATCTTCGGTGTCTGTCTCGTCTTCGATGCTGTCGAACTTGGAAGGGTCCACGCCCTGCGCCTTGCGCTGGCGCAGCATCTCGGTGATCAGATCTTCGGTCAGGATCAGCTTGGCGTCCGATAGCCAGTCGAACTTCAGGCCGATGGTCAGCGTCTCGCCGCCTTCTTCGATCTCGATCAGGATTTCGTCGTTTTCGGTTCCTGCCAGTGTGCCCTTGAACCGGCGGCGGCCGTCGATCAGCTCGGACGTCTCCACCCGGGCTTCCCAGCCTTTCCACACCTCGAAATCCTTGAGGCGGGTCAGCGGGCGGTCGATGCCGGGGCTGGAGACTTCCAGCACGTAATTGTCTTCGATCGGGTCTTCCACGTCCAAGACGGCGGACACTGCGGTCGAAATCTGGCCGCATTCGTCAACGTCGATGCCGCCTTCGGCCTTGTCGGCCATGATCTGCAGGATGCGCGTCTTGCCGCCCATCAGGCGGACGCGCACCAACTCGAACCCCATCCCTTCGATGACGGGTCCGATGATGTCCGCCAGCCGGCGGTCGATCGAGGTCTTGGCGATCAGGTCCGACATGTTCGGTCCCCTAAAAATGAAAAACGGGCCGCAGGGCCCGTGCATCTCTTGCGGTAGCTTCGAGTTTGGACCCCGTCGCAGCTGTTGAACGGCATATACGGCGGCGGAACCGAGTCTGCAAGGGCCGTGTTGTTGGCGCAGAATGGTTTGGAAACGGATTTGGCAATTATCAAATTGTATCGCGGATTGGTCAGGGCGATTTTCCGGCACATGCCGCGAAGGCTGATTGCCCTTGCTTTGGCAACCTGCGATAGTTCGAAATGGACGATTTATGAGGCCCGCTTGGCAGCGAACCGCCCCTTTTTATCGCTGCTTCCGGTCGCAGCCCTGACCTTTGCCGCAGGGCTTGTCGGCTTGCCGGCCGGGGCGCTTGACCGTCTGGATTTTGTCGTCGCGGGCGAAGACAAGAAGCTTACCGAAGCAGTTCGCGATGCGTCACTTCTGTTGTCGCAACAGGCGCAGGATCAGACGGATCCGCAGGATCTGTTCGCTGCCGCTCGTGCCGATTATGCCCGCATCGTCAACGCGCTTTATGCCCGCGGACACTATTCGGCGGTGGTCAACATAACTCTCGACGGGCGCGAAGCTGCGGCGATAGCACCGTTCGAAGCCCCCGCCCGGATCGACCGGATAATGGTCACAGTCGACCCCGGCCCACTTTTCAGGTTTTCGGAAACGACAGTCGCGCCGCTTCCTAAGAAAACGGACCTTCCGCAAGGCTTCCGTCCCGGAGAGGCCGCCGAAAGCGGCGTGATCGCGGATGCGCTGTCAACTTCGATCTCGGCATGGCGGGATACCGGCCACGCCAAAGCCGGTCTTTCGCGGCAGGATCTGGTCGCCGACCACGCCAACGCCCGACTTGCCGCCGACCTGCGGCTTGACCCCGGGCCGAGGCTTCGGTTCGGGACGCTTGCCATCGAAGGCACCGAACTCATGCGGACGCAACGGGTCCGCGAGATCGCAGGCCTGCCGGAAGGCGAGGTTTTCAGTGAGCGCGAGCTGAAGCGTGCCGCCACTCGGCTACGAAGGACCGGCATCTTTTCCTCTGTCGCGCTGACCGAAGATGAAGCGATCACTGCACCCGACCTTCTTGGCATCACCGCCACCTTGGTGGAACAGAAACCGAGGCGCTATTCGCTTGGTGCCGAAGTTGCCAGCCTCGATGGTCTGGCGCTGACCGGATACTGGCTGCATCGCAACTTGTGGGGCGGCGGCGAACGTCTGAAGGTCGAAGGCGAGATCACAAACATCGGATCCGGCTACAGCGGTGTCGACTACTCGCTTGGTGTGACACTCGACCGCCCGGCAACGATCACGCCAGACACCACCGCTGGCCTGACTTTCGGCATCTCTCATCTTGATGAGATCGACTATTATGCCAATACTGTAGAATTCGGGGTGGCGTTCACGCAGATCGTCTCTGAACAACTTACAGCGCGCGCTGGCCTGACCTACAAGGCGCAGGAAGGCCGCGATCCCGGCGGATCGTTCAGTTTTCGCAACCTTTCGCTGCCAATCGGCGTGATTTGGGACCGCCGTGACATCGCCACCGACCCGACAACCGGCACCTATCTGGACGCAGAGATAAAGCCGTTCCTTGGCTTTGGCACCAGCGATTCAGGCGCACGTCTTATGATGGACGGGCGCGTCTACCACGGCCTGGGCGAGCCCGGCCGCCTTGTTCTGGCGGCGCGCGCGCAGGTGGGCGCGATCCTTGGGGCGAGCGTGTTTGGGACCCCGCGCGACGACCTATTCTATTCCGGCGGAGGCGGGACGGTCCGCGGGCAGCCCTACCGGTCGCTGGGGGTTTCTGTGTCGCGCGGATTCGGGCCGGAGTTCCTCATTGGCGGCACCTATTTCCTTGCAGCTTCGGCGGAAGTGCGCGCCAAGGTGACCGACCGTATCGGGATCGTGGGATTCTTCGATGCAGGCCGGATCGGGGTGGACGGCTTTTTCGATGACGGGGGCGACTGGCATTCCGGTGCAGGGTTGGGGCTGCGCTATGACACCGGGTTCGGGCCGGTCCGGATAGATGTGGCCGCGCCTGTAGGTGGAACGACGGGGGACGGTGTGCAGATCTACGTCGGTTTGGGGCAGGCGTTCTGATGCATCGCGCGCTTGCCGTCCTGTTGTTGTCGGCGGTTCCGGTTCACGCCCAGGACGATGGCGGCGGGTATCTGGAAGCTTTTCTTGAGCAAAACCTATCCGGAGCGGGCCGCAATGTAAGCATCACCGGCTTCGCCGGGGCGATGTCCTCCGTGGCCTCGGTCGAAAGCATTACGATTGCGGATGATGAAGGCGTGTGGATCACGCTTAACGGTATCAAGCTGGATTGGAGCCGCTCGGCCTTACTGTCTGGCGAAGTAGTGATCAGCGAGCTATCGGCAAAAGAGATCATCGTCGCGCGTGCGCCAAATACAGACTCTGGCACGCTTGCACCGGAAGCGCAGGGGTTCAGCCTTCCCGAGTTGCCGGTGTCAATCGAGATCGGCCGCGTTGCCGCAGACCGGATTGTGCTGGACCCGGCCCTGTTCGGGCAGGCGGTTGAGGGTAGTCTGGAAGCCTCCTTGTCGCTGGTCGGGGGCGAGGGGAATGCCTCTCTCGCGCTCATTCGCAACGACAGCGGGCCTGAGGGCACGATCACTCTGGATGCCGCCTATTCCAATGCGGACAAGAATCTCAGCGTGAATCTTTTGGCTGCCGAGGGGCAGAACGGGCTGGTGACAACGCTTCTGAATTTGCCCGGTGCGCCAGCGGCAGAGCTTTCGGTGAAAGGCAGCGGGCCGTTCGACGATTTTGCCGCCGATGTCCGCCTTTCGACGAGCGGGATCGACCGTCTGTCGGGAACTGTAACGACAGCGGCCGTTGACGGGCAGGCCTACCAGTTGTCAGCCGACCTTTCCGGCGATCTTGCCCCGCTGTTCCTGCCAGACTACGCTGAATTCTTCGGTTCTGAAGTTGCTTTGCGACTTGAAGCGACGCGGTTACCGACCGGACAGATCGATCTACAGACCTTCAAGGTGGCCACCCAGTCCTTGCAACTGTCTGGCGCCGTCACACTTGCCCCCGACGGCCTGCCGCAAAAGATTTCAGTGCTGGGACGGATCGCATCCCCGGATGGTTCGCCTGTGCTTCTGCCCCTGAGCGGCTTGCCGACCCAAGTGGACGAAGCGAACCTGACGGTCGAATTTGCCCCCAGCAGCGGCGAGGGTTGGTCCAGCGCGGTCGACATTCGCGGGTTGAAACGACCGGATCTTGTCGTCGAGCATCTGTCGGTCAATGGATCGGGGCGCATTGGCCGGACGCCTGCGGGACGCAACTTCGGGGCCAACCTGACGTTTGCAGCCGAGGGCATTCAGCCCACCGACCTAAATCTGGCTCAGGCTGTCGGTCCTGCGGTGACGGGCCGGGCCGTGGCGCACTGGCTGGACGGCGACGGCGCGCTGAGCCTTCCCTTGGTTCGGATCGAGGGTGAGGGATATGCGGGCAAGGCCAGCCTGAAAGTTGCCGGGCTGAAGGATGCCTTCCTGACCTCGGGTCAGATCGACCTTACCGCCGATGATTTCTCGCGGTTTAGCGGGCTTGCCCGGCGGCCCCTTGGCGGAACCGGCAATGCCACCCTCAAAGGGTCCGCCAGCCAACTTTCCGGTTTTTTTGACATTCAGGGCGCTTTCGAAGGCAACGGGCTCAAGATCGGCATTGCCGAAGTGGACCGTTTGCTTGCGGAGCAATCGACAACCACCCTGTCCGTTCTTCGAAATGAAGGCGGAACGGTCCTGCGGTCGTTCGATCTGGAAGCGAAATCGCTTTCGGTAACGGCGTCGGGAACTTTGTCATCCAAGGCATCCGACCTTACGGCGAACCTGACGTTTGCCGATCTTGGTGCGCTTGGTCCGGGCTATCGGGGACGCGCGGAGATTGCCGCAACCTTTTCCGGAGCGCCGGACGCCGGGGTTATTCGCGTCAACGGGACCGGATCCAACCTTGGGGTCGGGGATCCGCAACTGGACCGCCTGCTGCAAGGGAAAAGCCAGCTTTCCGCAGCCCTTCGCCTGAACGAGGGCATGTTGGAGGTGGAGGACGCGCGGCTTGCCAACCCGCAAATATCCCTGGCTGCAACGGGGGCCGTTACTGGCGCGAAGCGAAGCATCACACTTGACGCGAGGCTTGCAAACCTGGCGCTCCTTGCGCCGGGCTTTCCGGGTGAGTTGCGGTTTGGCGGAACTGCCGAGCAAGATGCGCGGGGGTACGTCCTGGATCTTCGTGGCAAAGGGCCGGGTCAAACCGATGCCAGGGTCACGGGCCGCTTGTCAAAGACCTTTGATGACGCCGACATTGTCATTTCCGGGGGAGCGCAGGCGGCATTGGCAAATGTGGTTCTTGAACCACGCGCAATTTCGGGGCCAGTGCGTTTTGACCTCAAACTTGTGGGCCCATTGCGGCTTTCGTCCGTGTCTGGACGGATTTCGCTTTCCGGCGGGCGCATCACCGACCCTGACCTTGGGATAGCGCTGGTGCGGACGGAAGCAATTGTCGATCTTGCAGGCGGGGCGGCGCGGGTTTCGGCGACAAGCGAGCCGTCTACTGGTGGCAGGGTGCGGTTAGACGGCACCGTAAAGCTGCAAAGTCCCTTCGTCGCCGACGCCGATATCGTGTTGAACCGTGTCCGGTTGGTGGACCCCGATCTGTATCAGACGTTTGCCGATGGCACGCTCAAGATCACCGGCCCACTTGCCGGAGGCGCGCTGATTTCAGGCAGGGTAAACCTGTCGGAAACGGAAATCCGGGTGCCCTCGACGGGCTTTGGCGGCGCGTCTGGGTTGCCTGACCTGCAGCATCGCGCCGAGCCTGCTGCGGTTCAGGATACCCGTCGAAAGGCTGGGATGATGGGTCAAGCGAGCGACGGCCGACAAGCCCAGGGGTCTGGCGCGTTCAGGCTTGACGTAGAACTGCTGGCGCCGAACCGGGTGTACGTCCGCGGTCGGGGCATTGACGCCGAGCTTGGCGGATCACTGAGGCTGACTGGCAGATCCGACGCCATTGTGCCGGCGGGCGAATTCACCCTGATCCGTGGGCGCCTGGACATATTGGGCAAACGGCTGATCCTGTCGCAGGGCAGCATGGTTCTTCAGGGTGATTTCGTGCCCGAGATCAACATTTCTGCCAGCACAGAAAGTGACGGGATTGTCAGCTTTGTCACGATGAACGGACCAGCCAACCAGCCTCAGGTGGAATTCACATCGAACCCGGAGCTGCCGCAGGAGGAGGTGCTGTCGCGCCTGCTGTTCGGGCGGGGGCTCGATACAATTTCCCCGCTGCAGGCAGCGCAGCTTGCCAATGCCGTCGCGGTTCTGGCAGGGCGCGGCGGAGTTGGGGTGATTGGACGGCTTCGGCAAGGCTTTGGCCTGGACGACCTGGATCTCACAACCGGCGAGGACGGAACCGCGTCGCTGCGCGCAGGCAAATACCTCTCCGAGAACGTCTATACCGAGGTTGAGGTGGATCAGGAGGGCAAGAGCCAGATCAACCTGAACCTTGACGTGCGTCCCGGAGTGACGATGAAGGGCCGGGTTGGCGCCGACGGTGATACCGGAATCGGCATCTTTGTCGAACGCGATTACTGAGGCCTGTCAGTCGACCGCCAGTTCAAATTCGATGTAGCCTGTTCCCGGGCTGGTCCATTGCCGTGACTTGCGGATGACCGACCCTTCAAGCCAGAAATCGTTGGTTATCTTGCCTTCGGCGCGGACACAGGTTTCTTTCAGGTGGATGGTGCGGTGCTGGCGTTCAAAGATCTCGATGGTCTCGGCCCCGACGCGTGACATCGTACAATCATAGGAGCGGCGGTTGCTCTGGTCGTCTTCGCCCAGAAAGAAATAGGTCCGTTTGTGCATGCCGTCCACCACGCGCAGATCGACAACAGAAGGGGCCGCTGCAGACATAAGGTCCGGCCCGATTCCCCTTGTCTGAATAAGCACGCCGTCGCGCAACGCGAAGGTGGTGCCATCTGTCGTGGACCACGTCACGACGTCGCCCTTTGTGTCGGTCACAGTCACCAGTGCATCCGCTGCGCGCGACGCGATGACGACACGCAGGATCGATATGCCGTAAGCCTCCAGATCGGCGCGCGAGGTCCGGGCCACGCCGGAAGTCTGGGTCGCCGGTGACGCCTTTCCGGACACGCGCGCCATCGTCGTGCGCGCGAGGCCAGAAATCGCAGAGACCATAGGCGAAGGTTCGGACTTCTCGTTTCCGCAGGCAGCAAGGGCCATTGATGCGGCGCAGACCACCACAAGTCGGGTCAATGAGTTCAACGCCAGACCCTTCCCCAGCCACGGTCAAGGGAATCCGAATGGTAGTCGCGGATCGATTCGTAAAGCCGGCCGTCAACCTCAAGTCGTGCGCCGCCATCGCCGGTCGACGGGCGCAGGGTTGCACCTAGCCCGCCTTTGCTTTGCTGCCCGAGCGCCCAGTTGACTGGAATCGAAAAACGAACACCCTTGTCGAAGCCCCCCTCGCCAAAGTCGGCTGAGGACACGTCGGTCACTGTTGCAAAAGCGCCAACGCGCCATCCATTCGCAAACACCCGATCCACCGCAATTGTGCCGCCAACGTCTCCGGCGAGGTATCTTCCCACATCCACCTTTCCGACGAAGCCGTTGCCGAAATCGTAGTAGGCCGACAGGTAGCCGGTCACGATGTCGTAATCATACTCGTCAAACCCAAAGCCACCATCGGTGTCGCGCTGTTTGGAATAGTTAAGCTCCGCCCCAAGGGCGAGCGAACTTTCGACTGGCTTCCACAAGAGTTCACCCGAGATGCCCGCGTGCATGCGTTCGAGGTAGCCGACGGTAACCCGTGAATAGATATCTGTCGTGGGGCGAGCATACCATGCCAGCGTCAACCTCTCCAACGCCGGGTCGCCAAACTTGCTGTATCGTGACCCGTCCGACCGGACGTGCGGCAAGACCGACGACGAGGGATCACCCGAACGATCCGCATTGCCGGCCAGATGCTTGTAGATCGAGCCAGCAAAGATCAGGCCCGGACGGGCGTCGTAGCTTGCGCTCAATCGCACGCCCACATCGCCCTTGAGCGGCTCACTGACGCGAAGTGCAGGTTTCAGGCTCCAGTTGAACTTGGGATAAAGTTCATCATTCCCTATGGCATTGGCTGGAAGCGGGCCAGCATCGCCCAGTGACACACGACTGCGCAGCAGCGACGCGTTGTCGGCGGCGAATTCAAGCTCTTCAATGTCGCTGCGCCGGATCGTCACCTTCGAGGCGCCGATGCCGTTCGCCACCGGGACGATTTCGAAAACCTGGATCGAGGCGGGCATTACATGCGACAACGCGCGCGCTGTTCGACCGATGGCTTGCGCGCCGGCGTCGATCCGGTTGTTTCTGATCCGCACCTGAACCACGGTCGACGAATAGGCGATATCCTGCACGACGATACCGTCTGCAGCGAGCCGCTTGGCTAGATTGTCGCGCAGGATGGGACCTGCGTCTTTCTGTTCCACCCATTGGCCGTCGTATGCGTCAGGGTCTTCTGACCGGGAAGGTCGCAGCTTGACCGGCACAGGCGCCGCGCCCATCAAGCCGCCCGTCGCCCGGTTTTTCGGATCGAGGATCAGATGGAAAACAAGGCCGATCTCGGTTCCGTGCATGGAATAGATGCCGTAACGGGCAGACGGACCTTTCTGGTATTCGAGGCCAAAGTTGAACGGACTGGTACGCTCCAGAATTCCGCGCTCTTCGGTTTCCAGAAGATAGGCGTCCGACGAATATTCCGCCTTCATAGTCCAGCGGTCGTTGATCTTGTATTCGATACCGCCGAAGGCAGCCATCTCTCCGCGGAACCATTGGTGTGAATTTGGAGTGCCGGCATCCCCCGGCTCAAGTGGCGGCCGCGCGCCAAACGGGGCCGTGCTTCCGCCGTAGGTGCCCAATCGACCCCATCCGAGACCTGCGGTAATCTTCGCACGGTCAGTAAAGGTCTTTGTGGCCGCGATATACTCCGCTGCGAACATGCTGCTGCCAGTGAAATCCTGAAGCCCGATCGTCAGTGACGGCAGATATCGGGTTTCCCGTAATAGTTGGTAGTGTAAGTCGACACTTCGGTCGTCGAAGGTTGTGCTATCGGTTGGGAACAGCGTGTTCCAGTCGCTCCACTTCTGGAATCGAAACGCCGCAGACAGGCGCGGTGTGATCTGGAAGCTGATCGTGCCTCGCGTCACCGGCCCGACCATAGATGCACTAAACGAGAAGGTTGCATCGTTCTGCGCATCACCGGAGGGCATGTCGATCACGCCGGTGGCCCCGTTGATGTTCAACGATCGGGTCATCTCGGCAGCAGCAGGATACCCAGCCAGCGCCAGCCCGATCAGAACTGAAACAGAGGCGAAGCTTCGAAAAAAGGGCATAGCGTCCGCTATTTGGGAGATGGTGACAGTCTAGGGAAGGGTGCCTGCCATCGGCAAGACCTATTGTAGTGTTACCCCGCATTGGCCCAACATGCTGCGCGTGAAAGCGCCGGCCAGGATCACGCTCAGGTGCCGTCTTCTTCAAGACGCAGGCGCAATTCGCGCAGAACCGACAAAAGCCCCTTCACACGGTCTTGGCCCAAGGTCTGTACCACTTCGCCGATCAAGGGAACGACGCTGGCAACCGCAGAGTCGCGCGCGGAACGGCCTGACGGGCTGATCGCGACGAACTTCTGGCGGGCATCCTCCCAATCGGGCCGGATATGGATGTGACCGGCCCATTCAAGTTTTGCCAGAGTGTTGGTCATGGCACCCCGGGTCACGTGAAACGACCGGGCCAGTTGCGCCGGGGTGCGTTCATCGCCGATCCGGGCCAGATGATTGAGCACCGAGAAATGCGACAGCTCCATCCCCTTGGGAAGCACGCGGGATATACGGCTTCGGGCCAACTGGTCTGCCATGAAAAGCTCGCCAAAAAGCGCGATGGCGATGTCTTCGGTCTTTTCATTGCTCATGGGCCGTCAAAGCCCCGGTCGTGACTAAGCGATGGCACGCGACGCCGAGCCTCGGCCACGCGCGACAGATCGAGATCGACAAGCGTTACGCCCGCTTCGGTTCCACCATCTGCAAGAATTTCACCCCAGGGAGCCACGGCAAGCGATTGGCCATGCGTGCGCCGGCCCTTGCGGTGGGTTTCGGCATGAAAGCCAGTCTGAGCGGGCGCAAGCACAAAGCATCCCGTTTCGATCGCGCGTGCGCGCAGCAAGATTTCCCAATGGGCGGCACCGGTGATGTGGTTGAAGGCCGCCGGCACGGTCAGGATGTCGGCCCCGGCCTGAGCAAGGCGACGGTAGAGGCCCGGAAAGCGCAAATCATAGCAGATCGTCATTCCGATAGCGCCGAACGGCGTGTCGTGCACAACGGCGCTCTGTCCCGGCCTGTAGCCTTGGCTTTCGCGGTAAACTTCGGTTTCCGACACATTGACATCGAACATGTGAATCTTGTCGTAGCGCGCCGCGACTTTCCCGTCTGGCCCGACCAGAAACGACCGGTTGGCGAAACGTCCGTCCGCATCCTCGGTCAACAGCCCCAGCGAACCAATCAGCAGCCAGACTTCATGCGCGTTGGCCTTCGCGCATAAGGCGGCAAGCGTTTCATCCTGTGCTTCGTGCCGAAACACCGACCTTTGATGCGCCCGGTCCGACGAAAGTCCGTTAGTCAATTCCGGCGTGAGGATGAAATCAGCTCCGCCTGATGCAGCCTGATCGACAAGGTCTTGCGTGACCCGAAGATTGTCGACCGGATCGTCGGTGACATTGAGTTGGACCAGTCCAGCCCGCATCAGCTGGCCAACAGCGGGTCAAGCTTGTCGGCATCGTCAAGCGCGTGCAAATCGTCAGAACCCCCGATGTGCAGGTCGCCGATGAAGATCTGCGGAACGGTTCGCCTGCCACCTGCGCGGGCTGTCATGGCCTGCCGTAAGTCGGGATCGCGGCTAACGTCGATCTCGTTGATCGAGACGGCCTTTTTCGCCAGCAATCTCTTTGCGGCGATGCAGTAGGGGCAATATGGCGTGGTGTAGATGTCGATTTGCGGCATGACGACCTTCCGAGTGACCCATGCCGACTATATGCATTTAGGCGTCCTTCGCAACGCGGGCCAGACTGAGAACCGACACGGATGCGGCACCTGCGGCAAACAATGCCTCGGTAGCAGCAGCGAAGGTTGCGCCAGAGGTCATGACATCGTCCACAAGCAGGATCTCGCGTTGGTCCACCAGCTTTCGGTGTCTTTCCGGCACGGCAAAGGCATCGCGCAGATTGGCAAAGCGGGCATCGCGATTGCGGCCTTCCTGGCTGCCAGTGGTGCGGCGCCGGATCAGTCCGTCCGGGCAGCTTTCCAGACCGGCCAGTTTTGCGACTGCCGAAGACAGCAGGGCCGCCTGATTGTAGCGCCGCCTGAACAGCCGGAACCAGTGCAGGGGAACCGGAATGGCCAGCATGTTCTGCTTGAGCATCGGCCGCGCGACCTTGTGCATCCAAAGGGCCGCAGGACGGGCAAGATCAAGCCGGTCGCCATGCTTCAAGGCAAGCACAATGCGCCGCCCGTTATCCTTGTAAAGCATAGCAGCGCGGCCCTGGCTCCACGGACGTGCAATTGTCATGCAATCATCGCAAAGAACGGTGCGTTCAGAATCCTCGCCCTGAAGCGGAACGCCGCACAGGTCGCAGACCAGGCCTGCGATGAACGACGTTTCACGCCAGCAATCGCCGCACAGCCCGAAATCCGACGTGACACCGGCCCCGCAGCTGATGCATTGGGGCGGGTAAAGAACCTGGAGCGCTTCTTGCAAACCCACCTCAGCCCCCTAAGCTTACCACGATGAAAGAGCATCCCAAACTTACCGACTGTGCCGCTCTGACGCGCAACCGGCAACGGGCCATGAGTAGTGCCGCCCATCAAGGGGCAAGTTTTCTGCACGACGCCATGATCGCCGACGTTCAGGAAAGACTGAACGAGGTTAACAGAACCTTTACGGACCCCGTGATCGTCACGGGTTTTCCGGAATTCTGGCAAAGCGCGCTTCCGCAGGCCAAGATCGTGCCTGATGATGACGTTCTTTCGCTGGAACGGTCGCGGCACGATCTGGTGATTCACGCGATGGGGCTGCACTGGGCGAATGACCCACTTGGTCAGCTTGTTCAATGCAGGCTTGCCCTGAGGCCCGACGGTCTGTTCATGGCGCAGTTTCTGGGCGGAAGAACGCTTCAGCAGTTGCGCGCCTGTCTGGCGCATGCCGAAGCCTCCGTCACCGGCGGTGTGTCACCGCGCGTTTTGCCGATGGCCGAGATCCGCGATCTGGGCGATCTGCTGCACCGCGCCGGATTTGCGATGCCGGTGGCCGACAGTACCTTGCAGACGGTTCTTTACGGATCGCCCTACGCCCTGCTTAGCGACTTGCGCGCAATGGGGGAAACCAACGCCTTGACCGGTCGTCTGCGGCACCCGACCAGACGGTCGATCATCACCGAGGCCATGACAATCTATGCTGCCACCTATGGTGACGCTGACGGAAAAATTCCCGCAAGCTTCGAGATCATGAGTCTGACCGGCTGGGCACCCGACGCAAGCCAGCCAAAAGCACTTCGCCCCGGATCTGCACAGCAACGGCTGGCCGATGCCCTTAACGCGCAAGAGCGGCGACTTTCCGACGAAGGTTGACCCCGGGCCATAAGCCTTTATGTCCGGCTGTAACGATTTTCAGGATCAAAGCGATGCTTGACACCAAGGCGGGCCAGACCCCGCAATACGATACAGGGCTGCAGGAACCGTCGATCGACAGGCCGGGAGAGGGGCGTTTGCAGCATGCTCCGGCAGACCATCCACCAGTCCGCCGCGCTAAGATCGGTGTCCTGCTCGCCAACCTCGGCACGCCGGACAACTACGATTACTGGTCGATGCGGCGATATCTGAACGAATTCCTTTCGGACAAGCGGGTGGTCGATTATGCTAGCTGGAAATGGCAGCCGCTATTGCAGCTTATCATTCTGACGAAGCGACCTTTTTCATCAGGTGCCAACTACAAGCTGATCTGGAACCATGAGAAGAACGAAAGTCCGCTTCTGACGATCACGAAAGACCAGACCAAGGCGATCGCCGCAGTCATGGAAGAGCGGCACGGAGCTAACATCATCGTCGATTTCTGCATGCGCTACGGAAATCCGTCTACCGAGTCCAAGGTGCGCGCGATGGTCGAGGCGGGTTGCGAACGCATTCTGTTCTTCCCACTTTACCCACATTATGCCGGTGCCACGTCTGCTACTGCGAATGATCAATTCTTTCGGGCACTTATGAAGGAACAGCGCCAGCCGGCAGTCCGAACGGTAGCGGAATATTTCGACCATCCGCTCTACATCGACGCATTGGCACAATCGGTCACCTCCGCCTACGCCGCCCTTGATCACCACCCGGACGTCTTGGTGGCTAGCTATCACGGGATGCCAAAACGATACCTGATGCAGGGTGATCCCTATCATTGCCAATGTGCGAAGACTTCGCGACTGCTGCGCGAACGGCTTGGCTGGGAGAAGGGGTCAATTGACACGACGTTCCAGTCTGTCTTCGGGCCAGAAGAATGGTTGAAGCCCTACACCGTGGAACACGTGGCCGAACTGGCGAAAGCGGGGAAGAAACGGATCGCCGTAATGGCACCGGCCTTTTCAGCCGACTGCATCGAAACGCTTGAAGAGATAAATGGCGAAATCCGCGAAGCATTTCTGCACGCTGGAGGCGAATCGTTCACTTATATTCCGTGTCTCAATGACAGTGCCGCGCATATCGAAGCACTTGCAAAGGTGATCGAGGAAAACCTATCCGGGTGGCTTGGCTGACAGGCAAAAAAGAAAAGGACGGCAGGATACCCGCCGTCCCTTCCTTATTCTGGTCGAAAGATTAGCTCGACGAGACAGCAGCTGCGATCACGAGCAGCAGCAGCAGCGGAACAATGATGCCGCCAGCCGACGACGAGGTCGCAGCTTCGACAACTTCCGGTTCCATAACAGGCTCAGCCATACCACCAGCGAAGGAAGCAGTGGCGACAGCGGTAAGCGCGGCAGCGAGCGCGAGTTTCTTCATGTTAACCTCCAGTTAATGCGTGCCACCGAAGTTTTCAGAGGCGGCGACACGCTCCCAAGACTATCCTCATACAAGACGTGTAACCAGCAGACGTCCCGAAAAGCAATTGGAGAAGTTCATTTTGTTCGGACGCTTCTGTCGTTTTGTCAAATAAGCAACACCTGCGTGCCCACTTGCGCCATCTCGTACAGCTCTTCGATGTGCTCGTTGTAAAGGCCGATGCAGCCGTTCGATGACCGGCGACCAATCTTCCGTGTGTCGTGGGTTCCGTGGATGCGGTAATAGGTCCACGACAGGTAAAGCGCACGGGTGCCCAGCGGGTTGTCCGGTGCGCCACCTTCGACCACATCCGGCCAATCGGGGTTACGCTCTTTCATCGAGGCGGTCGGACGCCAGGCCGGGTTGACGACCTTCTGAACAACCTCGGTCTTGCCACGCCGCGTCAGGTCTTCGGACAGAGGCACGGAGGTGGGATAAAGCCGGTAAATGGATTGATCTTCAGACCAGTAATGCAGGGCGCGCGACGTGATGTCGACAAGGATGGCGCCACCACGGGTGTTGTCGAAATAGTTCTGCCATTCCAGCATCCGGAAGCTGGAAACGTTGTTACGAACCGTGCTTGCCGCAGGGAGGAACTCTGTCGTGCCGTCTTGTGCAAGGGCGGGCAGGGCGCCGAGCGCTGCTGCGCCGGCCGCGCCTTGCAGAAGCGAACGACGGTTGATGATTGATCTTGCCATGGAGGTTTCTCCTGCTCTTTCTTATCTCGTCGTTCTCATACTGTTTTTTGCGACCGGCCGCAAATCACTCGGCCGTCAGCTTTCGCCGATCTGCAGACTTGGGTTTGAACACCGCCCCGGCTTTCGGTATGGAGGGGCGAAACGGTCGCGCTTGGCTGCCGCTGGTTTGGTGACATTAATGAAAAGACGCTCCCTCCTGCTGCTGGCTCCGGCCATTCTGATCGCTGCGTGTGCCCCTGCCAGCAGGCGTCCGACGGTTGGCGCGGACGGACAACCGCTGCCACAAGTCTACAAGATCACCGCAGCCGAACAGGCTGCAATTCCGTTCCGCTTGCTTGATTCGGTGAATACACTCAGGGCGGCAAAGAACTTGCCTGCGCTTACCTACGATACCAGGCTGAACGCAGCGGCGGCGACACACTCGCGCGATATGTCCGTGCAAAACCGGCCTTGGCACTTCGGCTCCGACGGCTCGTCCCCGTTGGTTCGCGTCCAACGCGCTGGATATACCGGGCGTCTTGTTGGCGAACTGATTTCCGAAACCTACGAGACCGAGTTGGAGACGCTTTCCACCTGGATGGCGCAGCCCGATACCCGCGGCATCATCATGGACCCGACGGCAAGAACCCTGGGGTTCGCGTGGTTTCAGGAAGCCGGCGGAAAGATCTGGTGGACGCTCGTAACCGGGGCTTAAGACCCGTCAGGGAAGAATGAAGATCGGCGTTCCCGGCTCGATCATCGAATAGACGATTTCCATTTCCTTGTCCGACACGGCAATGCATCCAGCCGTCCAGTCACGCTGCCGGATCGGCTTGTTCGGACCGCCGTGAATGAAGATGTCACCGCCGGGCCGTTTGTCGACCGACTCGGCAAAGGCGATGTCGGCTTCGTTCGGATAGGTGATCCCGAGCGACAGGTGGAACTCCGAATTCGGGTTCTTGTGCGAAATGAAGTATCCGCCCTCGGGGGTCTTTCCGTCGCCTTCGAACTGCTTGTGTCCCACTGGCATGAAGCCGAGCGCGACATCGTAACTTTTCAGCACCTGGTCATTGTGCAGCAGATACATCTTGCGGTCGGCCTTGTGGACCTGAACCTGTGTTACCTTGGGTCCGTTGTACGACCGGAACTTCGACCCACACGCCGACAGGCCAAAAGCCATCACGAGGATGACGATTAAACGAAGAATCCGCATCACTGTCCCGCCTGCATTCTTTTTCTTTTGGATACAGCATTCTACCGACCCTGCCTAGCGAGGCGATTTGCAGGCGAGGTCACGGATTTGTCAACTCGGACGCGAAAATCGCGCGACGAGTTCAACATGCGTGGACCAGCGAAACTGATCGACAACCCTTATCCAATCCAGCGCATAGCCAGCTGAGACGAGAATGCCGGCATCGCGCGCGAACGTTATCGGGTTGCACGACACCATCGCTACAACAGGAACAGTCGAGAGGACAAGGCACCGGGTCTGTGCTTCCGCCCCCGCACGCGGCGGGTCCAGTACCACACCAGAAAACCGTGCCAGTTCGTCGGGTTGCAGCGGCCTGCGAAAGAGGTCGCGCGTCTCGGATGTTATGCGGCGCAGGCCTTGGGTATTGCGCGTCGCCTTGTCCAAAGCCTGAATCATTGCTGCGTCGCCTTCGACGCTGTGAACCTCTGCAAACTCGGCGATCGGAAAGGTAAACGTGCCCGATCCGGCAAAAAGATCCGCGACCCGCTGTTGCGGACCCAAGGCCTCGCGCACGGCGTCAAGAAGCGCGGTCTCACCTTCCAGCGTGGCTTGCAGGAACGCGCCGGAAGGCGGCGTCACGACAGCGCGGCCAAATCGCTGGATGGGAGAATCTCGCAAAGCAACCACCTCTCCCTCCCAGGTCAGGCGGGCGAACTGGTGCTTTTCGACGATGCGCGCCAATGCCATACGCAGTTCGCTGTCCAACGGCTTGCCGCCGGTTACGGCGACGTCCGCTCCCGCCTCTGAACGGGTGACCGTCATCGAAAGCTCGGCGGATCGCGACCCGCCTATCATCGCAAGCTCTTGTAAGCCGGTCACTACATCCATCAGGTCGGGATGCAGCAAACGGCACTCAGGAATGGCCACCAGCGTGACCGAGCTTCGGGCGTGGAACCCGATCAGCACGCCTGATTTCGTTCGCCTCGCCGAAAACACCGCGCGCCGCCGGGAGTGCGGAGGCGACGTGGCGACGCCTTTGATCGGGGCGGGCAAGCCATGTGCAGCAAGGGCTGACGATACGATGGATGCTTTCCACGCTTCGACAAAGCTGTCCGCCACATGTTGAAGCTGGCATCCGCCGCAGGTTCGCGCGTGCGGGCAAGGCGCCTTGATTCGGTCCGCCGATGGCGTGACGATTCGCACGTTCGTCAGCTTGTCGGCGTTCAGATCGCCCTCAACAACCTCGCCGGGCAAAACACCCGGAACAAAGACTGTGCCTTCTGGCACTGTGGCCAGCCCATCACCAAGATGGCCGAGGCGGTCGATCGTAACCCTCATTCGGCTGCTTCCTGTTCGTCGTCCGTTCCCAGAAAGCCGCCAGACTGGCGGTTCCAGTAGCGGGCATAAAGGCCGTTCTTGGCCAACAGGGCTGCGTGGTCACCCTCTTCGACAATCCGGCCCTGCTCCATCACGATGATCCTGTCCATCGCGGCGATCGTGGAAAGTCGGTGTGCAATGGCAAGAACGGTCTTGCCTTCCATCACCTTGGACAAAGCGCTCTGGATACTGGCCTCGATCTCTGAATCAAGCGCGGAGGTTGCCTCATCAAGCACCAGGATCGGCGCGTCCTTCAAGAAGGCGCGCGCCAATGCGATGCGCTGACGTTGACCGCCAGAAAGTTTCACGCCGCGTTCGCCAAGAAACGCATCGTACCCGCGCCGGCCCTTGTGATCGGCCATCCTGCCGATGAAGTCGTCAGCTTCGGCGGCGCTTGCGGCTGCGACGATCTCGACTTCTGCGGCGTCGGGTCGGCCGTAAAGAATGTTGTCACGGGCCGAACGGTTGAACATGGCCGTTTCCTGGGTAACCATGCCAATCTGACGTCGAAGCGATTCCTGGGTTATGTCACGCACATCGATGCCATCAATCCTGACGCTTCCAGTCTCTGGATCGTAAAGCCGCAGCAGCAGCGACACGAGAGTTGACTTGCCCGCCCCCGATGCGCCGACGATCCCCAATTTCTCGCCTGCACGAACCGTAAGATCAATTTCGGTCACCCCCGCACGACCGTGACCATAGCCAAAACTGACGTGGTCAAAGCAGATCTCGCCAGCCACGCGCGGCAGTTCCTTGGCATTGGGCGAATCGGCAAGCGTGTGTGGGACGGCCAGCGTGTGCATTCCGTCCTCGACCTCGCCGATCGAGGTGTAGATCGACATCAGCGTAAAGCTCACCCATCCCGACATCTGCGCAATGCGCATGGCAATCGCCCCAGCAGCGGCGATGGCGCCTTCGGTTGCCAGCCCGCGCTGCCAAAGCAACAAGGTGCCGCCGATCAGCACGATCGGCAACACACCGGCGAGTGTCATCAGCGCCAGGCGGAACCAGGTTGAGATCACGCCGAATTCGAGGCTTCGTTCCCGGAATACACCCATCGACTGCAGGGCGACGCGATCTTCGAAATCGGCGTGGGCGAACAGTTTGACCGTCTTGATGTTGGTGATCGTATCCACCACCTGCCCGGTGACCATCGCCCGCGCAGAGGCGCGCGCGGCAGAGTTTTCCTTCACCTTGGGCAGGAAATACCGGATCATCGCCACATAGACGACTAGCCAAAGCGCGAGCACCCCGGCAATCCGCCAGTCAACCGAAAACAGGTAGATCACCGAGCCGATGACCGAGGCCAGTGCGAACGCACCGGTGTTGATGGCTTCGGTCACGACATCCGTCACGGCACGCGCCGCCTGCATCTGCTTTTGCGCGATGCGACCTGCGAAGTCGTTGTCAAAAAAGGTCACGGCCTGACCAAGCGTCCAGCGATGCAGGCGGCTGAGGACCAGAGGCAGCACATTCGGCCCGATCACGACGCTGTTCGACGCCGATGAAAGCCCGAACGCCAGCGGGCGCAGGAAAAGATAGAATCCAAGGCACGACAGAAGCAGCCATGCATGGCCGGAGAAAAAGCTTTCCGGCCCAGCCGCGACGGAAGCGTCGATCACCCAGCCCATGATGATGGCCGAGACCACCTCCGTCACCCCGGCTAGCGACGAAAACACCACGGCTAGCCAAAGCATCGGCCATGACCCGGAAAGGCACCACCGAAAGAAGGCGGCCAGCGTTCGGGGCGGCGGCCCGTCAGCCGGGCGGAACGCGTCGATCCAATTCCCCATCTTCTCAAGAAGCGTCATTCTGCCACCTCCTCGAGCCCGATGAAGCCCCCTGACTGTCGTGCCCAGAAGCGCGCGTAAAGACCATTTCGCCGCAGCAGATCTGCATGAGTGCCGGATTCCGCTATCTGACCGTCTTCCACCACAACGATGCGATCCATCGCCGCAAGGGTCGACAGACGATGCGCAATGGCGATCACTGTCTTTCCGTGCATTACTCCGTAAAGAGCATCCTGAATTGCCGCCTCCGCTTCTGAGTCGAGGGCTGAAGTCGCCTCATCAAGAATGAGGATAGGCGCGTCCTTCAGGATGACCCGTGCCAAACTGATCCGCTGGCGCTGACCGCCCGACAGTTTCACGCCCCGCTCGCCGACATGCGCGTCATAGCCGGTGCGGCCTTCGGAATCCTGCAGTCCCAAGATGAAATCATGCGCTTCAGCCTGCTTTGCCGCCGCGATCATCCGATCGTCCGAGGCGTCCGGGCGGCCATACAAAATGTTGTCACGCACGGACCGGTGCAACAAGCTTGAATCCTGCTGGACCATGCCGATCTGGCGGCGGAGCGATTCTTGAGACACCTGCGAGATGTCCTGCCCATCAATCAGAATGCGCCCGGATTCGGGTTCGTAGAACCGGAGCAACAGCTTGACGAGCGTTGATTTACCGGCACCAGACCGCCCAACGACGCCAAGCTTTTCCCCCGATTTTACCAACAGGGACAGGTTTTGTAGCCCACCGCTGCCGCGCCCGTAATGGTGCGACACTGACTCGATTTCGATCCGGCCGTCGGTCAGACGAAGCACCGACGCACCCGGTCGGTCGACCAGTCCGATCGGATGGGTAATCGTCTCCATCCCTTCCTGAACCACGCCCAGCGCCTGAACCAGCGATGTAAACGCCCACATGATCCAGTAGGTCATGTTGTTTAGCCGAAGCACCAGCGCAGTCGCGGCAGCAACGGTTCCAACCGTAGCAGAGCCCTGATACCAAAGTACAATCGCCCATCCTGTCACCGACACTATGAGGAAGCCGTTCAGGAAAGTAAGCGCCAGATCCATCTTGGTTACGATGCGCATTTCCTTTTGAAAGGTTGTGCGGGCATGTTCGATTGCCTCTTTGGCATAGGCCAATTCCTTGTCGTGGTAGGCAAAGAGCTTGACGGAATGGATGTTGGTGTAGGCATCCACCACTCGTCCTGTCACAGCTGACCGCGCATCACTTGATGCCTTTGACGCCGGTCCGGCACGCTTGACCGTCCACTTCACCAGCGCCGCATACAGCACAAGCCAGACCACCAATGGCAAAACCAGACGCGGGTCGGCATCTGCCAGCATGATCGCCGCACCGACGACCGTCACGCTGGCAAACGCCATCGCATCGAACGTCTGGAACACGGCGTCTCCTGCAGCGGGTGGGGTTTGCATGATGCGGTTGGCGATGCGTCCGGCAAAATCGCTTTCAAACCAACCAACCGGCTGGCGGATCACATGGGCATGCGCACGCCAGCGGATCATCGTGCCAAAGTTCGGCAAGATCGTGTTGTGAAGCAGGGCAACGTTGGCCACCAGCAGCAGAGGCCGCAGCACAAGAACCGCAAAAGCCACCAGAAGCATCTCTGTGCCGTAAGTCTGCCAGACCACTTTGGGGCCATTGACCGAAAGCAGGTCTACAAGACGGCCGACATACCAGATCAGGGCAACATCGGAAAAAGCCGCGATCACCGACAAGACAGCCGTGGCCGCGAACACCCCCCGAAACGGACGGATGAACTGTTTCAGAAATGGCCAGAGCCGCCTGGGCGGCGTATCCGTCTGCTCGTATGAACCGTAGGGGTCAACGAGGCCTTCGAAAAACCGGAACACGTACGAAGCCTCTTTCCGCGTCGAGAACGGGATATAGTCTGGGTTACGGTCAAGGGAAACCGCTAGCGAAGAAGTTCGTTCCGCGTAAGCCGCAGATCCGACCGCAGCCAAAGGTCAGTGAGGCTGGCCAAGCGGGCCCCAAGATCAGGCCCCGCAAGCGGATGAAGATCAGCGGCCTTGATCGGAAACGTCGCGGCAGCACCTCGATCAACGTCTTCCGCCCATCCCGCCGACAAGCCAAGTCCCGAACGCGCCGCACGCACGATCACTGCACTGCGGCCAGTCTCCCGTCCAAGTTCCCAACCAATCGCCGCCGGACCAAGGTCCGACGCGGCAGCCCGGTCTATTGCATTGATACGACGACGTTCGGCCTTTGACAGACGCAGATCGGCGACTACCGCACCCCCCAGACAGGCAAGCCGGCGCATCCAATCCGGTGGCGCACCCTCCTCCAGCGCAGCCAATCTCGCAAAGGCGTCAAGGTCGGCGCCGGGAAGAACCCGCTCCAGAACACCAATCTGGTCCATTGCCAAAAGCGTTGGTGCCGGGTTTCGCGCTGACAGAAGTTTTCTGATCTCGGCACCGATCCGTTCGCGCGAAAGCGTATCCAGACCGGCAACATGCATGGCACAGGCCCGCAGCCCGGGCTTGTCGAGACCCGCCCACTCATCGCCGTACTGGGCGTGGAACCGAAAGAACCGCAGGATGCGAAGATAATCCTCGCGTATCCGGCGCTCTGGATCGCCGACAAACCGGACGCGCCGCGCCAGAAGGTCGGGCAGACCTCCGATCGGGTCCAGCACCTCGCCCGCTCTTGTCGCGTAAAGTGCGTTCATAGTGAAATCGCGGCGGCTTGCGTCTTCTGTCACATCGGTTGAAAATTCCACCTCTGCATGCCGACCGTCTGTCGTTACGTCCCGCCGAAGCGTGGTCACTTCGTGCGGTCTGCCTTCGACAATGACGGTGACAGTGCCGTGGCTCAGACCGGTTGGAACCACCTTTAGACCCGCGTGCGCGGCAAGGGCCATCACCTCATCCGGCACTGCGTCGGTGGCTATGTCGATATCTGCGACAGGCACCCCCAAGAGGGCGTTGCGGACACAACCGCCCACCAGAAACGCCTTTCGGCCTTCGCGTTCAAGCAAGCCACACAGTGCCTGCGTGCCCGGATGGGATAGCCAATCACCAGAAACCCTCATCGCTCACACCGGTCGGCAAGCCCGCGAAGGATGCGGGCCGTCGCTCCCCAGATGTAATAGGGCCCATAAGGCACCACGTAGTACCTGCGCCATTCGCCTTTCCAAAGCCTGCGTTCGATGGCGAAGTTTGCGGGGTTCAGGACGTGATCAAGCGGAACCTCGAAAACCTCGTCCACCTCTCCGCGTTCGGGAACTGGCTGGAAAGCACGCCGCACCACTGCCAGAATCGGCGTCACGGTAAAGCCGGTGACAGTTTCATGCGTTGGCAATTGCCCCAAAAGATGGACGCTTTCCTCGGGAAGGCCGATTTCCTCTCTAGCTTCGCGCAAGGCAGCCCTTTCGACCGAAACGTCCTCGGGATCGACTTTGCCGCCCGGAAAGGCAATCTGCCCGGCGTGGTGTTTCAGGTGCGACGCGCGTTTTGTCAAAAGCAGGCTCGTTCCGGTGATTGCAACAAGCACTGCTGCAGGCCGCAAGCCACCCTCGCTTGGCCGGAGTTCAACGTTCAGATCAAAATCCGACGACGGCCCGG
This sequence comes from Tabrizicola sp. BL-A-41-H6, assembly GCF_050632395.1. Lineage (GTDB taxonomy): Bacteria > Pseudomonadota > Alphaproteobacteria > Rhodobacterales > Rhodobacteraceae > JAUYQR01. Next base: position 265,098 of record NZ_CP192600.1, read on the forward strand.
CAGGAAGCGACAGTGCTTTGATCAAGCGCGCTTCTGCCGTTTCCGTCATGTCGGATCAGTGCCTTCAAAGCCCAGCGTCTTGGGATCGAACTCGTAATGCGCACTGCAGAACTGGCAGTCTGCGGTCACGATCCCTTCCGTTGTGGTCATCTTGCTGATGTCTTTCTGCGAATAGATCGACATCGTCTGCCGCACTTTTTCAGGCGAACAGGAACATCCGAACCGCACCGGTTGCGATTCGAAGGCGCGCGGCCCTTCCTCGTGAAACAGCCTGACGAGGAGGTCCGTCGGCGCAACATGCGGCCCGATCAATTCCATGTCTTCGACCGTATCGAGCAGGATATTTGCGCGCGTCCAGTTTTCGCTCGCGTCGCCGGCCAGAATGTCCACGTGAGTCAGCAACCCACCTTCGCCAGAGCCCGCCTCGGCCGCAACGGAACCGCCAACCTGCGGCATATGCTGCAACATCACGCCACCGGCCCGCCATCTGGCGGCTTGGCCAGGTTCACGAACCTGCCCGAAAGTCAGCGAGAACCGTGTCGGAAGCTGCTCTGACTGCGCGAAATACGTCTCGGCGCAATGCGAAAGCGAGCTACCCGCAATCGGTGTGAACCCTTGGTAGGGCACCATGCCTTCGCCTTGATCCAGCATCACGGCAAAGTAACCCTGTCCGATCTGGCTGAACGGATCCGCAGACTCGTCAAGCCGCTCCGCGTCGTAACTGGCATATGCCCGAATGCGCGCAGGCTCGCCTTCCTTTGTCGGACCATAATAGTCGGTGGCGATAAGGCGCGCAGGGCCGTTGCCACGGATCTGCAGCGACAACTTCCAGCGCAGCTTTACCGCTTGGCCGATCAGGGCAGTCAGCAGTGCCGCCTCCGCAACCAGCGCTTCGATCACAGGCGGATAGGCGTGCTGATTCAAGACCTGGTCCAGCACACCGTCAAGCCGGGCGACCCGTCCACGGATGCCGGTCACGTCAAGCTGGAATGGCAGGACGGTATCGTCCCAGGCGAGTTTGGAGCCGATGGTCATGGGATTTCCTAAGAGTGCCAGCATGGCATATCGCGGCTATATAGGCAGGGCAACTGGCGGTCCAAGGGGTGAACATGATCAGAAGATATGGCGAAGCCGTGAAGACGGGCATCCGATACAAGCGCCGGCCAGGTGTTTATGCCGTACTTTTGCGGGGCGACAGCATCCTTGTCACGCACCAGGCCGACCCGTTGCCAGAGTTTCAACTGCCCGGCGGGGGTATCGACCAAGGCGAACACCCGATCGCAGCCTTGCACCGCGAAGTCATTGAAGAGACGGGCTGGAAAATCGCCATACGTAGACGAATCGGCGCCTTCAGACGGTTCACCTACATGCCGGAGTACGACCTATGGGCAGAAAAGGTCTGCACCATCTACCTTGCGCAACCGATCCTGCGGCTTGGCCCGCCCAGCGAGCCGGGCCACAGCGCCGTCTGGTTGCCAGTGGATGAGGCACTCACCCTTTTGGGCAATGCTGGCGACAGGGCACTATTGGCGCGCGCCGTATCCTGAGTACTCCAGCGACACGCCCGACACGTCGTCGGGAAACGAATCGCCACCAAAGTGTTCAACCAGATCCCAGACCAGAGCTTGCAGGATTTCCGGCCCGTCCAAATGGGCGGACCGGGCAAGGCTTCTTGCCAGACCGGCATCGCCGAAATCGGCCCCATTTAGCCCCGGACACTCCGTCACCCCGTCCGAGATCAGGATAAGCCGGTCGCCCGGGGCTAGCTGAACGGTAACGGTCTCGAATTCGGCGAACGGAATAAGGCCTATCGGAAGCCCACCCTTCCCCACGAGCTCCACCTTGCCGGACCGCCGCAAGACTGCGGGATGCGGGTGGCCGGCCTGGGCTATCCGGGTGGTTCCATCCTGCAGGTCAATCTCGGCGTAAGCCATTGTGAAGTATTGCTCCACCTGGATTTCGTCCAGCATCAGACGGTTGAACCGGTCCATCACGCAGGCGGGTGCTAGCGCTTCGTGCCCTCCGTCAGTTGTCTTGCGAAAGACGAGGTTCTGGTCTGGCGTCGACCCGGTCAACAGGCCCGCCAATCGAGCTGTCATCATTGCCGACGCAACGCCATGGCCGGATACGTCGATCGCATAAATGGCAATCCGGTGCGGATCGATGCGGAACGACCCGACCAGATCACCGCCCACCCGGCCCGAGTTTCGCAGCAAAAGCGCAACTTTCGCTGCCCCGAAATCCTGCAGCCGGTCGCGGATCAGCGTCTGCTGCACCTTGCGCGCCTCGATCAGGTCACGGTCCAGAGAATCGTAGATCGCCTGTAATTCTTCAAGCGTGCTGACGATCATGCGGTTCTTCGCCAACAACTCTGCCTGCATCGAAAGCATCCGTTCGCCCGCACGAAGCCGGGCGCGCAGTTCGCCACCGCTGACCGGCTTGGTGAGAAAATCGTCGGCCCCTGCCTCCAGCCCGTCTGCGATTTCAGTCTTTTCCGATTTCGAGGTCAGCAGAACGAAATAGCCGTAGGATTGCCTGTCCAGCGCGCGAAAGGCTTTGCAGAATTCCAGCCCGGACAAGCCCGGCATCATCCAGTCGCTGATGACGATATCGACTTGCGCCACCCGGCACGCCTCCAGCGCAGCAAGGCCAGACTCCGCCTCGATCACCACATAGCCCCACCGCCGCAACTGCATTGCCACCATGTGACGCTGGGCGCGACTGTCGTCCACGATGAGCACGGTCAAGGTTAGCGCAGAAGCGCTTTCAGGTATGCGCATGATGTCTTCTGGCAGATTGGCCAGCAATTGTTGCTCCTTCATCGGTTGAATGAAGGGTCGGGGATGCGGCTTAAGACAACGTGAACATTAAGATTGAATATTCAATCCCATGCTCCGGTTACTGATTCTTAGGCAGCTTTGCGCAGGATCACGGGAAATTGGCCTCGCAGGGGAGGAGTGGGCGATGATCGACTGGAATCGGGTAGAGCAGCTTCGCGACGAAATCGGCGCCGATGATTTTCTGGATGTCGCAGGGATGTTTCTGGAAGAGGCCGACCAGACGATTGAACTGTTGTCGGCCGGGCCCCCACCCGGTCAGATTGGGTCCCTGCTGCATTTTCTGAAGGGCAGCGCGCTGAATCTGGGTTTGGCCGACCTTGCACGGCTATGTCAGGACGGCGAAAAACTTGCCTTATCCGGCGACGCTGACCAATTCGATCGTGGGCACCTCACTGCCGTCTACACAGCGTCGCGGGCCGCGTTCATCGCCCGCCTACCCAATGAATCCGCAGCCTAGATCAAGAACTCCGCCAGCGCTTCGTCTGATGTGATGTCGCGGTAAGCCAAATCAGCTGCATCCATCCGCTCGGTGAAGGTACGGAAGTTTTCTGCATTCCGTGTCTCGATTCCGATCAGAACCGAGCCAAAGTTGCGGGCCGATTTCTTCAGGTATTCAAACCGGGCGATATCATCATCGGGGCCCAGCATGGACAGAAACTCTTTCAGCGCGCCGGGGCGCTGCGGCATCCGAAGGATGAAATACTTCTTCAGGCCCGAGTATCTTTGCGCGCGCTCCTTCACCTCAGGCAGCCGCTCGAAATCAAAGTTTCCGCCCGACGTCACGCAGACCACGCACTTGCCGCGAATCTCATCGGCCAGCTCCGGCAACACATCGACGGACAGCGCGCCGGCAGGCTCAAGCACGATGCCTTCGACGTTCAGCATCTCGATCATCGTGACGCAGATCCGGTCTTCCGGCGCGAGCAGGACCTGATCGCGTGTGGCCCAGCCAAGCCTCTGGTAGGTCAGATCGCCCAGTCGCGCTACCGCCGCCCCGTCAACGAAACTGTTGACGCGGGGCAGTTTCACCGGCCCGCCCTCCCGCAGCGCAGCCATCAGGCTGGCCCCGCCCAAAGGTTCGACAAACCGGAAATCCACAGACGGGGCGACCTCTCGCAGATAGGACGTTACCCCTGCTGACAACCCGCCCCCACCGACCGGAAGGATGACAAGGTCAGGCGGGTCTTGCAGTTGTTCAAGGATTTCTACCCCGACGCTCGCCTGCCCTTCGATCACGTCGGCGTCGTCAAAAGGCGACAGAAAATGCGCGCTTGTCTCACGACAGAATGATTGGGCGGCCGCCAGAGTCTGGTCGAAATAGTCGCCGGTCAGTTCGATCCGAACGTTCTGCCCGCCGAACGCTAAGGTCTTGTCGATCTTCTGCTGTGGCGTAGTCACCGGCATGAAGATCGTTCCGTTCACGCCAAAATGTCGGCAGGCGAACGCAACGCCCTGAGCATGGTTGCCCGCACTGGCACAGACGAATGTCCGCTGCCGCGGATTTGTGACGCGTATCTTGCGCATCGCATTGAACGCGCCGCGAAGTTTATAACTGCGGACCGGGGTTAGATCCTCGCGCTTCAACCAGATGTCCGCTCCATAGCGCTGCGAAAGATGCTCGTTGCGCTGCAAGGGGGTTGGCGGGAACAGGTCGCGCAACGCTTCCGTCGCCCTGCGTGCAGCATCGGGAAATTGTGTCACGGCTGGCTCTCAGCTTTTATCTGGGGTCAAGGTCGGTCAGGCTGGCTGCCCGGCCACGGCCCTTGTTACCGTCCCTCCCGCACGACGCAAGACATTTGCAGCCCGCTCGTCAACACATCCAGCCCCTCATCCCGGCAATGAATGACGGCGACGGCGACATGCCCTCGCCCTTGCCGGTCAAGGAAAAACGCAATACACGCGGCGCAAATCGTTTTCCCAAGAGGCGCCAATGTCCGCACCCAAGAAAGTCGTGCTTGCCTATTCCGGTGGTCTCGATACCTCGATCATCCTGAAGTGGCTGCAGACCGAATATGGCTGTGAAGTTGTCACGTTCACCGCTGACCTCGGACAAGGCGAAGAACTGGAGCCGGCGCGCCAAAAGGCGATCCTTCTGGGGATCAAGCCCGAGAATATCCACATCGTCGACGTCAGGGAAGAATTTGTCCGCGACTTCGTGTTCCCGATGTTTCGTGCCAACGCGCTGTACGAAGGCCTCTACCTCCTTGGCACGTCGATAGCCCGCCCGCTGATTTCAAAACATCTGGTGCGGATCGCTGCCGAAACGGGCGCTGATGCGGTCGCTCACGGTGCAACCGGCAAGGGCAACGACCAGGTCCGGTTCGAACTGTCGGCCTATGCCCTGAACCCCTCGATCCGGGTGATCGCACCGTGGCGCGAGTGGGATCTGACAAGCCGCACGAAGCTGTTGGAATTTGCTGAAACCAACCAGATTCCGATTGCTAAGGACAAGCGGGGCGAAGCGCCGTTTTCGGTTGACGCCAACCTTCTGCACACCTCATCCGAGGGCAAGGTGCTTGAGAACCCCGCCGAAGAAGCGCCGGAATTCGTCTATCAGCGCGTCACGCCGGTCGAAAAGGCACCAGATACGCCAGAATACGTTGAAATTGGCTTCGAGCGTGGTGACGCAGTATCGATCAACGGCGAGACGCTAAGCCCGGCGACAATCCTGACCCGGCTTAACGAAGTCGGCGGAAAGCACGGCGTCGGCCTTCTTGATCTGGTGGAAAACCGCTTCGTCGGCATGAAATCCCGTGGGCTTTATGAAACCCCGGGCGGTACGATCCTGCTCGAGGCACACCGCGGAATCGAGCAGATCACCCTTGATGCTGGTGCCGGGCACCTCAAGGACAGCATCATGCCGCGTTACGCAGAACTTATTTACAACGGATTCTGGTTCAGCCCGGAACGGGAAATGCTGCAAGCCTTGATCGACAAGAGCCAAGAACACGTGACCGGCACGGTAAGGGTCAAACTGTACAAGGGTTCGGCGCGGACGGTTGCGCGTTGGTCGGATCATAGCCTTTATTCGGAAAAGCACGTCACCTTCGAGGAAGATGCCGGCGCATACGACCAAAAGGATGCTGCTGGCTTCATCAAGCTGAATGCGCTTCGACTGAAGCTTATCGCAACCCGAAACGCGCGAGTGAAGCGCCCCTAACGCAATGCACCGCTTGCGAAAGCGTTCACAGCTTGAAGGCAAGCAGATGTTCGTAAGACTCCATCGCCTGCTGCACCAACCGGTCGTTGGCAACAGTTAGGTCGGGTAGCGAACCTTCGGGATCTTCGAACCCGGTCGAGCCATGCACCGCGTTGTACCAGTGCGGCGCCCAAACCCCGTCGTAGGGCTTTGGACCTTTCGTCCAAGAGATCATTCCCGGAACAAAACCTATCCCCAAGGCAAAACACAACCTCTCCAGCGCTACTCTCGGATTCGCACGGATATCCTCGGCCGAGATCACCAGCGGCGCGCGCCCGAGATCATCTGCAACCTGATCGAAAAGCTCGGCCTGCTGCAAAAACCCGATGTCCGCCAAAGTCGGCGACTCGCGCTTTCTGGCATAGCTGGCTATGACCCGCGCCGGATGGCGGATCAGGAAAACATTCGTCAGCTGACGCATGAACCCGCGGTCAAACTCCGGGATCATGTGCATGGTCATGTGCTTTTGATACCAAAGCGGCTTTCCGGCAGGGTTCGGCCCGATGCAATGCCGGGCAACAACCGTCGGGTCAATCGGCTGCGCTGCCATAACCTCTTCCCGCATCGGGTGGTCGATGCCGGTGGCAGCAAGGTAGGCGGCGTAGAAGGGCTCGTCGCTGACCGCGCAATCCCCGCGCGAGGCAAAGGCGTACATCATCGCGGTGGACAGGTTGCGCGGCCCGGACCACATCGCGATCTTCATGCACCCACCATTGCCTTGTATAGCCCGCGCAGGCGTTCAGTGGTAGGGCCGATCTCGCCGCTCCCGATGATCCGGCCATCAATCGAACCCACCGGGGTCTGGGCGCCGAAGGTGCCTGTCAGAAACGCTTCGTCCGCCGAATAGGTGTCGACCAGCGAAAAGTTCCGCTCATAAACCGGTATGCCGTTGGCGCGGCACAGGTCGATCACCTTCTGCCGGGTGATGCCATTCATGCAGTAATCGCCAGTGCTGGTCCAAACTTCGCCTTTGCGCACGATGAAGAAGTTGCAGGCGTTGGTCGTGTTCACAAATCCATGCACATCCAGCATCAGAGCCTCGTCCGCACCGGCCTTTTCGGCGGCAATGCAAGCCAGAATGCAGTTCAGCTTTGAGTGGGAGTTCAGCTTGGGGTCCTGCGTCATCGGCAGCCCGCGCATGTGCGGAACGGTGGCAAGGCGGATCGGACGGGGCAATTTCTGGCGTGAATGTTCCATGATGATGACCATCGTCGGTCCACGCTGGCTCAGCTTCGGGTGTTGGAACGGCCTGGTCTTGACGCCGCGCGTCACCATCAGGCGGGCGTGGGCATCGGTGGTCATGGCGTTCGCGCGCTGCGTTTCCAGCACTGCGGCGATCACCTCGTCCTTGCTGCGTGCGATGTCGAGGTCGATCGCCTTGGCGGCCTCGAACAGGCGGTCGATATGTTCGTCAAGGAACGACCAGCGGTTGTTGTAAAGGCGAATGCCTTCCCACACGCCATCGCCCAGCATGAACCCGGAATCGTAAACCGATACCATCGCCTCGGCCTTTGGCACGACCCGGCCATTCACCCAGATCTGGATCGCCTCGTTGCGCGCATCTTCCTCGGCCTGATGCGTTGAAACATTGTCGGTCATAAGCGCCCCCGTTTGCGCGACGGTAAGGCGGGATGCTGCGAAGGTGAAGAGGCAGGATCACCCTTTGGTGAGGTCACGCCTCGGTGAGTGGACGCGATGCGTTGCGGTCGCTCAGTGTAGTTCAGCAGAATAGGGAACACAGCATGTGGAAGTTGGCAGTCGTGCTACTTTGGGCAATGACCGGTATCGCATCGGCCCAGACCGAAAAGGCCATCGTCGCAGGGGGTTGCTTCTGGTGCGTTGAATCTGATTTCGAAGCGGTTCGCGGGGTGAAAGGCGTTGTTTCCGGTTACACCGGCGGTTCGCTGCAAAATCCTACGTATGAAAACCACGAAGGGCATTACGAGGCCGTCGAAGTCACCTTCGATTCATCGGTCATTTCCTATGCCGATCTCATCTCGAAGTTCCTGCGCTCTGTTGACGTTGTCGATGCCGGCGGTCAGTTCTGCGACCGGGGCCCAGCCTACCGGACTGCCATCTTCGTCGCAAACGACGCCCAGAAATCCGCAGCCGTAAATGCAATCGCCGACGCTGAAGCCACCCTTGGACAGAAGGTCGTCACTCCAGTCAAGGCGGCCGGGAAATTCTGGGTCGCCGAGGCCTATCATCAGGATTACTACAAGGGCAGCAACTACGTGCTGACGCGCGCCGGACCGAAAAAGCAGTCCAACGCGTACAAGTTCTACCGCAAGGCTTGTGGCCGTGATGCACGGTTGGGCGATCTGTGGGGCCCCGAAGCGTTCAAGCCCTAGCGATCTCGCTTTCAGTAATTCCCCGGCGGATCGCTTGCCGGAAACGAGGCGTCGCTCTGTTCATCGACGATGTCCCAGTCTTCCGGCTGATCGCGCATCATTTCAGGACCAGCCGGTCGAACATGCCGGAACGGCGTGTTGTCAGTGGAGCGTTTGCGCCCCAGCATCGTCAACGCGGCCAGTGAAGCGATGGTGATGCCGACAATCATCGCGGTGCGTGCCTTAGGTGTCATGGTTTTCATCCGATCCTGTCTGCCTGAACAAAAAACACACTGCGGCGCTTGAAGTTCCGCTTTAGGTTCTGGCGGCGATTGATCGCCGGATGCGTCAGTACATCAGGAACCCACCCGAGACGTTGATCATCGCCCCGGTCATGTAGCGCGCCATATCCGAGGCAAGGAAAACTGTCGCGCCGACGTGATCATCAGGCAGGCCAAGGCGCTTCATCGGGATCTGCTGGATCATGACCTCGCGATCGGATTCGGTCTGCCCGGGCGTGTGCATCATGGGAGTATCGACAAGGCCGGGGGCGATGCTGTTGACGCGGATATTCAGCGGCGCCCAGCTTCGGGCCATGCCACGCGTCATGGTGGTGATCGCGCCCTTGGTCGCGTTGTAGACGACCGATCCGCCGAAACCGCCCGAAAGCGCGCCTTGGCTGGAATAGTTGATCACGCTGCCGGGGGTTCCTGTGTCTGCCAAGCGGCGAGCGAACGCCTGCGTCAGAAAGAACAGCGCCTTGAGGTTGATATCATGCTGTGCGTCCCAGTCAGCTTCCGTGACGGCGAAAAGGTCAGCCGTGCGCACGATGATGCCGGCCACGTTGACCAGTGTGGTGGCCAGGCCGAGGTCGGCCTCGATTCTGCTGACAAGGTCAGGCAGCTGGGCGATCTGGCGCAGGTCGGCGCCGTAGCCCTTGTGTTCTGCGCCAAGGCTGCGGGCTGTGGCGTCGCAAGTGGCTTGGTCAAGGTCGACCAGCGCGACCTTGGCACGAACCTCGGCAAAGCCTTCTGCTACGGCGCGGCCAATGGCGCCTGTCGCGCCCGTGACGATGACTGTTTTGCCAAAAAGGCCCCAATCGAGGTGGGTCATCGGTCAAGCCTTGCCGACCGCACCAGATCTTCGTTGATCTGGATGCCCAAGCCGGGTCCTTCTGGCAGGTTGATCCAGCCATCAGTGTGCCAGACGGGTTTATCCACCAGATCAGCCTGCGCCGGACCGTAGACGGGTTGCAGTTCCAGTTCCTTGCACGCTGGGCAGGCGAAGCTGAGCGCCTGGCTGGCGGCAGAGACAATGGCGGTGGAAAAGTTGTGGGCGTTGGCCTGCCTGCGATGTGCGTGGCAGACTTCGGCAGCCTTCAGAAATCCGGTGATGCCTTCGATGCGGCCGGGGTCGAGGCCGATGACATCGACGGTGCCAGAGGTCACGATCTGCTCCACCCCCCTGTGGTTCCACTCCTTCTCGCCATAGGCGATCTTCAGCGAAGTCGCGGCGCGCAGGGCATTGTAGCCTTCGGGGTCATGGTCGCCCAGCGGTTCTTCCAGCCAGTGGACGCGGTAGTCCTCGAAGGCCTGGGCGCGCTGGATTGCGGTGGGCACGTCCCAGAAATTCTTGATGCCAAGGTCGATCATCAGGCGCTTGTCGCCGATTGCCCCGCGGACGGTCTTCACAAATTCCACATCGCGGTCGTGGTCAAACCCCAGATGAGCGTCCCCGCGTTTGCCGAAGCCAACCTTCACGCCCTGCATCCCGCCAGACAGATAGCTCTGAATGTCGTCGGCCATTGCAGGAATCGAGGCCTTGGTGCCGTGGATCGAGGCGATGGCAGGCATTCTGGCGTTGGCCGGGCCGCCGAGCAGGTCGAGAAGGGAGCAGTTCAACACCTTTCCCTTCAAGTCCCAAAGCGCGATGTCGATGCCGGAAACGGCGAGCGAGGCAATGCCGGCGCCGTTGCCGTACCACCAGCTGTGTTCCTTCATCGCCAGCCAGATGGTGTGGATGTGCAGCTCGTCCTTGCCGACGACCAGTTCCGCCAACCCGTCGACCAGCGCCTTGGCGGCCCGAGACGCTTCGGGGAAGTAGGTGCAGCATTCGCCCCAGCCTACCGCCCCGTCCTCGGTGGTAATCTTCACAAGGCAGACCGACCGCAGTCGCGAATGGTCATTCGGTTCAGGGTAGGCGACCGGAATGGCTTCGACACTGCGGATGGTCATGTCAGTCCTGCTCGCAGGTCTGGCGCTGCTGGCCGAGGCCCTCGATGCCAAGCTCGACCACGTCGCCAGCCTTTAGGTAGCGCGGCGGCTTCATGCCAAGCCCGACGCCGGGCGGCGTTCCGGTAGAGATAATGTCGCCGGGGTGCAGGGTGAAGAACTGCGACAGATAGCTGACAAGGTGCGCCACGCCGTAGACCATGGTCTTGGTCGAGCCGTTCTGCACCTTTTCGCCATTCACCGTCAGCCACATGCCAAGGTTCTGCGGATCAGCCACTTCGTCCGGCGTCACGAGCCAGGGGCCAGTCTGGCCAAAGTTGTCGCAGGATTTTCCCTTGGTCCACTGGCCGGAGCGTTCCGTCTGAAACGCGCGCTCGGAAACGTCGTTGATCACACAATACCCGGCGACATGGTTCAGCGCCTCGGCTTCCGAGACGTATTTCGCGGGCTTGCCGATGACGACGCCAAGTTCAACCTCCCAATCTGTCTTTTCGGACGTGCGGGGAATCAGGATCGGGTCGTTCGGACCACAGATCGCAGAGGTGGCCTTCATGAAGATGATCGGCTCCGGCGGGACCGTGGCGCCAGTTTCAGCGGCGTGGTCGGAGTAGTTGAGGCCGATGCAGATGAACTTCCCCGTGCCGCCGACGCAGGCGCCAAGGCGGGGGTTGCCCTGGACGACTGGAAGCGAGTTGACGTCGGTCTTTGCCAAATCGGACAGGCGCGTCAGCACATCACCAGCAATGTCGCCCACGACACCGGAGAGATCGCGGATCTGGCCCGCGGCGTCCATGATCCCGGGTTTTTCCTGGCCGCGCGGGCCGTAGCGGAGGAGCTTCATCTTCTTTCCTTCATGTCAGGCGGTGGAACCGGGAACAGCTTTACGAACGCCCTGCCCGGTCAGCGCACGGGTGATTTCATCGGCGACAAGGCTTTGTAACCGTTCCACCGCAACATCGGAATACCACGCGGCATGGGGACCGAGCAGAAGGTTTGGCGCGGCGCGAAGCGGATTGTCGGCGGGCAGGGGTTCGGTTTGGAACACATCCAGCGCCGCGCCCCCGATGATTCCATCTGTCAGCGCGCGGGCCAACGCAGCCTCGTCGACCAGATCGCCACGGGCGGTGTTCACCAGAACGGCGCTGGGCTTCATCTTCCGAAGGTTCACGGCGTTGATTATTCCTGTGGTTGCCGGCGTTGCTGGGGCGTGAAGGGTCAGCGCATCCGACTGTGCCAACAGCGTGGACAGATCGGTCAGCGTCAGACGGCGAAAACTGCCGGTGAAGTAGGGATCATGCGCGAGAAACTGAAAGCCGAACGGCGCCAGACGGGTAGCGACCTCTTGCGCGATGCGGCCAAACCCAAGGAATCCGACTGTGGTTTCTGCGAAACTTTTCAGCGGCTTGGCAATGCCCACTGCGGCCCAGTCACCTTTGCGGACGGAGGCGTCCAGCGCGGGAAGCTTGCGCAATAGCGCAAGGATCGAAGCGGCGGTGTGGTCTGCAACCTCGGCGGTGCAGTAATCCGGCACATAGGCCGCCTTGATCCCGTAGTCGTTCAGCGCAGGCACGTCAAAGTTGTTATAGCCCACACCGTAGCGGATAGCGGTTCCGCCCGGCGCCATGCCCGCAATGGCGGGGCGGGTCAGGGGGGCGAATTGAACCACGGCCACGTCAGCTCCCTTGATCGCTGCGGCAACGTCATCGGCGGTCTTGCAGGCGTGGCGCTCAAAGATCGCCCCGGCGGCGCGGGCGGCTACTTCTTCCTTGGTCACGTCGGGGAACGTGGCATCAGTAACGACGACCCGCTTCATTCCAATGCCCTCAGACCGACAGACTTGCGCAGATCTGGGTTGCGTACATCGACTTCCTGTCCGGCCAGCGCATTGGCGGCGGGGGTGCAGAGCCACGCGATAGCCCTGGCGGGTTCCTCCGCAGGTGCCAGGTTTTCACGCGGAATCTTCGAGACCGGGTTGATTCCGGAGGCGCGGATCGACCCCTGCATGTCCGTATCCACCACACCCGGCGCAAACCCGAAGACGCGGATGCCGTGTACGGCATATTCCTCGTGGATCGCGCGGGTCAGCATCGCAAGGCCGGCCTTGCCGCAGCAATAGGCGCTCCACCCTTCCATCGGGCGATGGGCCGCACCGGAGGAAAGGTTGACGATGGTGCCACCACCCCCAGCCACCATGTAGCGCATCGCGGTCTGGGTGGCATGAAAGGCGGCGATCAGGTTGGTTTCGATGTTCGCGCCCCATTCCTCGGGCGAGATGTCCAGCATCTTGCCGATCGGTCCAATAACCCCGGCGTTGTTCACAAGAATGTCGAAGCCGTGGTCCAGCACGGTAGTCATGGCATCACGGTCAGTCATGTTGGCGTGGTGGCCAATTGCCTTGACCGGTCCAAGATCACGCTGTGCGGCTTCGATGTTGGCGGCTGTGCGGGCCGTGAAGTGGACGGTGGCGCCCAGCTCAGCCAGTGCCTTGACGGCCGCCAGCCCGATGCCGCGATTGCCGCCGGTGACGAGGGCGGTTTTGCCTGAAAGGGTCAATCGAGGCTCCATTGCTTGGGAAGGAGAAAAGGAAAGCCGGTGCGGCTGTCGATGTCGATCTGCATGATCGGCGCCATGCTTTCCGACCATTTCGCGTTGATCGGGTCTGTTTTCAGGTAGTCGATCGTGGCTTGCAGATCGTCCGTCTCGAAATAGCCGAACAGTGTCAGACCGTGGCGGAAGATATGGTAGCTGGTTATGCCAGACCGGCGCAGCGTCGCGTCCATTTCGGGCCAAAGATCATCGTGGCGCTGCTTGTATTCGTCTTCGCAACCGGGGCGGACTCCCAGAACCCATGCGTAGGATGCCATCTAAACCTCCGTGAGATAATCGTGCAGGACGACACCTGGCACGAGGGTGAATGTGGCACTCCAGTAAAACCCGTCCAGCATTTCAACGACTGGCAAGCGGTGCAGCGGTGCCTGCGCGTTGGGCCGAAGCTCCACCGTGCAGGGGCCACGCCAGCATTCCGTCACCTGCACTTCGGCCAGTTGGCGCGAGGTCAGCTGGCGAATCGCCGGGGTGCCGTCGATATGGTCGATAGCCTTCAGGTTCAGATTGGTGGCGAAGGGAAAGATTGCCGAAAGGTCGGCGATCTCGGCCTTTGTCTGCTTGTAAGGCATGGTCCCAGTCAGCACGTCAATTCCGTTTCTTTCAAGGCTGCCAACTATCAGATCGCCGCGAAATTCCAGCTTGGGATTGCCAAGTTTCTTCGGCTGGCCGTGCAGCTCGCGTCCGTGGGCCACGCCAATGTCCGACGACAGGAACAGCCACGGCGAATAGGCTCCTGTTGCCTTGCCGGGAAGCGTCGCCCCGACCATAACGTTGACCTCGTGATAGGGGCCGAGCCAATCGGTATCGTTCATCTTGTAGACGTGGATCATCACCCGATCCCCGGTCGAGGCGAGCGGCTCTGGCAGCAATGCGCGGATCGCCGCCGGATCGGTGCGATAAGTCAGCGTCAGGATTTCGGCGTTACGAAATGTGAAGGGAAATGGCGGCACCATCGGCGCGTCCAGCGGGGTGGAGAAGCCGGGCTTCAGGATATCGGCGCGGGTGGTCGGCCATTTCATCAGACTGCCTCCGGTCTGCCAGAAGCGAAAGATCGGTACATTGCGTCCAGCGTTTCGACGGCGCGCTGGCCGATCATGCCGGGGGCCTCGTTGCGGGCGGCCGTCCCAAGGCAGATCTGCGCCAAACGCTGGGTCGGCTCGATACACTCATAAGCACCCTGCCCCTTCGGGATATCCAGAACAGTGTCGCGGCCATCCTTTCGCCGCACCTCCATCCGCTCGCGCTCCACGTCGATCAACAGCATCCCTTCAGATCCAAAGATGCGAATGTCGACCTGATAACCGCAGTGCTTCGGCACGGTCGATGAACCCGAGACAACCGCCGTTGCGCCGGAAGCCAAGCGCAAAGTCGCCGCGTCATACCAATCGACACCTGCTGGCGACCGGCCGGCAATCGCATAGACCTCGGCTGGGGCATCATCGACCAGCGCATACATCAGGCCCAGCGCATGACTAAGCTGCCCCCAGCCATAACCGCCCGCGTTCGCTGGATCGGCCCACGTGTCCTTGCGCGGCTGGAACATGTGGTCGCGCGTCTCAACCAGCCCCTGGCCGCCGAACAGGTCTTCGGTCGGGCTGGCCATCTGGCATACAACATGCCTAACGGTGCCAATCTCTCCGGCGCGCATCAGATCGGCTGCTTGCCGGGTAAAGTCCTTGAAGTTCCAGCCGTAGGGAATCACGACCTGAAGCCCGTTTTCTGCAGCCTTCGAGACTATTTCCCGTGCCTGCACCGCGCTGGTCGCCATCGGCTTGTCGATCAGAACATGCGCGCCCGCATCAAGCGCAGCCATGGCCTGCTCGTGGTGAACCGTGTGGGGCGACACGATCACCACACCGTCAGGCTTTTCCACCGCCAGAAGCTCACGGTAGTCAGTGTAACCCTGGGCGATGCCGAACTTGTCCGTGATTTCCTTCAACGCAACGGGATCGCGGCGGTTGACGGCCACGAGGTCGACGGTCGGATCATCCAGCAGCGAAGGGATGTAGACGTGCGCACCCCACCAGCCTGCGCCAAGAACAGCTATTCTTGCCTTACGCACCTGTCACCTCCCGTAGCGCGTTGCGAACGTTGATCATGTGCTGGCGCATCGCGCGCTGCGCACCAACCGGATCATGGGCCTGCAAGGCTGACAGGATGACCTGATGATCCTCGATCGACTGCTGGCGTATCGATTTTCGTTTCTGAAACGCTTGTCGTCCCTGATCGCCAAGTACCTGCAGCAGCTTACCGAACCGCGAAAGGAAATCGTTGCCCGAGGCTTCAAGAATGGTCTTGTGGAACTCCACGTCGGTGTCGTGAAACACGTCTGCGTCTTCCGGGTCGGCCACTTGGGCGGCAACCAGCGTGGCCAGCCGTTCCAGCGCGGCATCGGTCAGCCGTTCCGCCGCCAGACCGGCGAGCATCGGTTCGAAGTAGATCCGTGCATCGAACAGTTCAGCCATGTTCTGCGCGTTCAAAGAGACAAAGAAGTCCATCGGCGACAGCAGTTCTTCGGCATTCAGCGCTGTGACATAAACCCCGCCCCCATGCCGGATCTCAAGAACGCCAAGGATGGAAAGCGCCCGAAGCGCCTCGCGGACGGTGGGGCGGCTGACATCAAGCTGTTCGGCAAGGTCGCGCTCGGAAGGCAGTTTGTCCCCTGCCGCAAGATGCCCTGCCTTCACCAGATCGAGGATGCGCTGAACCACCATCTCCGAAACCGACTTCTTGCTGATCGGGTCGGCAAGCGTTGCCACAAGGCGCAGTTTCGGTTGCTTCATCGTGCCCTCGCCATCATTCGGCTTCCGGTCTCGCGGATGATCGGAACCATGACCGACAAGATCAGCAACACTCCCAGCACTCCCGTCTGGATGTGTCCGGTGATGTTCTGCAACGCCATGCCGTTTCGCATTGCCAGCACGATAAGAATCGCCAGGATTGTGCCGGACATCGTTCCTGCGCCACCAAAAATGCTGACCCCGCCAAGCAGCACCATCGTGATCACGTCAAGCTCGAACCCACTTGCGATGTCGCCCCGAACTGCACCCACCCTTGCGGCGAACAAAAGCCCGGCAAGCGCGGAAATGACACCCGAGGCGATGAATATCTTGGCCTTCACCACCTTCACGTCCAGCCCGGAATACTCGGCAACGGCCCGGTTGGCGCCAATGAAGTAGACCTTCCTGCCAAATGCCGTCCGTTGAAGCAACAGGTAGGCAATCAGCGCCAGAACGGCAAAAACCACCATGGCGAAGGGAACCGGACCGATGAACCCGCCCTGACCCAGGCGGTCGAACCAATCGGGGAAGTCGCTTATCCCCCGGTCCTCGACCAGCACGCGGGCAAACCCCCGAAAGGCGATCATCGTGGCCAGCGTGACGACGAGCGACGGAATGCCGAACCACACGATGAAGAATGCGTTGAACGCACCGCACAGAAACCCAATCGCCATTGCAATGGCGACAGCACCCGCGCTGGGAACCCCCGCCTGCACCAGCCAGCCAAAGGCGCATGCCGCCAGACCCATCACCGAAGCGACCGACAGGTCAATCTCGCCGTTGATGATCACGAAGGTCATCACCAGCGCCACAATGATCTTTTCGACCGATAGCTGGAACATGTTGATCTGGTTGCCAACGGTCAGAAACACCGCAGAATTCATGGCATTGACCAGATAGATCAGCACCAGAACTGCCAGCAGAAACCCCTCCCAACTGCCAAGCGTCGATCGCAACTGCCTCATTGCTGGCCTCCATCGGTCTTTCGTTTCAGCAAGCGCCGCATCAACATGGTATCGGCGGCGACAGCGGTCAGGATCAGCAGCCCAAGAACCGCCTCGCGCCAGAATTCACTGACCACTTCCCAGCGGACAAGCGAAGTGTCGATCACATCGATAAGCGCCGCGCCGATCAGAACGCCCAACACGTTCCCCGATCCGCCAAAGATGTTGACGCCCCCGACAACCACTGCTCCGACCGACTTCAACTCCAGCCCCAGCCCCGCGACGACGGTGATGTTTCCAAAGCGCGACAAGAACATGAACCCGGCAAGTCCCGCCAGCGCCCCTGAGATCACGAAGGCCAGAAAGATTGTCCGCCCCGCGTTGATGCCGGCAAAGGCCGCCGCATCCGGGTTGGACCCGATCGCAAAGAACTGCCGCCCCGCGCGGAACCTCGTCAGGAAGACATGCGCCACCAAGACGACCACGACCGATATCACCACGATCCACCGCATCTGCAACTCACCGATGCTGAAGGCGTTCTGCGTGGCAAAACTCGTCAGCCAGACCGGCAATCTCTCCGTGGTGATCGAAGATCCATCCGAGCTTTGAACAAGGACCGACCGAAAGATCGCCAACGTCGCCAACGTCACGATGATCGACGGCAACCGGAAGCGGGCTACAAGGAACCCGTTCAGCGCCCCGAACATCGCTCCGATCAGCATGGCCAGCAACGGAACCAGCAAGGGCGGCAAGTTCGGGTAGACCATAAGGATGCCGCCGGTGAAATAGGCGGTGCAACCCACCACTGATCCGATGGAAAGGTCGATGTTGCGCGTCAGCACAACGAAGGCCTGTCCAACCGCAATTAGCGCGATCACGGCAACCGACCCAGAAATGCGGTTGAACAGACGCGCGTTAAGGTAGCCGTCGATCTGGCTGGCAAAGAACAGCACTGTCGCGGCGAACACGCACAGAAGGACAATGATCCGAAGCGTGCTGAGCGGGATGCGCATCACGCCACCTCCGCCGCTACAGCAAGCCGCATCACGGCCTCATCTGTCGCCGAGTCGCCGGCGAACTCGCCCACGATCCGGCCTTCCCGCATCACTAGGATCCGGTCCGCCAAGGAAAGCACCTCGGGCAGGTCCGAAGAGATGATGATGATCGCCACGCCCTCGGCCGCCAGCGAGCGAAGAATCTGGTGAACCTCCGCCTTTGCTCCGACGTCGATTCCGCGTGTCGGTTCATCCACGATAAGCAGGCGCGGTTTGGTGTTCAGCCACTTTGCCAGCATGACCTTCTGCTGGTTGCCACCGGACAGCGTGCCGACCGGAACCGTCAGGTTCGCGGCCTTGATGTTCAACTGCTTGCGAAAGGCTGTTGCGTCGGCAAGTTCGCGCATCCGGTCCAGCCAGCCAAAGGCACCGGCATATTTACCCAGCATCGGCAGGGTGATGTTGGCTGTGATCCCTTCGGTCAGCGCCAGACCAAGCTTTCGACGGTCCTCCGACACATAGGCAATGCCCAGCGCCTGCGCCTGTTTCGGGCTGCTGATCGTCACCGACTGGCCGCCAAGTTCAACCCGACCGCCATCCGCAGGCTCCACTCCGAACAACGCAAGTCCCACGTCCGTTCGCCGCGCACCAACGAGGCCCGAGAAACACACGATCTCGCCGCGGTTTACGTGAAACGACACATCGCGGAATGCACCGCTTCGCCTCAGCTTCGATACGCTCAGCAGGCGCTCTCCGGTATCCTTCGAAGGCTCGCGCGCAAAGCGGCCCGCCATGTCGCGCCCGACCATTTCGGCGATCATCGAGGCTTGGGTAACCTCTTGCACCGGTCGCGTCGAAATGTGCTTTCCGTCGCGCATCACTGTAACGGTATCAGCCAGCGCGAATATCTCTTCCAGCCGGTGCGAGATGTATAGAACCGCGACACCCTGGTCTCGCAGGGCACGCGCGATGCCGAACAACCGCTTGACCTCATGGTCCGAAAGGGAGGCCGACGGTTCGTCCATGATCAAGACCCGGACGTTCAGCGAAATGGCGCGCGCAATTTCGACGGTCTGTTGTTCGGCCAGTGTCAGTTCCGCCGCTGCCCGGCGCGGGTCAAGCGTAACACCAAGACGGGCGATCATCTCCGCCGCCTCGTCGTTCATCGCGGTCCAGTTGATCAGCTTTGGCCGGTCCTGATGGCTAATGAAGATGTTCTCGGCCACCGACAGGTCAGGAAACACCATCGGCTCCTGATAGATCGCCGCGACGCCTGCGCGCTGCGCGTCTGCGGTGCCACGGAAGGTGACAGGGCTATCGTCGATCACGATCTCACCGCTGTCCGGCTGGTAGATGCCGGTCATCGTCTTGATAAGGGTGGATTTCCCGGCACCATTCTCGCCCACCAGTGCGTGGATCTTTCCCGGCTCAAGCGTCAGGGAAAACGCCGACAAGGCAGCGGTTCCGCCAAAGCTTTTGGAAATGTCGCGCATGACAAGGACGGGGGTCATTCGGGGAACCTTCAGGGTAAGAGTAGCCAGCCCCCCGGGAGCGGAAGGGACTGGCCGCCGTCGGTGTCGAGGCGTTACTTCGCTTCGGCTTCGACGTTGTCCTTGTTATAGACGGTGAACGGCCCCATCAGGATGCGCTTGGCACCTGCACGGCCCGGATCTTCCTCGATCGTGTAATCACCCATGCGCCCGGCGGTGAAGGTCTCGCCAACCTCGCCTTTGATCTTGCCGGTCGCCAGCATGTAGGACGTGTAGTAGGTCAGGTAGCCCAGATCGACAAAGCTCCACAGCGCGAATTCCGGCGCGCAGCCGTTCATCGTGTAGCTGACCATCTCGGCCGGCAGACCAAGACCCGAAACCTTGACCTTGTCGCATAGGCCCTCGTCCTGCATCGCCTTGGCCGAGGCCTGGATACCGACCGTGGTGGGCGACATGATCAGTTTCAGGTTCGGGTGGCTGTCGACCAGCGCCAGCGCGCGGTTGTAGCTGACTTCCGACTGGTCATCACCGTAAACGGTATCGACCAGCTTCATGTTGGCGTATTTCGGGTCCTTCAGCGCCTCTTCCATAGCTGCAATCCAGGCATTCTGGTTCGCGGCGTCCGGCGTTGCGGAAAGAACTGCGAATTCACCTTCGCCACCCATGATCGAATGGGCCATGTCGGCCATCACGACCCCGATCGAACCGAAATCGACCTGCGCGACAAAGACCGTTTCACCCTGCCCCGACGGGATCGGGCTGTCCCACGTCACGACCTTGGTTCCGGCGGCCTGTGCTGCTTCTGCGGCCGGACCGATCTGGTCGCCGGCATTGTTGGACAGCATCACCACATCCTGGCCCTGGCTTCCAGCAGTGGTCAGAATCTCGATCTGGCCTGCGACCGAATTTTCGGGCGTCGGGCCAGTGTACAGCAACGTCCCGGTGTTGCCGAGTTCGGCGTGGGCCTCTTCGGCGCCGCGGTTTGCCTGATCGAACGGCAGGATGCCCAGGAACTTTGGCAACAGGACCATGTCGGCCGCGCCGCCCTTATCGGCGGTGACCGCCTGTGCATTGACCGCTACGCCATAAAGGGCAGCGCAAAGGGCCAATGTGGAAACCGTAAGATGCTTCATGAATTGTCGTCCTCCCTTGTTTCGTATCTGGAGCCGGACAGGCTCCTCCGCCCCGGCTACAAAGATATTGGCCTGACCACTTTCACGGTTGCAACCAAATAATTCGCCGCAGTGCGGCAGAGCACTGGCAGAAACCGCGATAATACTTGAAAAATCGTCGTCTCATGTCAAAAGTTTTCAAACTGGTAAGGCCACTTATTGAAAGGCTCCACTCATGAAACTCTGCGTTACGTCATGGTCGTTTCCCGCCTGCAACCTCTTCGAGGCGTGGGGCGTAGCGCGGGCGCTGGGCTTCCGGGCGATGGATTTGGGGCTCTTGCATGGCGCCGCGCTGGATCGGACGCGAATCACCTCCGATCCGATCAGCGCATCTGCCTCCCTCTCCGACATCACCGCATCCAACCTTTACTGGCTGTTCGGACACGACATCGTCGAGAACGCAGTGTCAGACCCTAACGCCGCAGCCAGGAACGAAGCGGAGTTTGCCTCGGTCTGTGCGTTTGCAAAGGCTGCCGGCTGCCCCACCGTCTTTGTGCTGCCGGGTGTCAGCGGTGCAGGTGCCTTTGCCGCAACGGCCAAGGCGTTGCGCGGGCTGGTTCGAATAGCCGAGGCGCACGGGGTGCAACTGACCGTTGAGCCGCATATCGGCGGCCTGCTGGCCTCGCCCACTGCGACGCTCGATATGCTTCGCGAGGTGCCGGGGTTGAAGCTGGCACTCGACTACGCACATTTCGTCTGCATGGGCTTTCGCCAGTCCGAGATCGACGTCTTGGCCCCACATGCCGGCCATGTTCACATGCGGCAGGCACGGCCCGGCGCGCTGCAGGCGAAGTGGGGCGAAGGGGTTCTGGACGTCACCGCAATGGTGGGGCTTTTGCGCGATGTCGGCTATGATGGATATCTTGCGATCGAATATGTGCATCAGGGCTACATGAACACTCTTTTCGATGATGTGCTGACCGAAACGATCCGCATGCGCGACCATCTTCTGAACTGCGGGGTTGGTCATTAGGGATGATGGAACCGAAGGATAGGCGCTTGACGTTGTAGCGATGCAGGAAGAGGTTCATCTTTCAGCAAAAAAAGGATGACCGGCGTGACCTCAAGGGCAGCATTTTTCGGACTCGTGCTGCTGACGGCCTGTGCGCCAAGAGGTGATTTTACCCCCGCGCCAAACGATCGAAGCAACCTTACGGCGGAAACGATCTTTGTAGGCACTTCGCGTGTATCAGGCGACGGCGGCTTTACCCGGGACCGTTCGGATACCGCCAGTTTCGTTCGCTACGACATCGGCATCCCGCCCGAACGCGAACCGGGCGAGGTGAACTGGCCACCAAAGACACGCAAGCCCAATACGAAGCTCGACTTTCTTACCCTGAACGAAACCCGCTTTGCCAAGTCAGGCGATTTTCGCAAGGCCTTGCACGAAGCGATGGTTCTGCGCGGGCAGAAGAACGCGGTGATCTATGTGCATGGTTTCAACAACACGATGGCCGAGGGCGTCTACCGCGTCGCCCAGATGCACCACGACCTCAAGGTGCCTGGAGTGGCGATCCATTATGCTTGGCCATCGCGCGGCTCGGCGCTCGGCTACGTCTACGACCGCGATTCCGCTCTGTTCGGGCGCAGCGGGTTCGAGCAGTTGCTGAACGAGGTGGTCGCGTCGGGTGCGAAAGAAGTGATCATCGTCGCACACTCGATGGGCGGCGCACTGACGATGGAAACCCTGCGCCAGATGGCCTTGCGCGGCAACACGCGCAGCCTGTCGCGGATCAAGGGTGTGGTATTGATCTCGCCCGATCTCGACGTTGATGTGTTCCGCTCGCAGGCGAGGGAAATCGGTGTGCTGCCGCAACCTTTTGTCATCTTCGGCAGCAGCCGTGACCGCATCCTTGGCTTGTCTGCCACCCTGTCGGGCGCGCAGGAACGGCTTGGCAATCTGTCAGATCTTAAGAAGGTCGCCGATCTCGATGTGACGTATTACGATACGTCCGCCTTCAACGTCGGCGACGGCCACTTCAACGCCGGCACGTCACCCGCGCTGCTGGCCCTCCTCAGCGGCATTCTCGGAATCGACCTTGCGTTCCGCAATGATGCGAGGGAACGGGTCGGCCTGTTGCAGGGACTTGTCCTAACCGTGCGCAATGCAACCGAGATCGTGCTTGCGCCAGTCGAGGCAATTGGCGAGGCGCAGGGGCGCTAGACAGACACCTGCCCGAGCGTCGGGCAGGTGCGCGGCGTCAGGGTGCCGGCTGCACCGACGGCGCCAGCGGCGCAGTCTTGCGGCGCAGCAACCTTCCCTCAAAGCGCGCGCCGGATTCGATAGCGATCTTCGAATGGGTGATGTCGGCAGTCACCGAAGATTGCGGGGCAAGGTTAGCAGACTCAGCCTCGGCCTCCCCGGTCAAGGTTCCGGCTATTGTCAGGTCGATCGCGGTGACGGATCCTTCGACCTCACCATCCGCCACAATGACGATGTTCGGCGCCCGAACCGAACCTTGCACCTTGCCGTGAATATCAACCGGGCCAAGCGAGGTGATATCCCCCTCGATGACAAGGTCGTTCGACAGCACGCTACGCTGCGCGCCCTGGGCTGCGGGCTGCGGCCATTTCTGGTTTTCGTTGGGGGCCATGAGGCATTTCCTGCTTTCGGATCGGTAGCAAATGGAACAGATCGCCGGGACAAGGGCAACCGGGCTGACGCCTGCTCACGTGTGCTGTCAGCGGGTTACCGCCGCCGGAGGTAGACGTAGTACGCTCCCGACCCGCCATGTTTCAGGTGCGCTTCACTGATCTGAAGGACCGCCTGCCCCAGCGGAGGCTGCCGCAGCCATTGCGGCACCTGATGCCGCAGCGCGCCCATCCGCTGTGGAATCGGGCCCAGATCATCGCGCCGCTTGCCCTTTCCGGTAATGACCAGAACAAGGCGAAGGCCGGCGGACTGGACGTTCAGGATGAAGTGGATTAGTTCGGGATGCGCCTCGGCTAGGGTCATGCCGTGCAGATCGATCCTCGCCTCGGGCGCCAGCTTGCCTCGGGTCATCTTGCCGTGCATCTTGGCGTCCATTTGCAAAGGCGCCGCCGCAAGCAAGGACGGAAGGCTTGGTGCCAGGTCGTGCTGTTCGGCCCGTCGCGCCTTTTCTCCAAGGGTAAACGTGTTCAAGCGCGGCTTGGCTTGGGCCAAAGGTACGGCTGCCATAGCTGGTTCGGGCTTGTGAAAAATCGGATTCTCGTGCAGCGGCCGCGCGGTGCGTGCGACGCTGCGCCACAGTTCTTCTTCCTCGGGTCGCAGGGTGCGGCGGCGGGCCATCGCGTCACCCTTCGGGCAAAAGCGCGTAGGCGCGGTCGATCGGCAGCAACAGGATCATCCGGCCGGGGTCCTTAATGGTCCCGGCAGCATCGCCCGCCTCGGCGCCGGTACCGTAAAAGATATCGGCACGCTGCGTCCCCTTGATCGCGCCGCCGGTATCCTGCGCCATCATCAGGCGGCGCAGTGGATCGCGTCCATCCTTTTCAATCCAGACGGGGGCGCCCAAGGGCGTGAAAGCGGGGTCAATTGCGACTGAGCGCAGGGTTGTGATTGACCGGCCCATGGCGCCAATCGGGCCTTCATTCGCGGAAAGGTCGCCGATCTTGCGAAAGAAGACGTAAGACGGGTTGGTATGCATCAACTCGCGGCCCGCCGCCGGGTTTCGGCGTACCCAGGCGCGGATTTCCTGTGCCGAAACCTGATCCATCGTATGCGATCCACGCCGAACCATCTCCTGGCCGATGGAGCGGTAGGGCTGCCCGTTGGCCCCTGCATAGCCGACCCGGATGACATTGCCGTCGGTCATGCGAATGCGGCCAGAGCCTTGCACCTGCAGAAAATACACGTCGATCGGATCATCCAACCAGGCAAGCTCAAGCCCTCGGCCTGCAATCGCGCCACCGTCGATGCTGGCACGGGTGTGGTAAGCCACGCCTTCCGACAGTTCCGGAGGGCGGCGATAGATCGGGTAGGCATATCGCGGGGTGCGAACCGGCGAACCATCAAGCTCCGGCTCGAAGTATCCGGTGAAAAGCGCGGGCGGTGCGCCAATCATCACAGGCTTGAAGAACAGCTCGAAAAAGCTGCGCGCCGATGCGTCGTCTTGCGGCGTGTCCGCGGCCAACGCACATATCGGGCGCCAGTCAGGCGCATCGATCAGATCGCA
Source organism: Tabrizicola sp. BL-A-41-H6 (assembly GCF_050632395.1). GTDB lineage: Bacteria > Pseudomonadota > Alphaproteobacteria > Rhodobacterales > Rhodobacteraceae > JAUYQR01. Next base: position 289,843 of record NZ_CP192600.1, read on the forward strand.
GGTCCGCAGAAACGCCGCCAGCGCCTCGGCGTGAGTATCCTCATGCCAGCCGTCAAGCTGCTCGAAGTCAAGAACCTGGGCGGTAGAGGGCGCGGCCGTCATCGCTGCCATCAGACAAAGGGGAAGGATCGGCGCGCGCATTCCAACAGGTCAGTCGCCGGTGGCGACAAGCTGCCAGTTCGGATCGTCCACGCCCATCCGGCGCGCGAACGTCCAGACATCGCGTTGGCGCTTGATTTCCTTCGGGCTGCCTTCGACAATCTCGCCAGCCTTGTTGCGCACCACATACGTTTGCTCACCAACAAAGCGCACCGAGATTTCGGCCATGCCGCTTTCACGGTTGAAGGTCGCGTCGTGCAGAGCCAGTTCCTTCATGCCCACGAAAGTTGCCTCGACAGTGAGGCCGTCCTTCTCGCGCTGGTCGATCGCCTCGCCAAAGCTCGCCTCAACATCGTCGGACAGGAACGGACGGATTCGGTCCAGCTCGCCTTTCTCGAACGCCATCAGGATCATCTCATAGGCACTGCGCGCCCCACCAAGGAAGGTGCCGACCGAAAAGCCCGGTTCGGCCATCTTCATCGCCGCCAAGGCCTTTGCCGCGTTGGTTCCGTCGGCAACGTGGTCAATGATGTCACGGTCAGGCCCGCCCTCGATCACCTCAAAGTCGCGCTTCACGCGCGGCTTTACCTCGTCCAGCGGGATGGGCGGCTTTTCAAAGCCCTCGCGGCTGCCAAGCACCGAGCGCAGCTTCAGGATCAGGAAGATCGCTATCCCGGCCAGCACAAGAAGTTGGATCAGGGAAGAACTCATCGGATACCTCTGAAAGCCCCGCGTGGGGAAAAAGGGAGTGGGTTGGCGGAACCGCCTTGGCCTCTTATGTAGGATGGGGTGCGGTCGAAGTCTACCAGCCGGGCCAAACAGAAAGTGAAGGGACCTCGGATGTGGGTTTTTCTGGCGATCCTGGCAGTTCCGCTGATCGAAATCGGGCTTCTCGTCACGCTCGGTGGCGCAATCGGGCTTTGGCCGACATTGGCTTGGGTCCTTCTGTCCGCAGGATTGGGCCTGTTCGTCCTACGCCGCGTTGCGACCGACGGGGCTTTGACGCTGCGCCAGGACATGGCGGCGATGGGCGACCCGCTTTCGCCCCTCGCACAGCGTGCGATGTTGGTGATGGCGGGAATATTGCTGCTGTTGCCGGGCTTCATGACCGACGCCCTTGGGCTTCTCCTCCTGCTCAAACCGGTGAGAACTCTGTTGATCGGGCTTGTGGCCCGCCGGATGAAGATAGTTCCTATGCGTGGATCGCCGCGACCAAGGTCACCGACCGAAGTCATTGAAGGCGAATGGCGCGAGGTTGACGATGCGCCGCCACCCCCGCGCCGCGACAAACCATCAGGTTGGACTCAGCATTGAGGGCGCGCGCGTGACCTGCTAGGAACGCGCCAGCTTCAGTGAGGAGAGGTCAAGATGGCCGAGGAAACCAACAGCGGCAACGGCGCGGCAGCCCCGGCGCAACCGCAAATCAAGATGCAGGTGCTGGCGCAGTATATTCGCGATATGTCGTTTGAAAACGTCGTGGTGCAAAAGGGCCTTAGCGGTGTGGAAGTGCAGCCTGACATTCAGGTCGCGGTCAGCCTCGATGCTCGCAAGCGCGCTGTGGAACATCAGTTCGACGTTGTAACGAAGTTCAAGGTCACCTCGCGCAACAAGGTGAACAACGAACCCTTGTTCCTGCTGGAACTGGAATACGGCGGCACCTTCCACGTCGAGGGCGTGGCGGACGAACAACTCCACCCATTCCTGCTGATCGAATGTCCGCGCCTGTTGTTCCCCTTTGTTCGGCGGATCATCTCTGACATCACCCGCGACGGAGGCTTTCCGCCGCTTAACGTCGATACCGTTGATTTCATGTCACTTTATCGTCAGGAACTTGCGCGGCGCGCACAGGCGGCGGCTACCCCGGCAGTTCAGCCGAACTGAGCTGCGTAAACCCCTAACAGCCGGCCCTTCGGGGCCGGTTTTTCATTATCGGTCTCAGACGCGCTTGACCCAGATCGCCGTGTCTCCCAGCTTGGCCACAAAGGCCTCATGGGCTGCGGCTTCGGTCGGCGTTATCCGTGGTGAAAGCGGCTCGGGCCGCGGACGGGGGCGCCATGCGGTGCCGTTCATTGCATCGTCGCGCGACCTTGTCTGCGCCACCGTATTCAGCGCGAAATCCGGCTGCCGGCCACCGATCAGCTCCAGATAAACCTCGGCCAGGATCTCGCTGTCCAGAAGCGCGCCGTGCTTTTCGCGCGCTGAGTTATCCACCCCGAAGCGTCGGCACAAAGCATCCAGCGACGCTGGCGACCCGGGAAACTTCTGCCGCGAGATCATCAACGTATCCGTGGCGCGCGCCGCGGGCAGCACTGAAAGACCGCACCGCTGCAGTTCAAAGTTCAAAAAGCGCATGTCGAAGGCCGCGTTGTGGATGACAAGTTGCGAGTCCGCGATGAATTCCAGAAACGCGGCGCCGATCGCTGCAAACACAGGCTTGTCGCGCAGGAAGTCATCGCCAAGGCCATGCACCTCGAACGCTTCCTTCGGCATCGGTCGTTCGGGATTTATGTACTGGTGGTAGGTGCGCCCGGTCGGAAGGTGGTTGAACAGCTCCACCGCGCCGATTTCGACGATGCGATGCCCTTCGGCGGGGTCGAAGCCCGTCGTTTCGGTGTCCAGAACGATCTCACGCATGGCTGGTCCGGATAAAGGCGATCAGCGCGCGAACATAGGCCCGCGCACTGTCTTCGCTGAGGGTTTCAAGGATGTGAGTGGCGCGACCGCGCTTTTCGGCGTCTGGCATCTGACGTGACAAGATCAAGGCAAACTGCGCCTCGGTCATGCCGGGGCGCGAAAGCACACGCTGGCGTTGCAGGACCGCAGGCGCGGTGACGAGAAGCGTGGCATCAAGCGCGGCGTCGGTACCTTTTTCAAACAGAAGCGGAATGTCGAGAACCGCTATGTCACCTGTCGCCGCGGCCAAGAACGCATCCCGGTCGGCCGCGACCATCGGGTGGACAGCCGCCTCGATGCGGGCAAGCGCCGTGGGGTCACTGGCGATCCATGCCTTCAGCACAGCCCGGTCAACAGCGCCGCTGATGGTTGCGGCTGGGTACAAGGTCGCTATGCTCGGGACCGCAGCACCACCCTTGGCGTAAAGCCTGTGAACAGCAGCGTCGGCGTCCCAGACCGGGATGCGCTCTTCGGCGAACAGGGCGGCGGTCGCGGATTTCCCCATGCCGATGGAGCCGGTAAGTCCGAGACGGAAGGTCATGCCGACAGCACCGCCCGGCGGGTTTCCTCGTCTACCTCGGGGCGCTGGCCGAACCAGCGTTCAAAGCCGGGGGCGGCCTGATGCAGAAGCATGCCCAGCCCATCGACGACGGTGCAGCCAAGCGCCTCGGCCTCGATCAGGAATTGCGTCTTGAGTGGGGTGTAGACAAGGTCGGTCACCAAAGCACGCGGGTTAAGCGTCGCAAGCGGCACACGAAACTCCGGCTTGCCAGTCATACCAAGGGATGTGGTGTTGATCACCGTGGCCGCGTCGCCAAGCTGTGCGGCGGCCTGCGTCCATTCGTGCACCACAACCTTGGCGCCAAAGTCCGACCTCAGCGCATCGGCGCGCGCACGGGTACGGTTGGCCAGACGGATTTCCGGCACCCCCACCTCGATCAGCGAGGCGACGACGGCGCGCGCTGCACCCCCCGCCCCGAACACGACCGCAGGGCCAGCGCCGGGCTGCCAATTCGGCGCATTCTGCCGGATGTTCGCAATGAACCCCGAACCGTCGGTATTGTCAGCGTGGATCTTGCCATCCTTGCGGAAAATCAAAGTGTTGGCAGCGCCGATCAGCGCAGCCCGGTCGGTGATGATATCGGCGATGTGCAGGATCGATTCCTTGTGGGGAAGCGTCACGTTAAGGCCCACGAAGCCCAGCCGCGGCAGGGTGCGGATCAGATCCGGCAGGTCGTTCGGCGCGATGTCTATCGGTATATAATGGCCCTTCAGCCCATAACGCCGCAGCCAGTAACCATGCAGGGCCGGGCTTCGGCTGTGGGCTACCGGATGGCCAATGACACCAGCGAGGGGGATGCGGGGATGGTCTGTCATGCCGCGATCATGCCGCGAGTTCGCAGCCATGCCAACAGCGGCAGCAGCGGCAAGCCGAGAATCGTGAAATAGTCGCCTCGAATGTCCGAAAACAACCGCACGCCCTCTTCCTCCAGCTTGTAACAGCCAACAGCATGGCGAATGCTGTCCCAGTTGCGGTCCACGTAATCCGACAGATAATGGTCCGACAGATCGATCATCGTCAGATCCGCGCTGCCGACGTAGCGCCAGACCGGTTCTGTGTTCTCATAGACGACGATTGCAGACAAAAGCCGATGTGTGCGGTTTCGCAGGCTCTGAAGTTGCTCGATCGCATCCTCCCGGTTTGCCGGCTTTGTGAAGATCCGCTCGCCTAGGGAAAGAACTTGATCGCAGCCGATCACCAGCTGGGTCGGATGCCTTTCGGCGACCTTCCGGGCCTTCATCTCGGCCAACGTGTCAGCGACATCGCGGGGGTATGCTGCCTCGGCCTGCAGCGCGTCGCGCGCCGCGTCCTCATCGACACGCGGAGCGACCGCGGTAACATCAAGGTTGGCAGCGCGGAGCAGCTGCAATCTGATCAGCGAGGCAGAGGCGAGAAGGTAGGACAAGGCTGTGGGCAAACCTGTTTTGTTCTGCGGGGCAAGTCAGGGCAGCGACAGGCCACAGGGATAACCCGGGCGACCCAGCGCATTCCAGGTAGAGATATCTGGTTGTTGATGGGCTTGTCACGGGGTTTGGGACAAGAGCTTATCCAGTGAGAGCAGTTTCTGGGCCTGTGGATTAAAAATCCTCGCCATTACTGGTTAAATATTTGTTTTTAAATGGAATTCTATTTTCAGGCAGTGAAACAAAAGAGTTTCCACCAGACTGTCCACATGGCTTGGACTGTGGACGGAACCAAGGATGAAAGCAGTTATCCAGTTATCCGCAACCCCTACATCATCCTCATTCCTTAAATTCTTTTCTTCTTTATAGAAGGAAGAAAGAAACGAAGAGGGCGGGCATGATCAGTTTCCTTGCGGAGTGGGCGCTGGTGATCAAGGCGCTGCACGTGGTGTCAGTGATTTCCTGGATGGCCGGTATCTTTTACCTGCCAAGGTTGTTCGTTTATCATGCGGAACAGGTACAGGTCGGTACCGCAACCGACACGATGTTCCAGACGATGGAGCGACGCTTGCTGCGTGGCATCATGAACCCGGCAATGATCGCGACATGGGTTTTTGGCCTGGCGTTGGTTTCTGTTCCGGGGCTGGTGGACTGGTCTGCAGTCTGGCCTTGGGTGAAGGCGGCGGCAGTGCTTGCAATGACGGTGTTCCACATGTGGCTGGCAGGACGGCGCAAGGATTTTGCGGCTGGTAAGAACACTCGCAGCGGCAGGGACTACCGTATCATGAACGAGGTGCCGACGGTTCTGATGCTGGTCATCGTCTTTGCTGTGATCGTGAAATGGTGAAACTGGCGGCAATCTTGATGCTCTTGGCCACTTCGGCCTCGGCCCAGCTTTTGGAAAACGGTCAGGATCGCCGGGAGATTGACCTTCAGGTGATTGACGGCAGGGCCTTGGTCGCGGTCGCGATTGATGGTCAGAGCGGCCTGATGATGATCGACAACGGCACGCCCCAGGCCGTAATGCTTAATCGCGATGCGGTTACTCTGTCGGCTGGGCAAGAAGTGGGGCGGGGTGTCGCCGCCTCGGGTCAGTCGGTTGTGGTTGATCTTCACGAGGCGCCTGTGATGACGGTGGCAGGTCGGCCGTTTGCCCTGCCTGAACGTGTCACCAGTGGTAATTTTGCCTTTGTCGAGGAAGGTTTCGGCGCGGGGTTCATGGGTTTCATCGGGTCACCTGTGCTGTCTGAGGCTCCGTTCCTATTGGATCTTTCTCGCAAGAGAATGGTCGTGATGCGCTCTGTGTCGCTCGACCTGATCCAAGCCGATGTGCGCGGACGGATTTTCTTTTCAATCTGGAATGATTCACTGCCTACGTCGGTTGTCGAGGTCGGGCGGACAGCAATGCTTGTGGATTTCGACACGGGCGATAGCGGAACCCTCTATCTGCGAGATGCAACCCGTGCCGCGCTGGTTGCAGGTGGAAACTTGTGTTGCGGACCCGGCATCATGGAACTTTCGGGATTGCGGATCGGCGGGGTAGATTTTTCTCCCACGCCGGTGCGCGTGGTTCAGGCGGGCGGGCCAGAGGATTTTCGAAGGACAGGCGCCTCGGACAACCTGAGACTGGGGGCGTCCTTTCTGATGCAGAATCCGGTCCTATGGGATTTTGCCAGCCGGGAACTGGTCTTCCTGACCTCAACCGCAACGGTGTTGGCGCCGTGACGGCGGAAGCGCTGTTCTGCATGCGGGCAGGGTGATTGACTTCTTCGGCACCGACAGTGTAAAGGCGGCGTGCGGGGTCGTCCGGCCCATGCGCTTCCCGTCCTAGCACTGCGATGATTTGCCCTGACATTGGGCGATCCGCCCAAGGTAATCTTCCCCATGACCGTTGAACGTTTGAACCTGTCCGATCTCAAGGCCAAGACGCCTGCCGACCTTCTGTCGATGGCCGAGGAATGGGAGATCGAGAACGCGCCCTCGATGCGCAAGGGCGAGATGATGTTCTCGATCCTGAAGGAACACGCCGAAGAAGGTTGGGAAATCGGTGGCGATGGGGTACTTGAGGTGCTTCAGGACGGCTTCGGATTCCTGCGCAGCCCGTCTGCCAACTACCTGCCTGGCCCTGACGACATCTACGTGTCGCCCGATATTCTGCGGCAGTTTTCGTTGCGCACCGGTGACACGATCGAAGGCCTGATGCAGGCCCCCAAGGAGAACGAGAAGTATTTCTGTATGACCAAGGTCACGCGGATCAACTTCGACGATCCGGAGAAGGCAAAGCACAAGGTGCACTTTGATAACCTGACGCCGCTTTACCCGGATGAGCGGTTGAAGATGGAGGTCGAGGATCCAACGATCAAGGACCGTTCGGCCCGGATAATCGACCTGGTCGCACCGATCGGCAAGGGCCAGCGCGGGCTGATCGTGGCGCCGCCGCGGACCGGCAAGACGGTGCTGTTGCAGAACATTGCCAATTCCATCGCGCAGAACCATCCGGAGTGTTACCTGATCGTCCTTCTGATCGACGAACGCCCCGAGGAAGTCACAGACATGCAGCGCACGGTGAAGGGAGAGGTCGTTGCCTCAACCTTTGATGAACCGGCGACGCGGCACGTCGCGGTAGCGGAGATGGTGATCGAAAAGGCCAAGCGGCTGGTGGAGCATAAGCGGGATGTTGTTATCTTGCTCGATTCCATCACAAGACTTGGTAGGGCGTTCAACACCGTGGTGCCGTCAAGCGGCAAGGTTCTGACCGGCGGCGTGGATGCGAACGCGTTGCAGCGGCCGAAGCGTTTCTTTGGTGCGGCGCGGAACATCGAAGAAGGTGGGTCGCTGACGATCATCGCGACAGCGTTGATCGATACCGGCAGCAGGATGGACGAAGTCATCTTTGAAGAGTTCAAGGGCACCGGCAACAGCGAAATCGTGCTGGACCGCAAGGTTGCCGACAAGCGTGTGTTCCCGGCAATGGATATCCTGAAATCCGGCACCCGGAAGGAAGATCTTCTGGTCGACAAGACGGATCTGCAGAAGACCTACGTGCTGCGCCGCATCCTGAACCCGATGGGTACCACCGATGCGATCGAATTCCTGATCGGAAAATTGAAGCAGACCAAATCCAATTCGGATTTCTTCGATTCAATGAACTCCTGACGTCACAACGGTTCTTGAGGCGCGTCTGCCATGGATACGATCTTTGCGCCCGCGACAGCCCGCGGGCGGTCCGGATTGGCGGTAATCCGGCTGTCCGGACCTCTGGCGCATATGGCGGTTGCTTCCTTGTGTGGCAAGCTTCCTGTGGTTCGCGTCGCCGCCTTGCGCCGTCTGGTCTGGAAGGGCGACTTGATTGACGAAGCGCTGGTCCTGCTGTTCGCGGCTGGAGCAAGCTTTACCGGCGAATCCGTGGCGGAATTGCACGTCCACGGTGGACCTGCCGTGGTTTCGGCAGTGCTGCGTGTATTGGGAGAGCAGCCGGGACTGCGCCTCGCGGAACCGGGTGAGTTCTCCCGGCGCGCGCTGGAGAACGGGGTTATCGACCTTACGCAGGTTGAGGGGCTTGCCGATCTTATCGACGCCGAAACCGAGGCACAGCGTCGCCAGGCTGTGCGCGTTCTTTCCGGGTCGATCGGAGATCGGGTCAATGGCTGGCGATCAAGGCTGGTGCGGGCAGCTGCGCTTTTGGAGGCCACGATAGACTTTGCGGACGAAGAGGTCCCCGTGGATGTCGGGCCTGAAGTGCTGGCCTTGATTGACGGTCTGCTGGACGAACTGCAGGCAGAAGCCGCTGGAGTAGCAGCATCTGAGCGCATCCGGGACGGCTTTGAAGTAGCGATCGTCGGCGCGCCTAACGCAGGAAAATCGACCCTTCTCAACAAGTTGGCACAAAGGGAAGCGGCAATAACGTCCGAGATTGCTGGAACAACGCGCGATGTTATCGAAGTAAGGATGGAGATCGCAGGGCTTCCGGTTACGCTTCTTGACACGGCGGGACTGCGCGACACGGACGACCCCTTGGAGCGTGCCGGGATAGATCGCGCGATCACGCGAGCGGAGGCGGCCGATCTTCGGGTATTCTTGGTGGGCGAGAGTGGCGAGACTCTCTCGCTTAAGCCGCGCACAGAGGACCTACTCGTCTGGGGCAAAGCTGATATGGGGCCTGAACGATCAGGCCAGCTTGCGGTGTCTGGCATCACCGGGGCCGGCTTGGCGGAACTGGTACGGGCTATAGGCGATATTCTTTCGCCGCGCATCGCATCGGCCGGCGTGTTGGTGCGAGAGCGGCATCGCAGAGCCATCAGCGAGGGTCTTGTCGCACTGGCCGAATCTCGCAGCGAAGTGATAAGCAGGGAATCGCGAACCGAATTGGCGGCGGAATCTTTGCGCCGCGCGATCCGTGCACTTGATGTACTGTTGGGGCGGGTGGGCGTTGACGAGCTGCTAGGGGAAATCTTCGCGAGTTTCTGTATCGGAAAGTAAGGACGTTTCACGTGAAACATTACGACGTCATAGTAATCGGTGCCGGCCACGCGGGCTGCGAAGCCGCTGCCGCGTCTGCGAGGATGGGCGCTCGTACTGCGCTGGTCACAATGAAGCTGGCCACGATCGGTGCTATGTCATGCAATCCAGCAATTGGAGGGCTTGGGAAGGGCCATCTCGTGCGCGAGATAGATGCTCTCGATGGTATCATGGGCCGGATGGCGGATGTATCCGGCATCCAGTTCCGCCTACTGAACAGACGGAAGGGCCCGGCGGTCCAGGGCCCGAGAGCCCAGATAGACCGAAAACTGTATCGATCCGCGATACAGGCCGACCTCTCGCAGCAACCTCGCCTGACGATCATCGAAGGTGAGGTGGCGAGGCTGTCGGTTCGCTCTGGAACAATAACCGGCGTTGACTTGATGGACGGGTGTGAGCTCACAACAGGGCGCGTCGTATTGACCGCTGGAACTTTCCTGAACGGTGTAATCCACATCGGCGATCGCAAATCGACCGGTGGACGAATAGGCGATGCGCCGTCACAGGTGCTGGCACAACAACTTGCCGAATTGGCGCTACCTCGCGGACGATTGAAGACCGGCACACCTCCGCGTCTGGATGGCAAGTCGATAAACTGGGACATGCTGGAATCCCAGCCGGGTGACGATACACCGGCAATGTTTTCGTTCCTTTCGTCGCAACCGTTTGTTCGGCAGGTCTCTTGCGGCATCACACACACGTCAGAAGCGACGCATGACATAGTCCGGCAAAATCTCGGCCGGTCAGCCATGTACGGCGGTCACATTGATGGAGTTGGACCGCGCTACTGCCCGTCTATCGAAGACAAGGTGGTCAGGTTTGCCGACAAGACCTCCCATCAGGTTTTTCTCGAGCCGGAAGGCCTGGATGACGATACCGTCTATCCAAATGGCCTTTCCACATCGCTCCCGGCTGACGTGCAGCTAGCCTACATCCAAACAATTCCAGGCTTGGAGCGGGCGGTAATCCTGCAGCCCGGCTATGCGATCGAGTACGATTTCTTCGACCCGCGGTCGCTCCGCCGAGCTCTCGAAACGAAGTTGGTGGCGGGTCTGTATTTTGCAGGCCAGATCAACGGCACCACCGGATATGAAGAGGCGGCCGCCCAGGGGATTGTCGCAGGCCTTAACGCCGCCGCCGCAGCACTGGATCGGCCAGGTGTTGAATTCAGTCGCAGCACCAGCTATATCGGCGTCATGGTTGATGACCTCATTTCTCGTGGGGTCACAGAGCCTTACCGTATGTTTACGTCGCGGGCAGAGTTTCGCCTTACGGTGCGCGCCGACAATGCCGATCAGCGTCTAACGCCGATTGGTCTGGCAGCCGGCTGTGTCGCACCAAATCGCTCAAAGGCCTTTTCGGACAAGATGGATCGGATTTCTGCTTGCCGTGACGCGCTGTCTACCATCGTCCTGTCGCCCTCTGCGCTTGGTGAGGTGGGTCTTTCCGTCTCATCGGATGGTCACAAGCGGACGGCCTATGCAGCGCTGGGTCTTCCAGGCGCAGACGCCAAGGTCTTCGTCCAACGCTTCCCACAGTTAGCAGGGATGGAATCAACAACACTGCAGCAGCTTCAGACCGAGGCTATCTACGATCAATACACCGCGCGGCAAGCGCGGGAGGTTGACCAGCTCAAGCAACAAGAACATCAACTGCTTCCTGCCGACATCGACTACGCTAGTATTTCAGGCCTTTCTGTCGAACTTCGGATGAAACTTGACCGCGCGCGTCCGGAAAACCTGCATCAGGCCGGACAAATTGAAGGAATAACACCGGCGGCCCTTCTTCTCTTGTTGTCTCGCGTGCGACACTCCGCCCAGGGGAGGGCGGTTTGACTGCAGGCCAGTTGATTGCTGGCGTCGATGTTTCACGTGAAACAGTCGATAAACTGCGTTTCTTCGAAGCGTTGGTTCGCCGCTGGACACCCGCAATCAACCTGATATCGCCTTCTAGCATCTTGGATCTTTGGGGGCGCCATGTCATTGATTCTGCGCAACTTTTCCACCTTCTCACGAAGGACAGCAGCAGTTGGTTGGACGTCGGCTCAGGCGCCGGCTTCCCTGGTCTCGTCATTGCCATTCTTGCGCGTGAAAAACAGCCATCCCTTGAAGTCACTCTTATCGAGTCCGACCAGCGCAAGGCCACCTTTCTGCGCGAAGCGGCCCGTCAGCTTTCCCTTGAATGCAAAGTTCTAGCGCAGCGTGCCGAAACCGTGCCGCCAATTGGTGCAGATGTGCTTTCCGCTCGCGCATTCTCCTCGCTTTCCTCGCTTCTCCCGATCGCCGACCGTCATCTCGCGGCCAGCGGCACGGCAATCTTCCCAAAAGGCAAAACCTGGCGCGACGAGGTTGAAGAAGCCAGAAAGGGGTGGTCATTCACCCTTGATGCGGTGCAAAGCGTGTCTGACGAAGACGCCGCCATACTAGTCCTGAGAGAGATAGCCCGTGTCCCCCACCGCTGACGGCCCCCGCCCCCACATCATTGCACTGGCGAACCAGAAGGGCGGCGTTGGCAAGACCACCACTGCAATCAACCTTGCCGCTGGCCTTGCCGAAATTGGTTTTCGCGTGCTGCTTGTGGACATTGACCCTCAGGGAAACGCTTCCACCGGCCTCGGCATAGCCCCGCAAAATCGAAAGCTCACAAGCTATGATTTGATAGTAGATGGCGTCAGTGCACAAGATGTGGTGCAGAAAACCGCCATCGACTCCGTTTGGATCATACCGGCCAACGCGGACCTCTCCTCTGCTGACCTCGAGATTGTCTCCCATGAAAAGCGCAGCTTCCTGCTGCACGACGCGCTTCGCCAGCCCGATCTCGATTCCTACGCCTTCGACTACCTGCTGATCGACTGTCCCCCGTCCCTTAGCCTTCTGACGATCAATGCAATGGTTGCGGCCGACTCGGTCCTTGTCCCCCTTCAATGCGAATTCTTCGCTCTCGAGGGGTTGTCGCAACTCATGCTTACAATCCGTGACGTTCGGCGCTCCGCCAACCCGGCGCTCCGTATCGAAGGCATTGTCCTGACTATGCATGACATGCGAAACAAGCTGACCTCGCAGGTCGAGGCGGACGCCAGGGCGACAATGGGGGACGTCGTGATGAAGACGACCATTCCGCGAAACGTCCGCGTAAGCGAGGCTCCGTCCCACGCCTTACCGGTGCTATCCTACGATACGGCCTCCAAAGGAGCAGTCGCCTATCGCGCGCTGGCCAAAGAGCTCGCGAATAAAAGAAAAACGGTTCGATAACAAAGGCTTGGTTCCGTGACCCGAAAAGATGAAAAACGTGGCCTAGGCCGTGGCCTCTCGGCTCTGATGGCGGATGTGAACCTGTCCAGTGCTGATTCGGTCGCCGGCGACCGCCGAAGCGAACAGCTGGTTCCGGTCGAAAATCTTGAGCCAAACCCGCAGCAGCCGCGAATCGACTTTGGTCAGCAAGAGCTTCAAAGCCTCGCCGATTCGATCCGGCAGAAGGGCGTCATCCAACCCCTTATCGTCCGCGCCAAAGGCGAGACTGGAAAATTCGAGATCGTCGCCGGCGAGCGGCGCTGGCGGGCCGCTCAGCTCGCCCAACTTCACGAAGTTCCGGTCATCGTCCGTGATCTGACCGACGGAGAAGTGCTCGAAATCGCGATCATCGAGAACATCCAGCGCGAGAATCTGAATGCAATCGAAGAGGCGCTCGGATTTCGCCAGCTGATGACACGCTTTGGCCACACGCAGGAAAAGCTGGCCGAAGCGCTCAGCCGCAGCCGCAGCCACGTGGCCAACCTCCTCCGCCTTCTCCAGCTGCCGGATGAGGTGCAGTCGATGGTTCGCGCCGGTACCCTCACAGCAGGCCACGCCCGCGCGCTGATCGGCTGCCCGGACCCGCTTGATCTGGCAAAACGGGTGGTCGGCAAAGGCCTCTCGGTTCGTGAAACCGAAGCTTTGGTGCGCGCCAGCGCAGTTCCGCGCGGCAAAGGCGGGCAGGGGCCGCGCGGTCGGCAGATCCAGAAAGACGCCGACACTCTGGCAATCGAAGCCGACCTTTCGGCCAATCTCCGGATGCCGGTTCAGATCATGCACGAACCCGGTGGTGACAAAGGCCAACTCATCATTCGCTACAATTCTCTCGATGACCTCGATATGTTGTGCCGCATCCTTTCCCTTATACCAAGGGATGCGGACATGAGCGATTATTAGCGCGCGGACTGCCGTCCTGCCAACAACGCGCGCAGCACTCCGTTCAACACCATGCGACCCTGCGCCGTGGCGCGCATGGTCTCGTCCCTGACTTCGATCATGCCGAGGTCGGCCAGTTCGGCAACCGCAGCCGCGGGCAATTCCTCGCCCGCCAGCGACCCGTACCAAGCCAATGACGCGCCCTCCCGCAGCCGCATCGCCATCATCAGATATTCCACCGCCTGCTCGGTACCCGAAAGGCGCGCCCGCGGCATCTCGCCCGGCCTCCCGCCCAACACGTCATCGAGCCACTTGCCGGGACTGCGCGGCGCTTCGGTTGCAAGCCGCGCGTCGCCCAAGGTCAGGCGCCCGTGCGCGCCCGGTCCAATCCCGGCATAGTCACCCATCCGCCAATAAATCAGGTTGTGCCGCGACTCCGCCCCGGGCTTCGCATGGTTCGAAACTTCATAGGCCGGCAGTCCCGCCGCGTCGCACATACCTTGGGTCAGTTCGAACATGTCCGCCGAAAGGTCTTCATCCGGCAACCCGCCAAGCAGCTTCTGGGCATGCATCCGCTGGAAAACGGTGCCATCCTCGATCGTCAACTGGTAAAGCGAGATATGGTCTGTCCCAAGGCCAAGCGCCGTTGAAAGCTCCCGCTCCCAATCGCCTAGACTCTGATCCTGCCGCGCATAGATCAGGTCAATGCTCACCCGGTCGAACACATCCTGGGCAATTCCAATCGCCCGCCGCGCCTCATCGCTTGAGTGAAGCCGTCCGAGCCGGCGCAAAGAGTTGTCGTCAAGCGCCTGAATTCCCAAGGAAACCCGGTTCACCCCGGCCGCCGCATAGCCCTCAAAGCGGCCGATCTCGACCGAACCTGGGTTGGCCTCCAGTGTCACTTCCAGATCATTGGCCAGCGCCCAAGACTGACCAATACGTTCCAGAATGGCGGCCACCAGCGACGGCTGCATCAGCGACGGCGTTCCGCCACCGAAGAACACCGTGTTCAGAACCCGCCCCTTGGTCTCGGCGGCAACCCGGTCGATCTCACGCAGGTAGGCGGTCTGCCAGTCGCCTTGGTCAATGCTGGTGGCGACGTGGCTGTTGAAATCGCAATACGGACATTTCGATTGGCAGAACGGCCAGTGCAGATATAGACCGAAGCCCGCGCTGCGCCAATCCTTCCCGCCTGCATTCTCCGGCGTCACGCAAAACACTCCGCAACCATTTTACGAAACGCGTCTGCCCTGTGGCTGACTTGGTTCTTCTCCCATCGGTCCATCTCGCCGCAGGTAATCTCTTGTCCGTCCGGCACGAACATCGGGTCAAACCCGTGCCCTTGGTCGCCTCGCGGCGGCCAGATCAGCCGTCCTTGCATGATCCCCTCAAACGCCCGGTCCGATCCATCGGGCCATGCCAAAACAAGCGTGCAATGAAACGCAGCCCGCCAAGGCTCCTCCGCCCCGGCCGCCAGCAATGCATCCCACACCCGCCGCATGCCGAGGTCAAAGTCACGACCAGTCTCTGTAGTGGCCCAATCCGCGGTATAAACCCCCGGCGCCCCCCCCAGGGCCTCGACGCTCAGCCCGGAATCGTCCGCCAGCGCCGGCAGTCCCGACGCCACTGCCGCTGCATGTGCCTTGATCCGTGCGTTGCCGACAAAGGTCGTCTCGGTTTCCTCCGGCTCGACCAGGCCCAGATCGCCCGCGCTGACCACACTCACCCCATAAGGCTCCAGCAACCGCGAGATTTCCTCAAGCTTGCCCTTGTTGTGCGTGGCCAGAACCAGCTTGTCACCCTGCCCGAGGCGCATCAAAGACCAAGCGCGGCTTTCTGCGCAGCCACCAGCGCATCGGTCCCGGCCTGTGCCAGATCCAGCAACTCCGACATTTCCTGCCGCGAGAACGAGGCGCCTTCGGCCGACATCTGCACTTCCACTAGCCGCCCGGCACCGGTCAGCACGAAGTTGCCATCGGTTCCGGCCGTCGAATCTTCGGCATAGTCCAGATCAAGCACCGGCTGGCCGGCATAAATGCCACAAGACACCGCCGCGATATGGTCGAGCATCGGGTCGCTGACCACCACGCCAGACGCCATCAACTTGCGCACCGCAAGCCGCAATGCCACCCATCCGCCAGTGATCGACGCACAGCGCGTGCCACCATCCGCTTGCAATACGTCGCAGTCGATGACGATCTGCCGCTCGCCCAGCGCGTTCCGGTCGACACCAGCCCGCAGACATCGACCGATAAGACGTTGAATTTCTTGCGTTCTACCAGATTGTTTTCCCGCAGCCGCCTCGCGTCGGGTGCGGCTGTTTGTGGCGCGCGGCAACATTCCGTATTCCGCTGTCACCCAGCCTTGCCCGGTGTTCTTCAAAAACGGCGGCGGCTTGTCCTCGATCGTGGCCGAGCACAGCACATGGGTTTCGCCCATCTTGATCAAGCAAGACCCTTCCGCGTGCTTCATCACGCCGGTTTCGATTGAAACCGGCCGCAGTTCACTTAACTTCCTGCCTGACGGGCGCATGAGCCGACCTTTCCATGAGACGCGGACACATACGCAAGCAAGGACCATTGATGCAACCCCGAACGCACCTGCGATGACCGACGCAAGCACGATCCTGTCAGACATGAACGACCGCACCCGCGAGGTGTTTCGCCTTGTGGTGGAACAGTATCTCAGTTCCGGCGGCCCTGTCGGTTCCCGCACCCTCACCCGCACCCTCACGGAAAAAGTCTCTGCCGCCACCGTGCGCAACGTGATGCAGGATCTGGAATACCTCGGCCTCCTCGACAGCCCGCATGTCTCGGCAGGTCGGGTTCCGACGCAACTGGGATTGCGGATGTTTGTCGACAGCCTCCTCGAAATCGGCTCGGTCGCCCCCGAAGACCAAGAAAAGATCGACGCGACGATGGGCGGCAACGATCCAGACGTGTCCACCCTTCTCGATCAGGTCGGCGCGGCCCTCTCAGGTATCACTCGCGGCGCCAGCCTTGTTCTTGCACCAAAGCGCGAAGCGCCAATCCGGCATATCGAATTTGTCAGCTTGGCGCCGGACCGCGCGCTCGTCGTGCTGGTTTTCGCAGACGGTCAGGTGGAAAACCGAATCTTCACCCCACCCCCCGGCCAGACGCCCTCTTCGATGCGCGAGGCCGCGAATTTCCTCAACGCCCTTGCCGAAGGCCGCACTCTCACCGATCTGCGCCGCTCGATCGCCAAGGAAATCGCCCAGCGGCGTCAGGAAATCGACGCTCTCGCCCGTGATCTTGTCGAAAGTGGCATCGCGCTGTGGGAAAATGCGGGGGAAAGCTCGGAACGCCTGTTGGTGCGGGGCCGCTCCAACCTGATAGAAGACGTCTCCGACGCGTCCGAGATTGACCGGATTCGCACCCTTTTCGATGACCTCGAACGCAAGCGCGACATCGCGGAATTCCTTGGTCTGGCCGAGACGGGCGAGGGCGTGCGCATTTTTATCGGCTCCGAGAACAAGCTTTTTTCACTTTCCGGTTCAAGTCTGGTGGTTTCTCCCTATATGAACGCTGATCGGAAAATCATCGGTGCGGTGGGCGTGATTGGTCCGACTCGGCTGAACTATGGCCGGATCGTCCCGATCGTTGACTACACCGCCCAACTGGTGGGCCGCCTTGTCTCGGATCGGGGCAAGGGCTGAAACGAAGACGAGGACGTTAAGATGGCGCAGGAAGAAACCGCTCCGCAAGAGATGGAGCTGGATCAAGCGGATATGGCCGCGGCTAATGACGAGATCGAGGCGCTGAAGGCCGAGCGCGACGATCTGCGTGACAAGTTCATGCGCGCGCTGGCTGATGCGGAAAACTCGCGCAAGCGTGCCGACCGTGATCGTCGCGAAGCCGAACAGTATGGCAGCACGCGCCTGGCCCGCGATCTTCTGCCGGTGTTCGACAACCTCAAGCGCGCGCTGAACGCGGTTAACGACGACCAGCGCGCCGCCGCCTCGGCTCTGATCGAGGGGGTGGAACTGACCCTGCGTGAGCTTATCACCGTGATGACCCGCCACGGCATGACCCCGATTGCGCCCGAGATTGGTGAGGTTTTCGACCCGCAGACGCATCAGGCAATGTTCGAGGCGCCCGTCGCGGGCACCAAGGCCGGCCAGATCATCCAGGTGATGACCGAAGGCTTCCTGCTGCACGACCGCCTGTTGCGCCCCGCACAGGTTGGCGTATCGTCAAATCCGCAATAGCTACAGCAAGCCCTTGATTTCATAGATAAGCCGCAGCGCTTCGATGGGCGTAAGCTCGTCGGGGTGAACATCGCGCAACCGCGCTTCCACCACTGATTGCTTCGGCGCTGCCTGCGCCGCAACCACTGGGGCCGCCCGGAACAGTGGCAGGTCGTCGATAAGCGCCGCCTGCTTGCCACCCTCCCGTTCGCCCTTCTCCAGCGCCTCGAGAACCACCTTCGCCCGCTCAACCACGCTTGCCGGCAACCCCGCTAGCCGTGCCACCTGCACCCCGTAGGAACGGTCCGCCGCGCCTTTCCTGACCTCGTGCAGGAAGATAACGTCCCCTTCCCATTCCTTCACGCTGACGGTGGCGTTTTCCACCCCGGCCAGCTTCCCCGCCAAGGCCGTCATCTCGTGGTAATGCGTGGCAAACAGCGCGCGGCAGCGGTTCACCTCGTGCAGATGCTCCAGCGTCGCCCAGGCAATCGACAGCCCGTCATAGGTCGCCGTTCCGCGCCCGATCTCGTCCAGAATAACCAGCGCCCGGTCATCCGCCTGATTCAGGATCGCCGCCGTCTCCACCATCTCGACCATGAAGGTCGATCGTCCGCGCGCCAGATCATCCGCCGCACCAACCCGGCTGAACAGCTGGCTGACCAGCCCGATCCGTGCTGATGTGGCTGGTACAAAGCTTCCCGCCTGGGCAAGAAGTGCAATCAGCGCGTTCTGCCGCAGGAATGTGGATTTACCCGCCATGTTCGGCCCGGTCAAAAGCCAGATCGCCGGCGTCTCCGCCTCGGTCAGCGCGCAATCGTTCGCTACGAACGGCCCGGCGCCCTGTCGCCTCAGCGCCCGCTCCACCACCGGATGCCGCCCGCCCGTGACCACAAAGGCGCGGCTGGCATCGACCACCGGTTCAACCCAGCTTTCGGCGGCCGCAAGATCGGCAAAGGCTGCCGTGAGGTCAATCTCCGCCAGCGCCCGCGCTGCCAGTCCGATTGGCCCCGCAGCCGCCAGAATCTCGCGCTTTAGGCCATCATAGTGACGTTTTTCAATTTCCAGCGCATGGTTTCCAGCATTTAGAATGCGCGTCTCGATCTCGTTCAGCGGAACCGTCGTAAAGCGCACCTGACCCGCCGTCGTTTGCCGGTGGATGAAGGTTTCCGGCATCGCACGCATCCGGTCTTCATGCGTAGTCGTCACCTCGATGAAGTAGCCCAGCACGTTGTTGTGCTTGATCTTCAGCCCCGACACGCCCGTCAGCGCGACATACTCCGCTTGCATCCGCCCGATCACGCCGCGCCCCTCGTCCCGCAAGGACCGCGTCTCATCCAGCTCCGCGTCATATCCCGTCGCGATGAACCCGCCGTCGCGCGCCAACAGCGGGGGTTCGGCCACCAGCGCACGGTCCAGAAGCGCCACCAGCGCCTCATGCCCGCGCAAGGCCTCCGCCGTCTTAACCAGAAGCGCTGGCGCGTCCGCCAATTGCCCCGCAATCCGCTCCGCCTGCTCCAGCCCCGCCCGGATAGCCCCCAGATCACGCGGCCCGCCGCGATCCAGCGCAATCCGCGACAACGCGCGGTCGATATCCGGCACCCGCCGCAGCGCGTCCCGCAGGGTTTCGCGCAACCGGGCGTCCTCGCATAGCGCCTTCACCGCCTCCAGACGCCGGTGGATCAGCCCAAGGTCAAGCGACGGTGCGGAAAGCCTGCGTTCAAGCAACCGCGCGCCCCCGGCAGTCACCGTCCGGTCCACCGCCGCCAGCAACGATCCCTCGCGCCCGCCCGAAAGTGCAGCGGTCAATTCAAGATTGCGCCGCGTCGCCGCGTCGATCTGCAAGGTGCCGCCCTGCAACTCCTTCACTGGCGGCCGCATCAGCGGCAAACGCCCCCGTTGCGTCAGATGCAGATAGTCGACCAATGCCCCCATCGCCGAAACTTCGGCCCGGTCAAAGCTGCCGAACGCATCCAGAGACCCCACGCCAAACATCTCGCACAGCCGCTTTTCTGCCCCCGCAGAGTCAAAGCTGCCGCGCGACAACGGCGTCACAGAAGCACCCATTTCCGCGATGTTAGAGACTATTTCACGCTCCCGCGCCTCACTCACCAACACCTCGCGCGGAGCAAGGCGTGCAAGGTCGGGGCCAAGCCGGGCCAGGCTTGACGGCATTACCCGGAACTCGCCGGTCGAGATATCAGCCCAGGCCAGCGCCGCCTGATCGCGCACCTCGGCAAAGGCGCACAGAAAGTTATGCCGGCGCGCCTCCAGCAGTGAATCCTCGGTCAGCGTGCCGGGCGTAACCAGCCGCACCACATCACGCCGCACCACCGCCTTGTAGCCGCGCTTCTTCGCCTCCGCCGGATCTTCCAGCTGTTCTGCAATTGCCACGCGAAAGCCCTTGCGGATCAGCGTCAGCAGATACCCCTCGGCGGCATGTACCGGCACGCCGCACATCGCGATCGGCTCGCCTTGATGAAACCCCCGCTTCGTCAGCGCAATGTCCAGCGCTGCCGAGGCTGCGACAGCATCATCGAAGAACATCTCGTAAAAATCGCCCATCCGGTAGAACAACAGCGCACTAGGGTTCTGCGCCTTGATCTCCAGATACTGCGCCATCATCGGCGTGGTGGCGTCGTCGCTCACTCAGGCACCGGTCGGGGCGTCAGGGTCGATAAGGTTCGCAGCCTTCAGATCCACCCAAAGCTGCGGCGGGATCGCCAACGCCACGTTGGCCGCATTGCTGCGAACCTGCTCAGGGCTTACCGCGCCGGGAATGACTGACACGACCGCAGGGTGCAGCAACGGAAACTGCAACGCCGCCGCCGCCAGCGGCACCCCATGACGCAGGCACACCGCCTCGATCGCCAGCGCCTTGCTTACCATCTCGGGCGTCGCGGGCTGATAGGCATACATCACCCCGGGGGCCGAAGGTGCTGCAAGCAATCCAGACGCGAACGGCGCCCCCAGCACGACCTTGATCCCCCGCCGCACGCATTCGGCCATCGGCCCGTGCAGGGCGGCTTGATCGGCAAGCGTGTAAGGCATTGCCACCAGAAAGAAATCCACATCGATCCACGGTGCGATGCGCGCGAAATCTGCCAGCGTGTTCATCCCCATGCCGACCGCCGAAATCACGCCCGCGGCCTTCAGCCCGTGCAGATAGGCCAGCCCGGAGCCCACCAGCGCCGCCATATGCCCTTCAAACGCCGCGCCCTGATAGTCCTGATCCAAGTCATGGATGATCAGCGCATCGACCGAAGGCTGCCCCAGGCGCAATTGGCTTTGCTCGAAAGACCGGGCAAAGCCATCAGCGGAGTAATCGTACCGCACAGCGAAATTCAGCCCGCCCTTCCACTGCACCCGCGCGTCTTCTCCGCGTCTTGCAGGCTCGTATATACGCCCCACTTTGGTGGAGACAAACACTTGATCTCGTGGGAAATTCCACAACGCCGTGCCAAGTCGATGCTCCGAAAGCCCGTGCCCGTACCAAGGCGCGGTGTCAAAGTAGCGCACCCCGGCATCCCACGCCGCAGCAAAGGTCGCCTGCGCCTCGGCCTCGGAATATTCGGCGAAGATGTTGCCCAACGAAGCGCCGCCCATGCCAAACCGGGGCCAGTCATCCGGCCAGCGCGGGGCAGCGGGCGCGATCACCGTCACAGCACGTACCGCGACAGGTCAGCCGACCGCGCCAGCGCGCCGACATTCTTTTCAACAAACGCGGAATCGACAGTCACAGCTTCCCCCGAACGGTCCGGTGCGGTGAACGACAGCTCCTCGAACACCCGCTCCATCACCGTATAAAGCCTGCGCGCCCCGATGTTTTCAACCGATTGATTGACCTCTGCCGCAATCCGCGCGAGCGCTGCAATCCCGTCGGGTGTGAACGTGACCGCAACCTCTTCCGTCGCCATCAGCGCGCGGTATTGCAGCGTCAGCGCATTGTCGGTTTCCGTCAGGATGCGCACGAAATCCGCCTCGGTCAGTGGCTGCAGCTCCACCCGGATCGGCAGGCGCCCCTGCAGTTCCGGCAACAAATCCGAAGGCTTGGCAATATGGAACGCGCCCGAGGCGATGAACAGGATATGGTCGGTCTTGACCGGCCCATGCTTGGTCGACACCGTCGTGCCTTCGATCAGCGGCAGCAGATCCCGCTGCACCCCTTCGCGGCTTACGTCGGCGCCGCGCGCATCGGCACGGGCGCAGATCTTGTCGATCTCGTCAAGAAACACGATGCCGTTTTCCTGCACCGCCTCCAAAGCTGTGGCCTTCACCACCTCGTCATCCAGCAACTTGTCGGCTTCCTGCCCGATCAGCACTTCGTAACTATCGGCCACCGACAACCGCTTGCGGGTCGATCTTCCACCAAAGGCCTTGCCGAAAATGTCCTGCAAGCCCTGCATCTGTTCCATGCCTTGCCCGCCCATCATCATCGGAAAGGCGGGGGCCGCATCCGTCACGTCGATCTCGATCATCGTGTCGTCCAGCGCGCCAGTCTTCAGCTTGGCCCGGAACATCTCGCGTGTCTGTTCGCGGGCGTCCTTGCCCGCCAACGCCTCGATCACCCGGTCTTCGGCCATCTTCTGCGCCTTGGCCTTCACGTCCTCACGCATCTGGGCCCGCGTGTCGGCAATCGCCACGTCCACCAGATCGCGGATGATGCTGTCGACGTCGCGTCCGACATAGCCCACCTCGGTGAACTTCGTCGCCTCGATCTTCAGGAACGGCGCCCTTGCCAACTTGGCCAGACGGCGGCTGATCTCGGTCTTGCCAACGCCGGTCGGCCCGATCATCAGGATGTTCTTCGGATAGACCTCGTCACGAAGATCGTCGCCCAACCGCTTGCGCCGCCAGCGATTTCTCAGCGCGACCGCGACGGCGCGCTTGGCGTCGTTCTGGCCAATGATAAAACGGTCAAGCTCGGAAACGATCTCGCGCGGGGTCAGGTTGGTCATTCGGTGCTTCCGTAAGGGGGCAGGCGGGATTTGCCTGGAAAGTCGGGCAGAATGCGCATCACTGCAGCGCGTAGCGGCACCCACCAGGTGCCGATTGCAGTGATAATGGCGCCCAGCGCGATCAGGATAAAGGTCCAGGAGCCAAAGTCGCCGCTGTCACCCATCACCCAGCCGATCACCAGCGCGATATAGGCGATGGCGGCGGTCAGGAACGACCGCCGGTCGATAACCAGCGCCAGAAGCGTGATGACGACCAGTGCAATCGCCAAGAGCCCGATCCCGCCCGCACCGCCGGTGTTGTAAAGCGTCAGCGCCACCGTATTCACCAGCGCCGGTGCCGCCAGCATATGCAGCCAGAACGCCGTCGCCGCATAACGACCCAGCCGATATGGATCGCGGGTGTCAAACCACATGCCGGCCAGAAAGGCCACGATTCCGAACACCAGTGTAGCGGTGGCGAACTGCGGGCTTTCGCGTAGATCAAAGAACCCCGCCATCCCATTGCGATCGCCCGAAATAAACCCACCCAGTGAATCGACCGATGCGGTCAGCGTGTAAATCGCGCCCAAGGCGAACAGCCCCAGGATGAAGGCTGAAAACGGCAGTCGAAACTTCCGATACCACGCCGCCATCCCCAGCGCCGCCAGAACGAAGGCCGAGACCACCGTGCCGCGCAGGTTTACGTGGCCCTGCCCCAGAATGGTAATTGCCGACAGATAGATCCCGCCGCCAAAGGCCGTCGCCAGCACCATCGACGGCAGGTTCATCCGCCGCTTCAGCGTGAAATATCCCGCCCACCACCAGCAGATGCCCGCACAGATCAATGGCAGAATCGACAGCAATGCCACGCCACCGAACCACCCCAGCAGGGCAGTGATCCCAGACAGCAGGATCACCAAGCCGATTGACACGAAGATTTCCGAAAACCCGCGGAAAAACTCGAACGGCTCGTCCTCGGCCGGAAGCGCCGCCCGCTTCCCCGCCCGGTCATGCGCCAGCGCCACGACTGAGGCGGCCTGTGCTTCGGTCAGGATGCCGGCGGCGACGGCAGCGCGAATGTCATCTGGGGTCATCGGGGAACCATCCACTGAATGCACGCCACAGATAGTGGGTTTGCCGCATCAAACCAAGCGAGGAGTTCCGTATTTACGCTTGGTATATACTGTATGCCTTGCTGTATATGCACCGCGTCAATCAACCTTCTTGCATTAATGTTTTCAACGATTTACGAAGGGTCGTTGAGTCGTGAAAGCCCGCCATGAACGAAGAACGCCGCAAACGCCTGAGCATCGCTGAAAAGCGCGCACTGTCGGGATCGTCGCATGACGGAACCGATCCCCTTATTCTTGGCGAGCCTCTGAAAGGCTTCGACCCCCCGGATTTGAACGACTCCGAACCGGAATGGCTTGGCGTTGTCCAGGAAGTGGTTCCGCAAAAGATCCCAATCTCGCTGCGGGTTGATCCTGACGTTCTGGCCTTCTTCAAGGAACAGGGTCCCGGCTACCAGACTCGGATGAACGCGGTTCTGCGGGGCTACATGCAGGAAAAGAAGGCGGTCAGGCGGGCCTGACCCGCTCCACCGTCAGGTTGCCGTTGGTAAAGACGCAGATCTCGGCTGCAATCGCCATCGCCCGGCGGGCAATATCTTCTGCTCCCAGGTCGGTCGCCATCAGCCCCCGCGCGGCCGCCAACGCGAAGTTCCCGCCCGATCCGATTGCCGCCACATCGTTTTCCGGTTCCAGCACATCGCCCGCACCGGTGATGACATAAAGATCGCGCCCGTCGGTCACGATCAGCATTGCCTCCAAGTTGCGCAGATACTTGTCCATCCGCCAATCCTTGGCCAGATCGACACAGGCTCGCGCCAACTGCCCCGGCGCGGCTTCCAGCTTCTTCTCCAGCCGTTCCAGCAAGGTGAACGCGTCCGCGGTTGATCCGGCAAACCCGCACACCACATCGTGCCCGCCCGGCGACAGCCGTCGCACCTTGCGCGCGGTGCCCTTGATCACCGTATTGCCCAGGCTCACCTGCCCGTCTCCTGCCACGACAACCTCGCCGCCGCGACGAACCGCAAGGATCGTGGTGCCGTGCCATCCGGGAAACTTGCTGTCGGTCATGAAAAGCCTCTCTCGTTTCCCCCAATATCGGTGGTCTTGCCGCAAAACAAAAGGGCGGCCCCAGCGGACCGCCCTCGTAACCTCTCAGCCGATCCTCAGATCGCCGATTTGATCCAGGTTTCCAGCGCCGCCTTCGGAGCAGCGCCCACCTTGTTCGACACAACCTGCCCGTCCTTGAACATGAACAGCGCCGGAATGCCGCGAACGCCCAGAACTGCCGGGCTTTCCGGGTTCTCGTCGACGTTGACTTTCACGATTTTCACCTTGCCTGCATATTGCGCGGCAAGCTCTTCCAGCGCCGGGCCGATCTGACGGCACGGGCCGCACCATTCAGCCCAGAAATCCACCACCACCGGCACGTCCGACTGGCGGACTTCGGCGTCAAAGGTGGCGTCGGTAACGGCGACGGTTGCAGCGCCCATGATCGGGATCTCCTGTGGGAATTTCGGCCTCCAAAGCTAGGGAGAGACGCGAGGAACGTCAAGGGATCGTGGTACGCCCCAGTGCCGCCCTCACGATATCGGGATGCAGAGGCATCAACGCCGCCGTCCGCGTCCACAAAACCGCTGTCTCCACCCGGCGCCCGGGGTAAATCTGGCCCACCATGTGCGCATAAGCGCCAAGCTGCCGCAAAATCCCTTCCGGCACATCCTCGGCGCGCTTGGGAACGATGGCGTTCGACTTGTAATCCACGATCAGTGCGCGGTCCGCCATCAGTACCAGCCGGTCGATTGTCCCCGCCATCCGCCTGCCGTTCCACTCTCCGGTCACGGCACACTCGGCCAGCGTGTCAGATGCAAAAACCCCCGCAAGCCCCGGCTCCGAAAGTAAAATCCCGGCCTCGGCCAGAATATCCTGACGCAGCAACGCGTCGCTGACCGTAGCTTCCGCAAACGCGGCCCACTCCGCGCGGTCCAGCAGCGGCAGACGCTCCAGCAACAGGTGCAGCGCGATCCCCCGCGCCTTGGCGGCGGCCTCGTCCAAAAGCGGCTCGCCCTGCAAACCCTTTGCCCCGCCCAGATCCGAAGGGGACAGGATGGCAGGCGCCTTTACCGGCACTGGCGCCGCTACACGTGCCCAGCCGGGAATGGCGGGCGCTTTTGGCGTAACTTGCGCCGCAAGAAGGTTTTCCGGCCAAACTCCGAACTCATGCCGCTGCACCCCACCCTCACGCGGCGCAAGGCTCAACCCCGCCGCTCCGGCGCTGACAAGGTTGTACCACGCATCTTCCTTGGTCACGTCGCCCGCCGCCGCGATGATCAGCCAACACCGGGCTCGCGTCAGCGCCACATACAGCAATCGCAGGCTTTCTTCCTGCCGCCGCTCCAGGCGCGATTGCCGCGCAGCCGAGATCGGGGCCGGGCTCTCCGCCTCCGGCACCTTCCAGACCACCTGCCCATCGTCCAGCCGGTAAACCTCGTCACGGTCCTGCGGTTTGCGGTCCGCCGTATCGGGTAAGATGACGATCGGCGCTTCCAGCCCCTTCGCACCATGCACCGTCATCACCCGAATGCGCCGCCCCTCTCCGTCCAGCTGCCGCTTGACCTCCACATCGTCGGTGGCCAGCCACACCAGAAACCCTGTCAGGCTTGGCACCTCCGACCGTTCGAACGCCAGCGCCTGCGACAAAAGCTCATCAATCCCGTCCTCCGCCTCTGGCCCCAGCCGCGCCAATAACTTGCGCCGTCCGTCATGCCGTTGCAGCGCCCTCTCAACCAGATCGAAGGGGCGCAGGAAATCGGCCTGATCGCGCATGTCAGCCAGAAAATCGCGCGTCTCCTGATGGCCGGGATCGTCGCGCAGCGCCTCCCACAAATAGCCTTTTCTGCCATGCGAGAGACTGAATAGCTCGGTCTCCGACCATCCGCACAGGGGTGATCGCAACACAGCCGCCAGCGACAGATCGTCCTCGGGGGTGTCCAAAAATGACAGCAGCGCCGCCAGATCCTTCACAGCCATCTCGGCCCCCAGCTTCAACCGGTCCGCCCCGGCAATCGCCAGACCGCGCGCTTTGCAGGCCCGGATGATCTCTTGAAACAGCAGCGACCGGCGCTGGACCAGAATCAGGAAATCGCCCTCATGCACCGGGCGGGCGCTCGGGCCGTCCTTGCTTGGGTTCAGCGGAATCTGCACCCCGGCGGCGATCATCTGCGCGATCTCGTCAGCGATCTTCTCGGCCAACCGCACCTGCGGGTTTTCCGACCCCGGCAGATCGACCGGATCGAACCATTCGCCGGTGTCCACCTTGTCGCTCTTCTCGATCGGGGGCCAAAGGTCCACCCGCCCGGCCAGCGTTTCGTGAAACGCCAGATGGCTCGCCTCGCCACCAAGCGCGGTTTGCAGCGGTCCGCTAAACGTCGCGTCCACCAACCGCAGAATCGCTGGCGACGACCTGAACGAATGTTGCAGCGTCAACTGCGCCAGACCGTTGTCTCCGCCGGCAAGTCGGGTGGAAAAGAGATCGCGCTTCTGGTCAAACGCCGCGACATCTGCGCCTTGGAACGAATAGATCGACTGTTTTTTGTCGCCCACAACGAACAGTGTTCTAGGCCGAGTCTGTGCGCCAAGCCCTGCGATCATCTCGGCCGCAAGACTTTCGATCACCTGCCATTGCTCGGGGCTGGTGTCCTGCGCCTCGTCCACCAGAATATGGTCGATCCCGCCATCCAGCCGAAAAAGCACCCAAGCCGCCATTGAAGGATCGGTCAGCAACAGCCGCGCGCGGTCGATCAGGTCGTCGAAATCCAGCACGCCCAGCATTTGCTTGCGCGCCTCGTAGATCGGCAGGAATTCCCGCGCGAATGCGTGCAGCGCCGCCGTCTTTTCCGCAGCGCGCCGCGCTTTCATCGCAGCGCGCGCGATCTCGACCCGCTCCATGAACGCGTCGAAGTCGTCCGCGCGGTCTGCCAGCGCCTTGCGCGCGCCGACAGTCGGAAACTTTGCCCGCACGCTTCCTGCCTTGGTCAGCACCGCATCGAACGCCATCGCAAGGTCCGCGGCCCCCGGCGCCGCGACGTTGATCGACCCAAGCACCGCCGCCAGATCGACCATCGTCTTCGATTCCCGCCGGCATACCTCAATCACCGCCTCGAACAGCGCCGCCTCGTCACCGCGAAACGCCAGCCGCACGAAGTGGTCATCCGTCACCGGATAGGGCAAGCCAAAGATCGCATGGGCGGCAGCAGAGTCCAAAGGTCGCGCGAAGCGGGCACGCTCCCGCGCGATCTGCTCGATCAATTTGGTGAAATCCTCGGAGGCGCAAACCTCGGTCAGTCGGCGAAACTGCTCGGCCGCCTGACCTTCCGCCATCTCCTCGATGATTTCGCTGCGCAAAAGCCGCGCCGCCCGGTCCTCCAGTTCGCGAAACCCCGGCCCGACCCCCGCTTCCAACGGAAAGCGGCGAAGCAGCGTCGCGCAAAAGCTGTGGATCGTCTGCACCCGCAGCCCACCCGGCGTCTCGATCGCCCGGGCGAACAACTGCCGCGCTAGACTTAGACGCTCCGCCGCCAATTCCGTCTCGCCAAGGTCGAGAAGATCCTTGCGCAGCGCGTCATCCGGTTTCATCGCCCATTCGCCAAGCCGTTTGAACAGGCGGTTCTGCATCTCGGACGCCGCCGCCTTGGTATAGGTCAGACACAAGATGTGCTGTGGCTGAACCCCGCTCAACAGCAGGCGCGCAACCCGGTCGGTCAGCACCCGTGTCTTTCCCGATCCCGCGTTGGCCGAAAGCCAGGTGTTCTTGCCGGGGTCCGCGGCGGCAATCTGCTGCAAGGCGGCTGCGCTCAGCGTCATCCGACGTCCTCCGGCTTTGGTGTATGCGAAAGATCCCACTCGCCAAACCGCGCCAAATGATCGTAGTCCGAGGCAAAATTAGTCTCGAACATGGCCCGACGCGACGTGTAGCCCTGACTTTTTCGCGCATAGGCGCCGATCAGGCGGTGCAGCCCCGCCCACACCTCCGCCACCGCTTCCCGCTCCAGCGAGGTCTCGACGATCTTCAGATCGTCCTTCACCCCGACATAGCTGATCTTACTGACCGGCGTCGGCCCCAGCTTGGCAAACCCACCGTTTTCCGCCATCGCCGCAGCCAGCAGTAGCTGTTTTGCAAACACCTTTTGCTGTTCCTCGCTGGGCGGCGCGCCGGTCTTGTAATCGATGAGGTGCAAGGTTCCGTCCGGCATCAGGTCGATGCGGTCGGGCGTGCCGAACAAGGTGAAATCGAACTCCTCCAGCGTGATCGACCCTTCGGTTTCAACCTCCACCGGAATGCCGCCGGTGCCTGTCGAAAACGCGATGAACGCATCCGCCGCCCGCGCCAGACGGGCCCGCCACACCGCCCGGGCCGAGGGCCAGGCGACCTTCCGCCCCAAGACATCATCGGTGATACCGATCAACAGCGCCCGCGTCGGCGGCTCGGTCTTGCTGCGCTCGACGAAATGCTCCAGCACTTCATGCAGCACCTCGCCCCGCAGCCTTGGGTCCGGCTCCGGTCGCAGCGGGTTCAGCTTGCGCAAGCGCAGGATATAGCCCGCATAAATCGCGTATGGATCGCGGATCAGCGTCTCGATCCGCGTCAACGACAGCTTCGCTGGCCGCGCCGCAACCGGCGGGCGCGGCGACGGGCGCGGCGCGGGCTCCACTTTGGCGAAGGGCGCCTCCACCGCAGCGGCCAGCGCCAGCCAGTCTTCCCCCCTCGCCCGCATCTTCGCAAGCGCGGCCTTTCCGCTGCGCACCTCCAGCCCCTCCATCAGGTTGGTCAGCCGGTTCAGCCACCGCGACGGCACCGTTTCGGCATCGGCATTGCGCAGCGGCCGGCTGATGACCACACGCTGAGCCGCGATCGCCTGCTGATAGTCATGCGCCGAAAGGCCGATCCGGCGTTCGGGCAGCAAAAGCCCCGCCTCCTTGCGCATCTGCCGGTTCAGCCAGGGGTCAGGCGGCGGTTGCGCGGGCCAGACCCCCTCGTTCAGCCCGCCAAGGATCACCAGATCCGCCCCCTGCACCCGGGCCTCCAGCGTGCCCCAGACCATGATGCCCGGGTGGGCCAGCACGGCCTCGCGCACATCCCGTTGCAGCACGTTGGCCAGAAGCGAGGCGAACTGCGCGGGTGACAGCAGCAGTCCGGGGTCGGTGATCGCCTCAAGTTCGTTCATCACCGCCAGCGCCTCGATCCCCGCCTCCTTCTGCCACAGTTCGCCCGCACCGCTTGCTTCAAACCCGCGGGCCAGTGCCTCGGCCACCGTCCGCAAGCGCAGAACATGGGCCGGAAGGGCCATGTTAGAGACGTTTTCATGCCCTGTAACCGCCCCCGCCAGAACCTCGGCCCATACTGCCGCATGTTCGGAATTGCGTGCCGCCACCCACGTCGTAAGCGTGTTGGCGTCAGGAAACGCCGGGCCGTTCCGGCGAATGTGCAACTCAAGTTCGCGCGTCAGCATCAGGTGCCGCCCGCGCCCCGTGCCGGAAAAGGCCAGCGGGTGCTTCAGCACGGTCAGCAACGCCTCCGAGGTCAGCTTTCGCCCGAACAGGTCCGCCACATGGCGCAGCAGCCGTCCCGGCGCTGACAGCGCAAGTGGATGGCCCGCCGAATCGTCCGGTCTGATGCCCCAGCGGTCCAATACCGCCGCCACGCGTCGCGTCAGGTTGCGATCCGGCGATATCAGCGCCGCCCGCGTCCCCGTTTCCGCCGCCTCGCGCAGGATCAGCGCGATCGCCGTGGCCTCCGCCCGCTCCGAGGGGGCTTCGATCAGGGTGACATTGCGCGTCGGTTCCATCAGGTCCGGCAACGCTGGCCCGTCGGTAAGCCATTGGTCCGTCACCGGCGCTGGCCGCAGCGAAAGCGAGATCAGGCGGTTCCGCTCTGCATCCGCCGGGCGCGCGGCGGTCCAGCGTGCCACCGCCGCAGGTCCAAGATCCAGCCCGTCCAGCAGCCGCCGAAAGCGGAACTGCGGATGATCCTCGGCCGTCAGGGCATCGCCCATGCCGGCCCACACCGCGTCGGGCAGATCAAAGTCAAACCCTGGTAGCACCACCGCCCCGCTCGGCAACCGTGCCACCGCCTGCATCAAAAGTGCGGTCGTGCCCCGCGATCCGGTTGATCCCGCAACGATGACCGGCTCGGTCGGCGGCGCCGCCCGCCAACGCGCGATCAACGCCTCCACGGCCAGCCGTTGCCGCGCCTCGGCATCCGGCGCGTCGCCCTGCAATGCCTCGGCCACGATCCCCAGAAACGCCTGCGTCCGCGCCCAATGCGCCGAATGATCCGCCACGTTCAGCGCCGCGATCCGTGCCGGCGGAACCGCTTCGCCCTGCATCTCGTCGATCAGCCCGGCAAGACTGTCGGCCAGATCGAACAGCGAGCCTTGCGGAAACAGGGCCGCATCGCTACGCGTCAACCGGTCCAGCAGCACCGCAAGGTCCAACCGGCGTTGCAGGGGCGAAATCGCGGTTGGCAGGGCACCCGCCTCCGGCCCGGTGCCGATCTCCGTCACCAGCAAAAGGCGCGGCAGAAATCCGCAGCCGGCCTCGGTCAAAATCTCGGTCACCCGGCGACGCATCCGCTGGGTGTTCAACACCAGCGTCACCCGCGCCATCGCTTCGGGCGGCTTTCCGGCCATCCGCGACCGCAGCCCCGCTACCAGCTCTGCCGGAAAATCCACCCCCGGCGGCAGTCCGAACAGCCCCGATGCACCCTCAGCCATCGGACCCGGCCCGCAACAACGCTTCCGCCGCGCGGATCCCTTCGGGCGTGCCGACATCGCACCACCCGCCCTGATGCACCACGCCGTAGGCGCGCTCGTCCGCGATGATGTCGTCCCACGGGCGGTTCAGCGAAAACACGTCGTCGGGAATATGCGCCAGACGGTCCGGGTTCAACATGCTGGCCCCAAGGTAGACATGCCCCACCGCACCCCGCGCCCTGCTGATCCGGCCATCGGCGGCCAACCGGAAATCCGAAACGGACCCATGCGCTGCGGTGTGCTCCACCGGTAACAGCAGCAGCAGCGCATCCATCTGCGCGCCATCCCAGGCCGCCATCAGTTGCGTCAACGGGTTCAGCCCGGTCCAGATCGCGTCGCTGTTCAAAACCATGACCGGCCCCGGCCCCAGCACTGGCAAGGCCGCCCGCAAACCGCCCCCGGTTTCCAGAATTTGGCCATGTTCGAGACTAAAATCCACCTCAGCCCCCCGCAGATGCGCTTCCATCTGCGCGGCTCGGTAGTGCAGGTTGACCACGGGCCGCGCCACTCCGGCAAGCCGCGCGACCTCAAGCGCGTGGTCGATCAACGGACGTCCGGCCACAGGGATCAGCGGCTTCGGGCGATCCGCCGAAAGTTCGCGCATCCGGGTGCCAAAGCCGGCTGCAAAGATCAAAAGCGGGTAGGGGGACGGTTGCATTGGGCCTCGATCCGCAAAAGGGCTTCGGGTGTCGGTGGGGGCAAAAGCTTATCGCAGACTGCGCGCAGTGCCGCCAGCGCCGGGTGCGCCAGATTGCGCTGCAGCTGGTCCCAGACGCGCGGGATCAGCCGCACATATCCCGCTTTTCCGCCATCCAGACAAAGCCGCGCAAAGATGCCAAGGATGCGCAACGCGCGCTGGGCGCCAACCGCGGCATAGGCGGCAGAAAAGCTGTCCTTGTCTTGCCCGGTCGCCGCGGCGAAATGCTGGATCAACGCCGCTTCGGTGCCCAACCCCACATCCCGCCGCGCATCCTGCAACAGCGACACAAGATCGTAGGCCGGTTGCCCCATCTGAGCCAACTGGAAATCCAGCAAACCAACCCGCGCCAATCCGGCGCGCTCTGGCAGCCAGATCAGGTTTTCGGCGTGATAATCCCGCAGGACCAGCACCCGCGGCCCATCGGCAAGCTCTGACAGCGCACGCCCTAGCGTATCGCGCAGCGCAGCGGGCGGTGGGCGATTGCCGGTCACGGCAGTGGCATACCAGTCCAGCACCAGCATCGCCGCTTCGGCCCACTCCGCAGCGCCAAGGTTGGGCAGGCCGGGCGGCGCGGCGCGCGCTTGAAGGTGCAAAAGCACGTCCGTCGCCGCCGTGTAAAGCGCCAGCTCCACCTCCGGCGTGGCCTCCAAAAGCCGGGCAAAGACCGCATCGCCAAGGTCTTCCAGCAGCAGAAACCCAGCCTCGACGTCAGCGGCCAGCACTTCGGGCGCCGACAACGAAAGGCTGCGCAGATGCCTGGCGATTGCCACGAAACTTGCCGGATCGTCAGCGCCGCCCGGCGCGTTGTCCATCAGGATCGCGGTTCGCCCCGCCAGCGTCAGCCGCTGGTAACTGCGCGCTGACGCGTCGCCCGCGAGCGGAACGCGCGCCGCATTCCCCCAGCCAGCCGCCGCCAGAAACGCTGTTGCGGTGGCTTCACGCATTGGCCAATGCCGCCAACAAGCCAGCCCGCCCTCCCGTCAGCATCGCGCGCCGTCCCGCGCCTTCTGCCGACAGGCGCAGGTGCAGGGCGTTGGGTGGAAGATGGCTGCCCAGCCGGTCCGGCCATTCGACGAGACAGATCGCCGTGGCGAACGCCTCGTCGAGGCCAAGCTCCCACACCTCGTCCGGGTGCGACAGGCGGTAAAGATCGGCATGCCAGATCTCGGCCTCAGGCGGGCCATAGGTCTGCACCAGCGTGAAGGTGGGCGACGGCACCTCCTCCGCCTGCCCCAGACGCGCCCGGATCACGGCGCGCGCGAAGTGGGTTTTGCCTGCCCCGATCGGCCCTTCCAGCAGCACGGCGTCACCCGGCCGCAGCAGGCCTGCCAGCCGTTCGGCAAGCCGGGTAGTGTCCTCTTCCGTGGCGAGGAACAGGGTCAGCGCGGAACCTTCGGAGCGGGTAAGGGACATGCCGCCGAGTCTACCTTCCGGGCGCGTCACCGCAAGCCCGTTTCGGTCAGGCGAACAGCGGCGACGGCTCGCTTGTCTGCAACATCAGCGGCATGTGGCCCGGCGAAACTACCCGGAACGTCACCAGCGTGGCCCCCCCATTGATCGGGCGGAACCGGCAGCCGACCAGCCGCCCGTCCAGCAGCCGAACCTCGCCCTCCCAGGCCGCGCGGTCGCCTGCCGTCACCACATATTCCATCGCATCACCCCAGATAAGGCTCGGGGCGGACTGGTCGCGCCACCAGCCCGACAGCGTGCCGATGCTGGCCTCAGACAAAAGCACGGCCGGGTCGTGGTTCCAAAGCTGCGCATAGGCGTGGTTCGACATCACCAGTTGTCCGCCTTGCGAAAACACCGCCACCGCCTCGTCCACCGCGTCGATCACCGCCTGACCCAGTTCCATGTCCGCCCGGTAGCGCCGGGTGCGCGACATTTCGGACGAGATATCTTCGAACATGAAGGCCAGTGCGCCATTCGGATGTGGCCGCCCGATCACCCGGTAGGTCTGCCCGCCCGGCAGGCTCCACGTCTCCTCGTAAAGGCCCGAGGAGGCATCCTCCTCGACCTTGATCATCTGTTTGCGCCACGTCCGGTAATCCTTCGGTTCCGGGATCATCGACCGGTCCCGCATCGCATCCAGAACCGAGGTCAGCGTGGGCCGCGCAATCAGAAAATCTGGTGGCAGCGTCGTCAGATCGACCAGTGCCGGGTTGAACAGTTGCAGCACCCGGTTGCGGTCAAAGATCGCAAGGCCGATCGGCAGGTGCGCGAAAGTCTTGGTCAGCGTCTGCATGAAATCGCGCAGCGACCCTTCGGCCTGCACTGCGGCGTTCGATGGCAGGGCATAGGCGATGCGGTCGTCGCCCGCCGGGCTGACCACCAGATCAAACCACTGTGCGCCATCCTTCAGGTCCAGTTTCTGGCGGTTTGACTTGGCCGCGGGGTTGAAGACCGCCAGATCAAACAGCCGCGGCAACGGCCACGACAGGTCCTTGCCCGGCTCCAAAAGATCGGCGGCGCGCAACAGATAGGCGTGGTTGGCCCAGATCACGTCGCTCGCCGCGTTTTCCGTCCAGACCAGAACCGGCGCGTTCGCCAGCACATTGCGCAGAGCGGAAACCTCCTGCTGCTGGGCGGCTTCCGACGCACTGTCGCGGCCGCGGCGGCGCTGCTCTGCATCGGTGTTGACCAGCGTCAGCCGGGTCAGCCCACCCAGATGCTCGCCCCTCAAAACCAGCGGAGGCTGGATACCGTCGCGCGATGCCATGATGAACTGGCCGTCGGTCGGCAAGGTAAGCAGCCGCGCCTGAAGGTCGGGAAACAACGGCCCCATCCGCGACAGGAACCGCAGCCAATTGCCGCCACGGGCGATGCTTGCCGCCAGCATGGCCCGCGCGCTGGGCGTTGCGTCGACCAGGGTTTCGCCGTCGAACAGAAAGATGGTTTCGGCGGTGTCGGGTCTGAACACGCTGGCTGGGGCAGCCGCGCGCCGGTTCTGGAACGCCGCAAGCAGCACTAGGCAGCCCAAGGCCACAAGCGTCGCCGTCACCACCAATCCAAATGCGAATGTCCAGTCGGCTGGCATCCGGCAACTCCCACCAATGATCCCTTGATTCAGCCTAGGGTGGAAAGAGTTAACCGATGGTTAAGCTTAAGGAGGATCAGTCAAAGCGTCGGTGTTACATCTCGATCCGCTGGTTGGCGCCGTGCGAAAGGTTGGCGGGCGCCGCAAGATCAGTCATCGCCCAGACCGCCTCGACCACCGCGCCGCAGCGTTCCGGTCGCTCCTCGGGCGTCAGGAACGGGTCTGTCGCGTTGGCAAATGTCAGCTCGGCGCCCGAGCGTTCAAGCAAAGTCTTGGCGATGAACAGGCCCAGCCCCATCCCCTCATACTCCGGCCGCCGTGATGGCGGGGCGTCCGAGCGGCGGGCGCGCACGAACGGGTCGCCGATGCGGCCGATCACATTCGGCGGAAAGCCCTCGCCGTCGTCGATGATCCGCACCGTCACGGTGCGGTCGGTCCACTCCGCTTCTACCCAGACCGTGCTGCGCGAGAAATCGACTGCATTCTGGATCAGGTTGCGCAATCCGTGGATGATCTCGGGCCGGCGCAGGATGGTTGGCTGGCGCGCGGAACTTCCGTCGCTGGCCAGCATCTGAAACAGCACAGCCTTGCCGCGCGCCATGTGCGGCTCGGCCGCCTCGCGCAGCGCCGCACCAAGCGGCGCCTGCCGCAGATGCAGGTCATCCTTCCCGACCCGCCCCATGTCGCGCAGGATGTCCCGGCAGCGGTCGGCCTGATCGCGGATCAGCTTCGCGTCCTCCAAAAGATCGGGCCTGTCGCGCAGCTCGTCCATCAACTCGGCGCTCACCAACTTGATCGTCGCCAGCGGCGTGCCCAACTCGTGCGCCGCGGCCGCTACCACGCCGCCAAGGTCGGTCAGCTTCTGCTCCCGTGCCAGCGCCATCTGCGTCGCCAACAGCGCGTCCGACATCGACCGGATCTCCATCGCGACCCGGTGCGAATAAAGCCCGAGGAACAGGATGCCCACCACGATCGCCAGCCAGAAGCCAAACTCGAACAGCCACGGCACCTCCAGCGCGCCGCCACCCTCAAACCGCAGCGGCCAGTGAAAGAATGCTGCCATCGTGACCAAAAGGATCGCCACCGCACCCAGCACCACCGTCGTGCGCAGCGCCAGCGCGCTTGCCGAAATGGTGACCGGCGCCAGCACCAGAAGCGCAAAGGGGTTCGTCAGCCCGCCGGTGATGAAGACCAGAAACGACAGTTGCGACAGGTCGAACATCAAGGTCATCAGCGCCTCGACCTCGGTCAGGCGCTTGTTTTCCGGGAACAGGAACATCGAAAACAGGTTCGCGATGATCGACGCGCCGACCGCCAGATAGCAAAGCCCCAGCGGCAGATCGAGGTCGTAGACCCGGTCCGCCACGGTGATCGCGGTCAACTGCCCGGCAATCGCCATCCACCGCAACAGGATCAGCGTCCGTAGCCGGATCCAGTTGCTGCGCGTTCCCGCGGCAAGAAAGCCGAAACTGGCGGTGACCATGACGCGGGCGTATCCTTCGAAGGGTTCGCTATTGTTAAGCCCGCCACGATTTGGGATCAATGCGCCGGGTATCAGGACGGAGACGGTGATGACACGGTTTTATGCAGGTCTGGCAGCGGCATTGGTTGCGGCATTTCTCGGGGTGTCGGCCTACCTCTTTTTGCACAACCGCAATGCTGACGCCTTTGCGCAATGCCGCTCCAGCCAGGTTGCGGGCGGCGATATCGGCGGCCCCTTCACTTTAGTCGGCACCGACGGCAAGACAGTGACCGACAAAGAGGTTCTCGCAAAACCGTCGCTGGTCTATTTCGGCTACACCTTCTGCCCCGATGTCTGCCCGCTCGATATGGGGCGCAATGTCGAGGCGGTGGATATTCTTGAAGAACGCGGCTTCGACGTCACGCCGGTTTTCATTTCCATCGACCCCGAGCGTGACACCCCCGAAGCCTTGGCCGATTATGCCGGCAACCTGCACCCGAAGCTGGTCGCGCTGACCGGATCGCTTGATCAGGTCAAGGCTGCCTCGCAGGCCTACAAGACCTATTTTGCCAAACAGCCCGCCGATGATGAGTTTTACCTCGTCGACCATAGCACCATGACCTATCTGATGCTTCCGGGCGGCCGCTTTGCCGATTTCTACCGGCGTGACATCGCGGCAGACCAAATGGCTGAAAGCGTGGCCTGCTTTCTGACCGCCGATGAAGCGGAAGGCTAAGACAGAACCAGCGAAGGGGTTAGACGATGGGGGAAAATTTGGCACTTGATCTGGGGGCAGACCGGACACTTCTGTTGGTCGATGACGATGAACCCTTCGTCAAGCGTCTGGCCAAAGCGATGGAAAAGCGTGGCTTTACCCCCGAAACCGCCGAAAGCGTCGCCGAAGGCCGGGCTATCGCCCTGGCCCGTCCGCCCGCCTATGCGGTCGTTGATCTCAGGCTTGAAGACGGCAATGGCCTCGAAGTGGTCGAGGCGTTGCGCGAAACCCGTCCGGATTGCCGGATCGTCGTGCTGACTGGCTACGGTGCGATTGCCACCGCGGTCGCTGCGGTAAAATTCGGCGCCATTGATTATTTGTCTAAACCGGCGGATGCCGATGATGTTACCAATGCGCTTCTCGCCAAAGGCGAGGCTTTGCCGCAGCCTCCGGAAAACCCCATGTCGGCTGATCGCGTGCGGTGGGAACATATCCAGCGCGTCTATGAAATGTGCGATCGGAATGTCTCTGAAACTGCGCGTCGGCTGAATATGCATCGCCGGACCCTGCAACGAATTCTTGCGAAGCGCAGTCCCCGTTAATCTTACACAGTTGAATTTCAGTTATCCGAAGCGTAGACGTGAAAGTCATGTTTAACGGGAGATGCTGCGATGGCAATTGATCTGAACGACTTGTCCCTTAAAGAGTTGAAAGATTTACAATCACAGGTGGCGAAGGCCATTTCCAGCTTTGAAGACCGCCGTAAAAAGCAAGCACTTGCAGAGCTTGAAGAAAAAGCCCGCGCGATGGGGTTTTCTCTGGCTGAATTGACCGGCGCTACCCAGGTCCGCAAGCGCACGCCCGCCGTGGCGAAATACGCGAATCCCTCTGACAAGTCGGATACCTGGTCGGGCCGTGGCCGCAAGCCGCGCTGGTTTGCCGCAGCACTCGCGGCTGGGAAAAAGCCGGATGACCTGATGGTCTGACGATCTGGCGACGGGCCTCAGGCTTGGCTCGTCAGCCATTTTAGAAATGCCCGGGTCGCAGCGCGCTGCGGCCCAGGCAAGGCCACCACGAAATACGCCGGCAGTTTGTCACGGCTTTCGTGCACCACGCGCAGCCGCCCTTCGGCCACATCGTCGGCCAGCAGCGCATAGCTTTCCACCACCAGCCCCAATCCCTGCCGCGCAGCCGCGATCGACAACTCCTCGTTGGCGAAATCTGTCTGGCTTAATTCCGACGGGTCCAGCCCAAGACTACGCAGGTAATTGTCCTGTTCCGGCCAGTTACGTGCGATGATCCACTCCATCTGCCGCATCTCTTCGGTAGCAAGTGTGGCCGTCTCTCCCAGCAGCGATGGCGCGGCCGCCACCACCAGCCGTGCCGACGCCAGAAAACTCGCCTCCACTCCCGGCCACGCCCCGTTGCCATAGCGGATGCCCAGATCCATTCCCTCGCGGTGCAAGTCGACGACCCGGTTCTCCGGTTGCAGCGACAGGCCGATATCGGGGTGCTTTTCCCAGAAATCGCGCAGCCGTGGCATCAGCCATTGCGCGGCAAAACTCGCGGTCAGGGTAATCCGCACCGGGCGGTCGGCCCCGCCACTGCGCAGCGCCTCGGCACCCCGCTGAAACGCCGCGAAGCCTTCGGACAGCGCTGATGCCAACGCCTCGCCCTCCTCCGTAAGGCTGACCCCTCGCCCGTCGCGCTGCACCAGCGCCACGCCGAACTCCTCCTCCAGCGCGCGCACCTGCTGGGCCACCGCAGCGTGCGTCACGTTCAGCGCCCGCGCGGCATGGCTGAAATTGCGCGCTTCCGCCGTGGCGGCAAAGGCGCGCAGCGCGGTAAGCGAAGGGATCGAGCGCCAGTCAACCGCCATATGTTAGCCAGTCTATCAAATCTGAAAGATCGCTGAGTCGTCAATGAGCAGCAAACATGACAAGACACAGCATCGCAACGCCAAAGAAAGAGGCATGAAATGTTGAACATACTCGCAGACGCCCTGCTGCTCGTTACCCGTTACGGCCCGCTTGCGGGCGATGCGCCGCGCCGCACCCTGACCGAAGCCGATCCGCGTGACGCCGTGGTTCAGCGCCACTCGCTGACCCGCAAGCCCGTCAAATGATAGCGGCCAGTTGTTGCCCGACCCGCGCAACATAGTCCGCCCGCACCACAGCGGGCGGACGCAACCTGATCTCCAGCCCCTTCACTATCGACGCCTCTGGCCGCCCGAACAGCTTGTCGGCCTCCGCCTCGCCGAACCCCGCGATGCGCACCGCTTCCAGCCAGGCTGAAACCTTGTCCGCCGCCTTGATCGCCTTCTTGATCGGCGCGGGCAGTACCGCAGGCAGGCCAAAGCGCAGATGGATCGCCGCCGTCAGCCGCAGGTCCAACTCGCCATACCCCGGCCCGACTGCCGCCTTCACCGGGCTGATCATGTCACCGATCACGTACTCCGGCGCGTCATGCAGCAGCGCCGCCAACTGCCAGCGCGGTGCGATGCCCGGATTGGCGCGGTTGAAAATCTCCTCCACCAGCAGCGAATGTTCCGCCACCGAATAGGGCCAGTCGCCCCGCGTCTGCCCGTTCCACCGCGCCACGAACGCAAGGCCGTGCGCGATGTCCTCCACCTCGATGTCCATCGGCGTCGGGTCCAGAAGATCCAGCCTCCGCCCCGACAGCATCCGTTGCCACGCTCGTGCTGCCATCGTTCTCCCCGCTCTTGCCACCGCAGTCTTCACACCCCGCGCGCCTTGGCAAGCGTGCCGCGTTGTCTTGCGCCCCCGCATTTGCTATGGCCGCGTCCAGAGATCAAACCGGCTTGCGGCACTGCGCAGGCGACAGCAAAAGCAGGACGCAATGGATTACATCGTCAAGGACATCAAGCTCGCCGAATTCGGCCGCAAGGAACTGACCATCGCCGAAACCGAAATGCCCGGCCTGATGGCCTGCCGCGAGGAATACGGCCCGACCCAGCCCTTGAAGGGCGCCCGCATCGTCGGCTCCTTGCACATGACGATCCAGACCGCCGTGCTGATCGAAACGCTGAAAGCCCTCGGTGCAGATGTGCGCTGGGCGTCCTGCAACATCTTCTCCACCCAAGACCACGCTGCCGCCGCCATCGCCGCCGGTGGCACGCCGGTCTTCGCCATCAAGGGCCAGACCCTGACCGAACACTGGGATTACCTCGACCGCTCCTTCATGTTCCCCGAAGGCGCGAACATGAT
Organism: Tabrizicola sp. BL-A-41-H6; assembly: GCF_050632395.1. Lineage (GTDB taxonomy): Bacteria > Pseudomonadota > Alphaproteobacteria > Rhodobacterales > Rhodobacteraceae > JAUYQR01. The sequence continues at coordinate 330,424 of NZ_CP192600.1, forward strand.
CCTCGATGACGGCGGCGACGCCACGCTTTACGTCCTCCTCGGTGCCCGCGCCGAAGCCGGGGAAGAGATCATCCCCGTGCCGCAGTCCGAGGAAGAAGAGGTCATCAAGCTTCAGATCGCCAAGCGCATGAAGGAAACCCCCGGTTTCTTCACCAAGACCAAGGCCGCCATCAAGGGTGTCAGCGAAGAAACCACCACCGGCGTCCACCGCCTGTATGAGCTGCACAAGAACGGCCAGCTTCCCTTCCCGGCGATCAACGTGAACGACTCGGTCACCAAGTCGAAGTTCGACAACAAATACGGCTGCAAGGAATCGCTGGTCGACGGCATCCGTCGCGCGACCGACACGATGATGGCCGGCAAGGTCGCCGTCGTCTGCGGCTATGGCGATGTGGGCAAAGGCTCCGCCGCCTCGCTGCGTGGGGCCGGCGCGCGCGTCAAGGTCACCGAGGTCGACCCGATCTGCGCCCTGCAGGCCGCGATGGACGGTTACGAGGTCACGCTTCTGGAAGACGAGATGGCCACCGCCGACATCTTCATCACCACCACCGGCAACAAGGACGTCATCCGCATCGAACACCTGCGGGCGATGAAGGACATGGCGATCGTCGGCAACATCGGCCACTTCGACAATGAAATCCAGGTCGCCAGCCTTCGCAACCACAAGTGGACGAACATCAAGGAACAGGTCGACATGATCGAAATGCCCTCGGGCAATCGCATCATCCTGTTGTCGGAGGGCCGCCTTCTGAACCTCGGCAACGCCACCGGCCACCCGTCCTTCGTGATGTCGGCCTCGTTCACAAACCAAGTCCTCGCCCAGATCGAGCTTTGGACCAAGGGTGACGAATACAAGCCCGGCGTCTACATCCTGCCCAAGGCGCTGGACGAAAAGGTCGCCCGCCTGCACCTCAAGAAGATCGGCGTCAAACTGACCGAATTGAAGCCCGAGCAGGCCGCCTACATCGGCGTCAAACCCGAAGGCCCGTTCAAACCCGAACACTACCGCTATTGATCGCCTCTGCCCTGGCGCGGGTCAGCCGATGGCTGATCCAGCCGGGGCGTCGCTTGCACGGCCCCTCCGCAACATACCCTGCCTTTGCCAGCACGCGGCGAAAGGCGGCGTTTTCGGGGTGCACCACTGCGACCAGCGCATTCAGCGCTGGGTGCTGCACAAAGGCCCGACCGCTGGCAATGGCCACCACCGCCGACCCCAGCCCCTTGCCCCAATGCGCCCGCCCGAACCAATAGCTCAGTTCAGCGCTCGTCCCGTCAAAAGCCAGTCGCACCTGCCCCACAATCTCACCGTCACGCAAGACCGCCATTACCTCGTGATGCGCGCTGTCGGCGGAAAGCGCGATCAGCGCCCGTGCGGTGTCATCGTCCAGCGGGTTGGGATAGGGCTCATACATTTGCGCCCAAACCTTGGGGTCGTCCAGAAGCGACCGGTAAACCGGCAGGTCGTCCAGCGTCCAGGGACGGAACCGATAGGTCGGCGCCAGACTGCGCGGCACGAAGGCGGGCTTTTCCGTCGCCCTCGCGCCGGGCTCATGGGGATCGACATCGTCGATGCAGTCGCCCCGTACCCAGCCGATCTGCACCGGATCAAACGCCAGCGCGATGCCCTGCCTGCGACAGGACGCAATCTCCTGTGCCGACAGAACGCCCGCTGACCGCAGGCCATGTCTTGCCGCGATTCTGTCGGCGCGGGCCGGAAGCGCCTTGGAAATCTCGCCTTGAACCAGCGTGCCCTGCATTCCGAAGCCTCCCTGTGCAATCGTCAAACGAAGCGAACAATCACGCCTAGATGGAGGCTGGTTGCTACGGTTCAAGAACGCCACAGCCAGAAATGCTGCGGTATCTTGTCACCAAAGCGGTGCGCAATGGGCCATTGTCGTCGAAATTCCGCTTCCCCAAACGGGATCGGGCCACTACCGTTCGCCTCGTAAGATTATCATACCAGTCAAGGGAGACGTAGAATGGGCAAGCGGGACGATCTCATCGCGAAATACGCCGATGATCTGAAAACCAAGTGCAAGATGACACCGGACATGGCGCTGCTGACCAAGGTTACCATCGGCTGCGGCCCGTCGATCTATGACAACGACGCGCAGACCGTCGCCGCCTCCGACAAGGAAGAGCTGGAGCGGATCAAGACCAACTTCCTGATCAAGAAGCTGGGCCTGAAAGACGGCCCCTCCCTGATGGAAGGCATCATGGCCGCCGTCGATACCTACGGCAAATCGGAACGCAACAAGTTCCGCGCGGTGTTCTACTACCTCCTCGTCAAGCACTTCGGCAAGGAAGCCGTCTACAAGTAACGCGCCCCCCGTGGTGCCTCGCCCCCCTCCCCCTTGCGGGGGAGGGATGGGGTGGGGGGCTTCCTGCACGGCGCCGGCGACCCTTCGGATTTGACGAAAACCTGCGACACTCCATCCTTGCCCGAAGGCAGGGATTCGGGGCATTACATCTTGGACAGGGCAGTAGCCCGGGACCCTTATCAGATCACGTGTGGTGCTTGGGGAGCACGTGGGGTGGATGGAGGGTTCCGTAGGGGTGCGGGGCCCTCCATTCTATTTTTCCGGCTCAGAACAGGTTCAGCACCGCGCCCATGATGGTGCATCCGACCACGCTGTTCACTCCGTCGATCACCGTCAGTTCGGGTTTGCGCTTGGCAAAGGCGTAATTCATCGCCACCCAGGGCGTGATGAAAAAGGCGCCCACGCCAAACCCGGCCACGGCGCCGCCGCCCACGCTCGTCACGCCGGATTCAGCCAGCAGATGGCGCATCATCCCCGCGACCAGAACCATCGCCACCAGCCCGATCACAAAAGCCGCGATCCCCGATCCGCCGCGCTCCTTCATCCCCGGCCGCCCGTTGGTGATTTCCGCCGCCGCCAGCCACTTCGTCGACATGCCCAGATACCACACGGCACCAAAAGCGAACGCCGCCAATGCGGCGGCCAGAACATTCAAGAATTCCATTGGGGTCCCTCCCGACTTCCTCGGGCAAACCTGCCTCAATGCGGGGATCAGCGGTAGCGATTTCTACAGGGCACACACCGCCATTTCTTACCAAAAAGTAAAACGCCGCCTGTAAGCCCTTGATCCCACTGAACCTCGCAGATGTCCCACCGTGGGACACTCAGGGCGCCACGCCCCCCATCCGGCAGACGATCTTCCACTCCTCCGGCGTCACCGGCTGTACGGAAAGCCTGGTATTCTTCACCAGCACCATCGCCTCCAGCCCCGGCTCCACCTTGCAGTCCTCCAGCGTCACGGCCCGCATGAAGGGCCTGACCGCCCGCACCCTCACACAATCCCACCGCAGATCATCCGCCGTGCTGTCCGGCTCGCTCTCCCGGCACACCTCGACGATCCCCACGATCTCCTTCCCGATATTCGAGTGATAGAAGAACCCCAGGTCGCCCACCTTCATCGCCCGCATATTGTTGCGGGCCTGATAGTTCCTGACCCCCGTCCACTCCTCCCCCGCCGCACCCTTCGCGGTCAGGTGGTCCCAGCCGAACTCGTCCGGCTCGGATTTCAGCAGCCAGTGGTTCATCCCCCGATCACCCGCTTCCACTCCTGGATCGTGACGTCGGAAAACAGCCCCGCCTTCGCATAGGGGTCGGCCGCCGCCCAAGCCTCAGCTTCGGCGCGGCTGCCTACCCCAAGGATGACCAGGCTGCCGCACATCTGGCCCGCCTCATCCAGAAACGGCCCCGCCTGCTCCACCACGCCCGACGCTTCGATATGCGCCAGATGCGCCGCCCGGTTTTCAAGCCGTGTCTGCAAGGCTCCCGGCTTGTCGTGACAGATCAGGGCAAAGCGCATGGGTCATTCCTGTTTCAGGGGTCGGGTCATCAGGTTCGGAATGGCATCTTCCACCGTGACTCTGCCGCTGACAAGGGCATCTACCATTTCGGTCACCGGCATTTCTACCCCAAGCTGTCGCGCTAGCCGCACCAGCGCCGTCGCTGTCGCCACCCCCTCGACCGTGACGCCACGGTCGATCGCGTGCCCGCGTCCAAAGGCGTGACCGTGGCGAAAGTTTCGTGACTGCGGCGAAGTGCAGGTCAGAACCAGATCGCCAAACCCAGACAATCCCGCCAGCGTCTCTGCCCGCGCGCCCAACCGCGTCGCCAGACGTACCATCTCAGCGTATCCGCGCGTCATCAGTGCGGCCCGGGCGCTGTCGCCAAGCCCCGCCCCGATTACGACCCCCGCAGCAATGGCGATGACATTCTTCAGCGCCCCGCCCAATTCAGCCCCTGTGACATCATCCGTCCGGTAAATCCTGAGGGCAGACGTCGACAGCATCGCTTGAAGTTCGACGCTGCCAGCGTCGCGGCTTGCCAAGGTCAGCGCAGTTGGCAAGCCACGGGCAATATCGGTGGCAAAGCTGGGTCCGGTCAGGATCGCCGCAGGCACATCCGGGCGCGCGGCCTGAATGACCGAAACCGGACCGCGCAGAGTTTCCAGATCAACGCCCTTGCAACAGGCGACCATCGGTTGCCGTGCAAACTGGCCCCGGTGCGTTGCCAGGACCCCGCCCAGGCTTTGCATAGGCACACAAAGCAGCAGCGCCTCCGCTTCGTGCAGGTCGCCTACGTCCGCATGGACCGAAACCGTTGGCGGAAGGTCAACGCCAGGAAGCCTGTCGTCGTTCCGGCGGGTGGCGGCCATCCTTGCAACGTCCTCGGCCGAGCGCGCCCAGAGCCTCACAGACCGACCGCCCTGCGCCAGCGCCACGGCCAAAGCCGTGCCAAACGAGCCAGCGCCAATAATACCGATCATCCCTTGGCACCCTTCTTGCCGGACCCGATCAAAGCGGGTGCGCGGGTGTCAAGTGGCCAACGGGGACGGGCCGCGAACGTTGCGTCGTCGATCAAGCCCATGCGGAACCTTTCGATCCCCGCCCAGGCAATCATCGCCGCGTTGTCTGTGCAAAGGCGCAACGGCGGCGCCAGAAAACGGACGCCATTGGCGCTGCAAACAGTCTCTAACATTGCCCGAATTGCCCTGTTTGCTGCAACGCCACCCGCCACGGCAAGAACTGAAAGCGGCGGGCCATCAAGGGCGGTCATTGCCAAGGCCCGGCGCGTCTTTTCGGCAAGTACTTCTGCAACCGCCGCCTGAAAACCCGCGCAAAGATCGCGGCGATCCTGGACAGTAAGCCCGCCCTTTTCCGCGATAAGTGCATCGCGCGCCCGTAGAACTGCGGTTTTCAGGCCCGAAAAGGAAAGATCACAGCCGGGCCGATCCAAGAGTGGGCGCGGAAAGTCAAAACGGCTGGCGTTGCCCAGCGCCGCTTCGGTTTCAACCACCGGGCCGCCCGGCTGGGGCAGGGCAAGAAGTTTGGCGATCTTGTCGAACGCTTCACCCGGAGCGTCGTCTATCGTTCCGCCCAGCCGGTGAAACTCGTCAGGTCCGTCCACGCGCAAGTATTGGCAATGTCCGCCCGAGACGAGCAGCATCAGGTACGGGAACGCGATGCCATCGGTCAGCCGAGGCGTAAGGGCGTGCCCTGCCAGATGGTTCACTGCAACCAGCGGCAGTCCCAAGCCCGCGGCCAGCCCTTTCGCCATCATCGCGCCGGACAGAACCCCCCCGATCAGGCCGGGGCCGGCGGTCACCGCTATCGCATCCAGGTCGGCAAAGCAGATGCCCGCCTCCGCCAGCGCGCGCTCGATGCAACCGTCAAGCCGCTCTACATGGGCGCGTGCCGCGATTTCCGGAACCACGCCGCCGAAGGCCGCATGCAGCGAGGTCTGCCCCACGATATCAGACGCCAGCACTTCGGCCGTGTGTCCGGGCCGATGCCTCACGATGGCCGCTGCGGTATCGTCGCAACTGCTTTCAATGCCGAGAAGGGTCAGTGTTCGGGTCATGGCTGCCGTTGCACGATGTGTGGGTCGCAGGTAACACCGTGACCATGGCGAAACAATCCCAGCAGAGTGCAGCCCCTTCGTCGATTCCGGTGCTTCTGACCCGGCCTTTGGATCAGTCGCTTCGCTTCGGCGCCGCGTTGGAGGAGCGTTTCGGCGCTGCCGTTCGTCTGATCCTTTCGCCATTGATGCGTCTGGCCTTCGTGCCGTGTGAGATTCCGCAGCGCGATTACCAAGCTGTCGTGTTCACGTCAGAAGCGGCGGTCGACGCGACGCGGCAGTTGGCACAGGACCGTTTGCCGAAGATGGCGCTTTGTGTGGGCGCACGTACGGCAGTTGCAGCCTCTGCCGCAGGTTTTGCTGCGACTTCGGCCAACGGGGATGTCGAGGCGTTGCAGCGGCTGGTAATGACGATGCGGATCAGGGGTCCACTCCTATACTTGCATGGCCGCGAGACGCGTGGCGATCTGGCGAAATGGCTGATTTCAGAGGGAATAGAGACTGTTTCGATGACGGTGTACGATCAGATAGCCCAGCCGCTATCAACCGACGCCGAGGCGTTGCTGCGCCATCCCGGCCCGGTGATCGTGCCGATCTTCTCACCACGAAGCGCGGCGCTGCTGACGGCGGCTCTTCCCGCAGACAGGCAAGCGACAGTTGCAATCGCGGCGTTGAGTGGTGCTGTGGCTGCGAAGGCACGGGACATCAGCACGCGCTTGTTGCGAGTTGCAGCAACCCCGGATGCTGACGCCATGCTTGATGCGCTCGAACTCCTGCTGATTGACCTTAGGGGTTCTTGAACCCCGGCCCGCTGAATGCTTAGGTATGCCTTGCCGATGTGGAAGGGTGGACACCATGCAGACAGACACGGCCCCGGAGCGGGAGACGCCGCCCCCCGACACCCCCCCAGATGTATTGAACGAGGCGGCAGTCGATCCTTCACCCGAAGTGCCGACTGCCAAGGCTGAGGTTCCAAGGCCGCCGCCTCGTCCCGAGCGGCGGGGCGGGTTCGTCGCGCCACTGCTGGGCGGTGCGCTTGCCGCGGGTTTGGGGTTCGGCCTTTCGCATTTCAACGCGCTGGGGATACGACCGAACTCTGACATCGCGACTCCGGCCGTCCTGGAGCAGCAGGCCGCCGAGATTGCCGGGTTGAAATCGTCGCTTGCCGAAACCGAGGCGGCGCTGG